>NZ_BPUU01000003.1:473360-515141 GCF_054772415.1 Capnocytophaga sp. HP1101
TCTGTGCCAACTGCCGTTATGATGTGAAGTTTAGGGAAGGACAAAAACCTTTATATGAGGAATTTAAAAGCTATAATACTGAAACTTGGAGTAAAATAGCTAATGATAAAGGATTTATTCAACAGTTTAAAAGCTACTTGAACACAGAAGGTATTGAAAAAATAGAAGATTTAGCTTATGTGATCAACAGTAATAAAGCTAATATAAATGAAGTAAAACAAGCTTTTAAAGAATTGTTTAAAAAAGAAGCTGATAATCTTTTTAGATTACCTAAAAAAGGTGGGCTAGGAATTGAAAAAATAAGAAAACTATTTGGTAAGGACATAGACAATGCCTCTGATTTCTTAGATAAAGCTGAGGATATCAATAACCCAATATATAATTTTATAAAAACAAACTAATGAAATATCAAAATATAGAAAATTTCCCTAATATAGATAGTTGGAAGATTATAGATAATAATTGCTTTTTTGTTTCAGATGATGTCGTAAAAGTCACTGGCAAAGAGGTTAACATCCCTATTTCTTTTCCTTATTGGGGAATTGATTTTAACCCTTCTTTTTTTAATGTGTTTACTAATAGGAGTGTCAATACTTTTTTAAATTATCAAGGAAAAGTTATAAACACTTTTGAAGAAAGAAATTTTTATTACTATTTTTCTGATAGCTCCTTTATCTATTATGATAGAGTATCAAAAAGATTAATGTATAATGATTTAGAGCTACTGAGAGGCAAAATGCTATCATCTTATATTTTTGATGAGCTCTTATTTTTTGAAAAGGAGAATAAAATTCAAACAATTAACTTCTTATCAGGTCAATTCCTTTGGGAGTTTCCTCTTGCTTCTCTTGGTAAAGGTAAAGATTATAGTACAGATGAAGAATTTGACTATGAAGTAGAACAATTTGTAGGAATATATAACAATATTCTTTGGGTTTATATAGAAAGAGGTGGATTTATTGGTTTAGATATTCAAACTGGGGAATTAAAACATCGTATTCTAGGGATACCCAAGGGGAATTTATTAGGCAAAGTCGATAGTTATGTAGATAGTGAAGAGTTTTACATTTTTTATCGTGCAAAATTTATTTTGGATGATAAAAAAGGAATAATTATCGGTTTAATAGCTGACAGATTTTTTGAAATAGACCTCAATAAAGAAAAAGTAACTCCTATGCTATATGGGATGTGGGATAAAATGGAAAAAATGAACTTGAAAAAATATGGGGTTAATGGAAATACAAGTTTACAAGGAGATTTATTGTATTTTTATAATGACAAAGAATTACAATTTGGTGTTTTAGACATCAATACCAAGGAGATTATCTATGTTTCAGAGCCTATTGCTGTAGTGGAAAGAGATGATAGTTTTACTCGCCTTAGAGACCTAAAAGTCTCAGAAAATAAGGTGTATATCTTAGATAGTAATCATACGTTGCATATTTTTGAACGTGAAGAATAGTTCTTGTTTTATCATACTAATTTTATTACTTTTACTTCATTTAAAAACATAGAAAAACCCTAAGAAATATACGCCTGAAAACATTGAGCATATAGATATGAAGTTTGAAAAAGGTTTAGATGATATCTGTGCCAACTGCCGTTATGACGTGAAGTTTAGGGAAGGACAAAAACCTTTATATGAGGAATTTAAAAGCTATAACAGCGAAACTTGGAGTAAAATAGCTAATGATAAAGGATTTATCAAGCAATTTGAAAGTTATTTACAAGGAGTTAACAAAATAGAAGATTTAGCTTATGTGATTAACAGTAATAAAGCTAATATAAATGAAGTAAAACAAGCTTTTAAAGAAGTGTATTGTCCTAAAATAAGATTACAGTGATAAGTCTTAAGAACAAAGGCTAAAGATATGCGATAAACAAAGAAAGTAGCTTAATACTTCTTTGAAAATCTACGGACTAACTAATAATTTTAGGACGAACAAAAGAAATAACAAATAAAATCAAAAAAATAATAACGATGAGTTTATATCGATATTTTATCATTTGCTTAATAGCTTTTGCAGTAGTTTCTTGTTATCAAGAGACAGAGATCCCTGTAAAGGCTTCTTTTCAAATGAGTTTTAGAAATGGTGATGAATCAGTACCCGTTTATGTAAAGATGAATAACACCTCTTCAGGGGGAGAGCATTACCAGTGGGAGTTCGAAAGTGGTACGCCTAATACCTCTACTGAAAAATCTCCTGAAGTGCTCTATACACAACACGGCTCATACAAAGTAAAGCTAACAGTTACTAACGAGTATAAAGAATCAGATACTCAAGAGCAAACTATCACAATAAAAGATGCTATCAAAAAAGCAAGCTTTACAAAAGAGATTGTAATGAATAGCTATCCTCCTGTAACAGTGAAGTTTACTAATACTACTCAGGGAGAGAACCTCACTCATAAATGGCTTTTTAAAGGAGGTATCCCTGAAACTTTTGAAGGGAAAACACCTCCTTCTGTGGTTTTTTCTACAGAAGGCAAACACGAAATAACTTTAGAAGTTTCTAATGGGTATGATCGTCAAACTTTTTCAGATTTTGTAGAGGTAAAACCTGCTATTAAACCTGCTTTTTCTTGGCAGATACCTATTGAGGATGAGGATTTACAAGTGCCTGTAAATATCACCTTGCAAAATAAAACTGAAAATGCTATTTCATACCAATGGACGTTCCAAGGGGGTGTTCCTAACACTTCTACTGAAGTAAATCCTAAAGTAACCTATACTAATGCTGGTACTTATACTATAATACTTGTAGCCTCTAATGGTAAAACAACTCAAACTTTACAGAAACAAATTACAGTATATCCTGATACTGGTATTTATGTATTAGAAAATGTAAAATTAGGAATTAATTATGCTCATAACAGCGAAAAAGTAGCAGCTTTCTATTCCACAAAACTGAAGAAATCTTTTTTCTCTAAAGATATTACCGCTGAAAATGCCCCTTTGATAGATATAGTTTTTCAAGGAGGTAGCCCTACTTTTTCAAGCAATAAATTTGTATCTCCAACTGAGGCACAAAAATATGCTTTCTTTCCTATTACAGGAGCAAAAACTACTGTTTTTGTCAATTCACAAGAAATATGCAATTGCGGGATCAATTTCACTGAAGAAGAATTCAATGCAATGACAAATGATAGCCCTTTACGTGCACTTTCTATTACACATTCGGCAGCAGGAGCACAAGCATTTACAAATACATTACCTCGAATAGTGTTATTTCAAACCCACGATGGTAGAAAGGGAGCTATCAAAATAAAACAATTTGTAAGTAAGGGTGCAGAAAATTCCTATATTTTGTGTGATATAAAAGTTCAAAAATAAATAGATAATGAAACTATTATTAAAGTATATGCTTTTGGGAGGACTTTTGTGTATATCTTTTGGTACCAATGCTCAAGATTTAGACATAGAAGCAATGACTAAAGATACAAAGTTTAGAGTAAGTGGAGGCGTCAATGCTGATGCTATGTTTTTTAATTCTTCTGCTGAAAAAAGTACCTTTACTTATATGCTTACAGGAAGTTTGAATTTTAGCTTTCTTACATTTTCAATGCCAGTGAGTTACTCTATTACCAATCAAGGAAATGCTCTGAACTATAAAGTCCCTTTTGACTTTAATAGATTTAGTATTGCTCCTAAGTACAAATGGATAAAATTGTACTTAGGCGACCACACCCTCACTTATTCTCCCTATACGCTCAATGGTCACCCTTTCCGTGGGGTAGGGGTAGAATTAACGCCTAAAGGAGCATTGAAATTTAGCACAATGGGAGGGCGCTTGCTCAAAGCAGTAGAAGAAGATAAAAATATAGGTCAAGCAGCTGTTTTTGAGAGATATGGTTCAGCTATGAAGCTTAATTTTGACAAAGAAAAATATAAGATAGAATTTAGTAGCTTATACGCTTGGGACGTTAAAAATTCATTGGAACATCCTACTGATATTTCTCCCAAGTCTAATTATGCTAATGCGTTAAAATTTGCCACAACTTTTGTAAAAAACTTGAGCTTAGAAGTACAATATGCGCTTTCTATCATTCAGGAAAAGACCCCTCATAAAACTGAGGATAATTCGTTAGACTATTTGCTTTCCTCCTCCAAAAGTAGGGCTTTTGATGCTCGTTTAAACTATCTGATAGGAAAAGCAAATGTAGGAATTGTATATGAGAATATTGATCCTACTTATCGTACTTTTGGAGCTATGTATTTCAATAATGATTTAGAGAATATTTCTCTTACATTTGCCCGTCCGTTTTTTAAAGATCGTATAAGTATAGCCACTCAATTGGGATACCAACGCGACAATTTAAAAGAACAGAAAAATCAAACCTCTGTGAGACTGGTAGGAAGTGCAAATTTGAATGCAAAGGTTTCAGAAAAACTAAATGTATCAGGTTCATACTCTAATTTTACATCCACTACTAACCGCCGTTTAAACGAGTTCGACTATATCAACACCCCGAATATGAATCCTGCCGATACACTTACTTATCGCCAGCTTTCTCAAAACGGAAATGTGAATATGAATTATGTTTTTGGAAAAGATAAAAGTCAAAATGTGAATTTCAACTACTCTATTGCAGGACAAGCAAATGAACAAGGAGGTATTATCGGCAGAGGACAAGCTAGTTTGGTGCAGAATTACAATGCTGCTCATACCATTAGCTTTTCATCTCTGCAAATGAATGTGAATACTTCTGCCAACTACACTCAAAACAAAGTAGGGAGAGAGATAACCGATTTTTACGGTGGGAGTGTTACAATCGCCAAAAAATTCTTTGAAAATAAGCTCAATACAAGTTTAGGAACGCTTTATAATCGAACAAATGACACTTTTGGAAATAGTGTTTTAGGTATCAAGTGCAATGTGTCGTATGTACTACTTGAAAAACACAATTTTTCATTCTATGGAATGCAGATGTTTAGGCACTCACAACAAAAATCTGCTGAGGATATAACGCTTAATATAAATTATAGCTATAGCTTTTAAAATAGTTTCACCTTAAAAAATAACATACAATGCGAAATATATTTTTATCCATACCTTTTGTTTTTCTCACTCTTTGGAGTTCTTCTCTCTTAGGGCAAAATACTGATAACAATGAACTTACTCCTGAATATGCTGCACAACAAATGCAGAAAATAGAAAGGAAGGAATTGTGGGTAGATAATTTGTCTTTACAGAATATTACCTCTTTGCCCATCGGTATAAAAACGCGTAAGAGAGGTGAGAATGCTGCGGATAACGCTACTTATTCAATAGGTATTATAAAGGCTACACTGCACTCTGATTATACCGAGTTACAAGTGTTTGCCAAAGTAGATATTCCTCAAAAAGGGGATGATGGTCGCCCTATTTCTCTATTTTTTGGTGCAAACAACATCAAACTCTCTCATAGTGGGGGTATCATAGGAGATGCCAAATTGGCTTTGCTGGGAGATATAGACATTCCTATCCATAAAGATGCTTGGCAACTTACCCTCTATGGAGGGTTTAACAAAGAAACAGGACAAAGTGAAGATTTGACTTATGCTGTAATCGACTGTGATGGTTTTAAAGAATTTCGCCTTTCGGGAGCTGTCGAATTTTCAAGAGAGCTCATTCTTCCTATAGAAAACGGAATGGTAAATGAAGCCAAACAAACTGTAGCAGTAACTTTGTCCAACGGGCGTGTTATAGAAGCTCCTAACAGAGTAAGAGGTGATTTTAGCATTACAGCATCGGCTTGGAATGACTTGATAATGAACGTATCTCTTTCTCCTTTTGTATTAGCTAAAAAACAAAATGGAACAGACTACAATGGCAATTTTCAGTTTTTAGTATCAAAAGCTGTACTTGATGTAAGCGATATAAAGAACGACCCTTCTGTTGTTTTTCCTAATGTGTACAATACCAAGGGACTTTTGTTTCCTGCACAAGAGAGTTGGAAAGGAGTGTATATTGATGAGTTTTCAATAGGACTTCCTTCTGAGTTCAAAACAAAATCAACTGCTGAAAGTGGAAAGCGCATTGAGTTTTCGGCTAAAGGGCTTATTATCGATAAATTCGGTGTTTCTGGTATCTTTTCAGGAGAGAATATATTCCCCCTAAAAGAAGGTATTACTGACAAAAATAACGCTTGGGCGTACTCATTAGACCATATTGAGGTACAAATAGAAACGGGTGAGTTTGTAAAAGCTAATTTTAATGGAAAAATACTGTTGCCTATTACTAACACTTCTAAGAGCGAAGATATTGAACAATTAGGCTTACAATATGATGGATTGATTTCAGAGGAAAGATACAGCTTGAATGTAATAACAACTGATGAAATACAATTTGACCTTTGGCAGGCAAAAGCCGCTCTTTATAAAAATAGTTCCATAGAGCTCAAAGTAGAAAACAATCGTTTTCTCCCTAAAGCTGTTCTACACGGTAATATAAACTTTGCAGCCAACAAAACTGCAGAAAAAGAAACACAGGAAAATCAGGAGGCGAGCAAAACTGTAGATTTTAAGGGAATTACTTTTGAAAATTTGAGATTACAAACAGTCTCTCCTATGATTTCAGTGGGGAGTATGGGCTATAAAAATGAGGTCTCCTTTAGCAACTTTCCTGTAAGTATCAAAGGTATAGAAGTGAAAACTTCTGATAATCGTGCCGATGTGTATTTTGATGTAGCACTGAACCTAATGGATAAAAGTGAGCTATCTGCACGAGCTAATATAGGTATTTTAGGAGAACTAACCTCTGAAAATCACACTTACAACTATAAATTCAAAGGCTTAGACCTTTCTGCTATAGCCATTAAAGGTTCTTTTTGTGGATTTTCTATGGATGGCAGACTTGATTTACTTGAAAATCACCCTGTATATGGCAACGGATTTAATGCTGATTTAAAAGTAGCTATTAAAGGAGCTTGTGAGGTAAAAGCCAAAGCTATTTTCGGAAAAAAAGAATTTAGATATTGGTATTTTGATGCCAGTGCCAAAATTTCAACGGGCTATTTTATCAATGGTTTTGGTGGCGGAGCTTATTACAATATGAAACGAAATGCACTTGCTGACCCTGCTGAATTTTCTCCCTCAGGGCTTACTTATGAGCCTTATCAAGAAGGTGGATTAGGTCTAAAAGCATTAGTGAGTTTTGCAATAGGTTCAGACAAGGCTTTCAACGGCGAAGCTGCTTTTGAGATGTTATTCAACAAAAATGGAGGGTTAGATTTTGCGGCTATCTATGGCAAAGGAAATGTCTTAGCTGATATACCTGGAATAGAAAATGTACAGAATTTAGTTTCAAAAGTATCGGGAAGTTTAGAAAATAAAGCAGCTTTCTTAGGATTAGAAACTAATAACGACAAACGGAGCAGTTTTGAAAAACGTTTCTTACCTCTTGCTGAAAAAGCCATACCTACAACCCCTGATAATAAAGCTACTATCCAATTCAAAACAGCTATTCAGTTTGATATAGCCAATCAAACTACACACGGCACTTTGGATGTGTATATCAATGCAGGATTCATCTCAGGCGTGGGTGAAGGGGGTAGAGCAGGTTGGGCTGTCTTTCATAAAGACCCTAATGATTGGTATCTGCACATTGGCACACCCGATGATAGGGTAGGTATAAAAATGGGGGTAGCAGGTGTTTCGCTCAAAACGGGCTCTTACCTTATGGCGGGCACAAAATTACCGGCTTCTCCACCGCCTCCTGCCAATGTAGCGAGCCTCTTAGGGGTAGAAGTGCAGGAGCTCAATTATATGCGCGATGAAAACGCTTTAGCCAATGCAGGAGGTTTTGCCTTTGGTGCTGACTTGAGTATAGATACAGGCGATTTGTCATTTTTAATTTTCTATGCTAATTTTAAAGCAGGCGTTGGTTTTGATATAATGCTTAAGAACTATGGTGAAGCATCGTGTAGAAATACAGGCGGGCAAGTAGGTATAGATGGTTGGTATGCTAATGGACAATCGTACGCTTATTTGCAAGGTGAACTGGGGGTACGTGTAAAGTTGCTTTTTATCAATATGCGAGTTCCTATCATTTCAGCAGGAGCTGCCGTGCTAATGCAAGCTAAGTTGCCTAATCCTGTGTGGTTGAGAGGTTATGTAGGAGGTGAAATGAATGTGTTAGGCGGACTTATCAAAGGAAAGTTCAATTTTAAAGTAACTATTGGTGAACAATGTGACTTTGGAGTGGCGGGTGGTGCTTTTGAAGGTATGAAACTCATTGCTGATGTGTCTCCTAAAAACAATAGTAATGAGGTAGATGTATTTGCTGTACCTCAGGCTACTTTTTCAATGAAAGTAAATGAAGCTTTTGAAATTCCAGAGGATAACGGTAAAAGCACTTATCGAGTAGTTCTTGAAAAATTCAAAGTCCTTGACGAACAAAATCAAGAAGTTAAAGGCAGATTAGAGTGGTCGCACTTGAAAGATAGAGCTAACTTTATCCCTGAAGATATTTTACCTCCTAAAAAGAAATTTAAAGTACAGGTAGAAGTAATCTTCCAAAAACAAGAGGGAGGCATATTCAAGACTATTACCCAAAACGGACAAGTAGCTAAAGAATATGAAGAACGTACTTTTACAACAGGTACAGCTCCTAATTATATTCCATTACAAAATATAGAATATGCCTACCCCGTTGTATCACAAAAGTTTTTCTTAAAAGACGAATTTGAACAAGGATATGTAAAACTCAAGCAAGGGCAAGATTATCTATTTGAAGGTAATCAATGGGAAAACGGAGTTAAAATTGTAGATAATCAAACTCATAAAGCACAAGAAGTAGCGTTTATTTATGATAATAAGGCTAATGAGATTACTTTTGCGATGCCTAAGCTACAAACAAAGTCAGCTTATAAAGTTAGCTTTTTTAGTAAACCTGTAAAGACTAATACAAAAGATAAAAAAGGCGAAGTTACTGAAAATGTGAAGAGAACACAGGAAGAGGGGAATGATTATGAAGTCTTACAAAAACAAGCGCAATCGTTAAGTAAAGAGGGTGAGATAGAGCGATTGGCGTATGATTTTAGTACCAGCAAGTATAAAACGTTTAATGAGAAGATAAAAGCTATCAAAGTGTCTCATTACAATTTTATAATTCATTACTCTGATGTAATCTCTCTCGCTAATAACCTTCAAAAATCAGAACCTTTTGAAACAGTAGACCTTGTGGGGAATGAGTATTCTAAGAAAAAACCTCTAATTGCAGTGGAGGCTACTCTACAAGATGCTTATTTTAAGCAATACATAAATCCTACTTTCTATAGCCAATTGCCTATTGCAGGAAAATATCAATTAAGAAGAGATACTAAAGAATGGGGGCAAATACCTTCAAAAGCAATTTCTATTGATAATAAGTATTTAACCAATGTACAGAATGAAATTTTCTCGCAAGGAGTAGATAATTACTTTCCGTATCAATATGATTTAGCATTAGCTTATAAAACGGATTTTGTAGATATTATCAGCCAAATTTCTAATGATGTAAGTAAAGGGATAGTACCTTTTTCAAGTCCAGCCCGCCAATTTTTAAAGAATACTTTCACGCCTATGAGAAAAGGTGATTATTACATCAAACTTACCTATACCTTACCTGGGGATAAAAAATCATCAGAAGCATTACAGATGTATAAAAACCCTATTGATGATTAAAAAGTGTATTGTAATGAAATTCTAAGAGAATTACTCAAAGGATTAACTGTTTGAGCAGTAGAAAAGAGGTAAGAAAAATCTAATTGCCAATGTGGCACACTAAAACCTGTACCAATAGTGAGGTATTTTTTATCTCCCTTGTTTTTGTGTTGATAGAAATAACCTGTGCGCAAGCTCCATTGTTGTAAGTAAATGTACTCAAAGCCTAATGCCCAAGTGATTTCTCGTATCTCCTCTGAAAAACCATTAGGGGCATCAGTAAACGAAGTGAAAATACCCTCTAAAAAATCAGTCTTTTTGTGTTTTTGTGTATCAGAAGGAACTAATAATTTGTTCAGCTCTACAAGTAGAGAAATATCATTTTCACTATCTACTGATAGGGTGTAACTCCCACTGATTTTAAGATTAGTAGGCAGAAAAAACGATTGTCCTAAGTCCTCATATTTGATTTTGCTTCCTATGTTGGAAATTTGGAAACCTAATGAATAACTTCCAAAATAATTACCTACAAGATGCTTTTCAGAAGTATAGTAACCTGAAATATCAAAAGCTATCCCTTGGGCAGTTGCTTTTTCTTCTGTAGGTAATCGCAAATTGGAATGTAGGTAACGAGCTGTAATTCCCATTGAGTAATATTCACTTAATTTTAGATTATATGACAGGTCTAACAGCCATTCTGACGGTAAAAAGTTCCCTAATCGGTATATCTCACTTCCGAAAAGTTGAGTTTGTTGTACTTCTCCTATGCTAAAATACCGAAGACTGCTTCCCCAAGCACTTCTGCTCCCTTTTCTGTAATAGCTGATATTTGCTAAGAAAATATCACGAGATAGCTTGTTTAAGTAAGGAGTATAACTCATTCCTATCCCTGATTTTTTCAGAGAAAAAACATACTTTGACGAATTCCAATACTGTGAAAAAGCATCAGGACTTGAAGCACCTCCTACATCTCCTCTTCCTGAGGCTATAGCATCAGGACTTATAAGTAAAAACGGAAATGCCGTAGTAATAGGCTGTTCTTTTTCTTGTGAAAAAACATAAAAACAGCTTAATAACAGAATTAGAAAGTGAAATTTCATAGTGAATAGCCAAAATATTTTTCAAAGATACAATTTTATTTTAAATACCGCTTCTTTTTGCAAAAAATTTTTCATTAAGCTACTCACACAGCCCACTGTAAAAAGACATACAAGAGCGATTGTAAAGCTCATCATTTTCAAAAAGATTTTCTGAGGCTTCAGTAAGGTATTTCACTACATCTGTTACACTTGCATAAGGCTTTCCATTTTTATCAACAAGAGAGCAGTAGCGTTTTGGAATGTAGTTAGGAGGAAAAAATGATGTGCCAACTAATATTTCAGCTTGGTTTACCTTTTCCACCCATTCAGGAGTAAGTTGGCACATTGCTTTGAGCTCTGATTTGTTTGTCATTACACAAGGAAAGCACCCCACTCTATGAGCTCCTTTTGAGTATAGAGGATTAGGACTTTGTCCGTTAGCAAGAATATAATCTATTACTTGTTGTGCCGACCAATGAAATACTGGACGCAATAAGCTGTCATCGTATTGCTTACACCATTCTATAACATCTTTCTTGCGATAAGTATGAAACACAGTTTTTCCATTCTTGTCTATTTTTATAGGTGTAAAATAGTACTTAAAGTAACGACAATGCTCTTGCATCAAAGAACGTGATTTACTTTCAGCGGCACGTATACCTTGAATTATGAGCAAGTGTTCTTGTTGAGATAGCACCCAATCTATCATAGGTATAGCTTTTAGTTCTGAAGTGCAAAACCGTGCCATTGTAGAAGGAAAACGCTTCTTCTTAATAGCTAAATCAAGCAATCCATCGTATTTTTTTGATTTCAGTACGATAAGTTCAACTCCTAATAGTGCTGTTGTACTTTTTATATGCTGATAGGTAACAGAATGCTCCCAACCTGTATCACAGAATACAGCTAATACATTCTCTTTTCCATACTGATTTACAGCCCATATTAAGGAGGCTTGACTGTCTTTTCCTCCACTGTATGCTACTACTACTTTCATTGTATTAATTTGTTTTATATTGAACTAAAATCTTTTTTCAAATTTCTAAACTTTGATGTTGCCATATTTACAATACAACGCTCTGAGAGAATGCCTCCGTGTCTATTCTTGGATATAATGATTTCTACCTCGTTTTTGGTACTTTCGTTGTTGTATTCCTTATCCCAATGGTCAATACCGTAATATTCAGGTCGATAAAGAAATACCACTTCATCGGCATCTTGTTCAATAGCCCCTGAGTCTCTTAGGTCAGAAAGAAAAGGACGCTTGTCTGCACGTTGTTCTACATTACGGGAGAGTTGAGAAAGGGCTATCACGGGGATATTGAGTTCTTTTGCAAGCCCTTTTAAGCTTCGAGAGATAAAAGAAATCTCCTGCTCTCTATTACCTGCTTTAGGATAGGTGATGAGTTGTAGATAATCAACAAACAATATGTTGATATGATAGCGGAGTTCCATTGATTTTGCCTTCATTTTAAGATTTTCAATTGAAATGGATGAAGTGTCGTCTATATGAATTTTCATTTGGGCAAGATTATCTTTCAGAGAGATATAGCGATACACCTCCTCGTCTTTAAGTCCTTTGCGAAGAATAGATGAATTAGGGATGTCAGTATAATTGGTAATAATTTTAGAGGCAATTTGTTCAGCCGACATTTCCAACGAAAATACCCCTACTGAATATCCTTGAACGACCATATCTACAATTTGTTGTACTAAGAAAGTAGTTTTTCCCATACCAGGACGACCTGCAACAATGGTAAGATTAGAGTTCTGCCAACCTCCAAATACTTTATTGATAATAGTTAGAGAACTTTGTAAACCTGTGAGCTTCCCTTGATGAATACTCTCAAAATTCTTTTGTACAGCCTCTACTAATTCAGAAAACTCACGTGCTTGACGGTTATTTTCAATAAACTTATCAATAAAGAGGTTATTGAAATATTCAAAGGCTTTATCGCGTATGTCAAATATATCATTTTCTTTTTTTTGAGCCATACTGAGAAGTACAGAGAATTTATTGACAAAATCACGCTTTACAGAAGCCTGTACTAAAAGCATTATATGATACTCTATATTAGCTGATGAAATAGCAAAAGTAGCCAAGTCAATACAATAAGCAGTGTATGAATTTAGCTTTTTTTTCTCAAATTCTTTTCCTAATAATATCAAATCCACAGTGCCGTATTGTTTCCAAACTTGCACAATAGTTTCGTAAATAGCTTGATGTTGTGGTGCAGAAAAAAGATAAACACTCAGCATATTATAGTATTGTGCAATGAGTTGAGACTCACTCACAAGATTGCCGAGTACGTATTTTTCTATATCTATATTGATATTTTCATTCATTGTAAGTTGCTTTAGGTCTGTTTATTTTAGGAATGCTATTGAGCTTAGGTACATTGAAAATATTCTGATTATTTGAGTTTGAGGCTAAATAGGGCATAGTGTTTTTTAAAGTTTGTTTCCAATTTACAATAGGCTTATTGTAGCCTGTTATCCATCCATTCTCTTTCCAAGTTTCATATTTTATTTTTAAGTGTTCTTCTAAATCTTCCTTATAAATACTTAACGTTTTAGCATAAGCTATAAACTCTTCGA
Organism: Capnocytophaga sp. HP1101; assembly: GCF_054772415.1. Taxonomy (NCBI): domain Bacteria; kingdom Pseudomonadati; phylum Bacteroidota; class Flavobacteriia; order Flavobacteriales; family Flavobacteriaceae; genus Capnocytophaga; species Capnocytophaga sp. HP1101. The sequence goes on from NZ_BPUU01000003.1 coordinate 486,660, forward strand.
TAGAAGGAATGTTAGAAGACATTTTAGAAAATTGTTTTTCTTTAGTCTCAGAAGGCAAAATAACAGGTATAGTAGGTCGTGCCATTTGCACTGACTGTGAAATGGTTTCTTGACCTGAAGGCATAACTGAAACAACTTGTTTTGCAGTACTCTTAGATGCAGCTTTTTCTTTTTTTGCAACTGAAATTACCTCTTTACCTTTACGAATGACGTAATCTGGAATGATTTTATATAATATGGGAAAACCTTTGCGAATTTGATAGTTAATGAGTCCCAAATCTCTAAGTTTTTTTCTGTTTTTTCTAACAGAAACTCTTGTTATTATCAGTTTTTTTGAAATATCATAGTCAGATATCTCGAAATCTTTTTTATTGTTTTTGTCCCAAGATTCTAATAGAAAAAGATACATACAAGTAATAGAATAGCTTTGAGGAAATACCTCATTCATACTCCAATATTTCTTTATTAGTTCGAGATATTCCATTGCTATTCTTTATTCTTATTCAAAAGTTCTAAGGCTTTTTCTATATCAATAACAATTATTTTTCCATTCTGAAATATAGCCTCATCTATGATACCTGAGTTTTTAATTTTACTTGCTTTTGCACGTGAACAACCTAATATTTTAGCTAATCCTTTTATACCATACTCATATTTTTTCTTAGGGAAGAGAGTAGAGAATTGATTCTGAATCTCTTCCATAAGTTCAGCTTTTAGTTCTTGTAGGGTAAGTTTAAACAAAGGTGTATCGGGGTCTAAGTTATTCATAACGTTTTTGAAATAGAGTTATAGCCATTTCTACATCAACTATTATTTTGCGTCCATTCTGAATAATAGCCTTATCTAATATTCCAGAATTTTTAATGTTTTGTGCGTGTGATTTAGAACATCCCAATATGGATGCAAGGCCTTTTAAACCATATACGTATTTCTTTTCTAAAGATTTATCTTTAGGAAAAGAACTTACTTCAATAGTTTCTGTTTCCTCTATGTCGGAGGATAAGAAAGCTAATATATTTACTATTTTTGATTGTATTTCAATAAGTTGCTCTCTTACTGATACTTCTGTGTTATGTGTTATTTTCATAAAGACATTATTTTTTGTTAAACACATATTCAGCTAATATTTGACAGTTTTCCCTGTCAAGATGCCGAATAAAATCAATCCATCCTAATTCATTATTTTTGTATTGATTACGGGCTCTCTGTGCTCTATCAATAAGATGAGCGACCATTGTGTTAGAGATTTTACCTGAGTAAATCTCCCCAACGACATCTATATTCTTGTTGTACAAGAACATTATGACCTTTAAGAGTAGTTTTGCTTCTAAATTCATTGTACAATTGATTTTTGGATAGTTGTTGTTTTTAATCTAACCTTAATTGCTTAGTTCTGTCTGTACAGGTGTAGCCTTTTCAGAGTTTAAATCGTGAAAGATTTGCTCTTCACTGAACCCTTGTTCTTTGTAAAATAGAACCGCTTCCCAAAGAGTTAAATTTCGACTGTTTCTTCTTGCCAAGCCTAATACTGACTGCTGTTGGTTGCCTAATCTTTTAGCCAATTCAATGCTAAAATTGTTGTCGTTTAAAATTTTTTCGATGATAATTTTACTTACTTTCATTTTTATTTATATATTTGCCGATTATTTAGTGATTGGATTTTAAATCTAAATGGAATTGTATTTCGGGTGCAAATATATAGATTAAAAGCTAAATACAAAAGAAATATTAGTAAAAAAACTAAAAATATTTTCATTATGGTTGAGAGAATTTTGCAATTTATTGATTACAAAGGAATTAGTAAACTTTCTTTTTATAGAGAAGTTGGACTTTCTAATGGGTTTTTAGATAAAAATAAAAGCGTAGGGACAGATAATTTAGTTAAAATATTAAAGTCTTATCCTGAAATAGAGCCATTATGGTTGTTATTAGGGGAGGGGGAAATGTTAAAAAAAGGTACTGTAGTCATTGACAATTCTAATGTTAAATCAAAAAATGGTTTTGTTGGTAATAATATTACTGGTGGGAATGTAACAATTTCTATTTCAAATGAAGATGTTTCCAAAATAATAGAACAACACAAAGAACTCACTGAACGACTTAAAACAAGTCAAGAACAAATGAGTATGTTGTTGGAAATTTTAAAAAACACTCAAAAATGAAACTCCAAAATGTAATACTTCTATTTTTAGTATTTTTACTAAATGCTGTAGCTTATTCTCAGGTTAGCACAGAAAAAGCACAAGAAGATTTGGCTAACATTATTTTTAAAGAAAGTAGAGAAAAAGCCAAACTAACTTCATTTGAAAAAGAAGATGGAATTAAGAAGGTGAAAAACGACATTTCCTATTATTCGATAAAATTTATAGGAGAAGTACAATTTTTAAAGAATGGTCAAATTCAACTTATGCCTTTTCTAAATAGTGCTAAAAATAGTTTTTTAGATGTAATGGATAATAATGGAGATTTTTATCCTAACGGAGGACTTTTTAGACTTGTTAATAAAGATGAGACCTTAAATATAGAAGGTAGCATACAATACATAAAAACAGAAAGTAGCTGGAAAGCTAAAACAATTTTGATAACTATAAAGGAAAATCAAAAATGAACTTAAAATATCATTGTCAATTCCTATTAGATAAGGAAAAAGATAAACCTGATGCTCGTACCCGCTATCGTATAAAGTGGGAAGGTAACATTGTTGCCTTTAATTTGGGCTATCGTATAGAAGTAGACAAGTGGAGCAACGAAACTCAACGTTGTAAAACTAACACTACACACGGTAAGAAGAAAATTCCTGCCAGTGTTATCAATAGAAAACTACAACTTTTTGAACAAGCCTGCGAGGATACAATCAAATACTTTGAGGTACAGAAAGTGGTACCAAATAAAGAGCAGTTTCAATCTGTTTTTAATTCTAACATTGGTAGAGAGAAGAAAGTAGTATTAGAGAAATCTTTTTTTCAATATTATGATGATTTTATGGCTGAAGAAGGAGCTTTTAACCAGTGGACAGAGGCTACTAAAAAGAAACTTCACGTTATAAAAAATCATTTATTTAACTTTGACCCTGAACTCACTTTTGAGAAATTCACTGAAGAGAAATTTGTAGAATATCTTAATTATTTACAAGAAGAATTGAAGCAGAAAAATTCTTCCGTTTTAAAAAATATATCTTTTGTAAAATGGTTTTTGCGTTGGAGTAATAAGAAGGGATATAATACAAATGTTTTTTTTGAAAACTTCAAACCTAAGTTAAAAACTACACAAAAGAAAATTATTTTCTTGACCCCATCAGAATTTAAACTATTTAGAGAGTTTGAAATTCCAAAAGAAAATAATTACCTTGAAAAAGTTCGTGATGTATTCTTGTTTCAATGTTTTACTGGCTTACGCTATTCGGATGTAGAAAACTTAAAAAAGAGTGATGTGAAGGATAAATTCATAGAAGTAACTACAGTGAAAACTAATGATAGCCTAACAATAGAACTAAATGAACATAGTAAAAAAATATTAGATAAATACAAAGATTACCAAGATAAAAAAGGGCGTGCCTTACCTGTTATCACAAATCAAAGAATGAATGACTACCTAAAAGAATTAGCTCAATTAGCAGGTATTGATGAACCTATTCGAGAAACTTATTATATAGGGAGTAAACGCTTTGATGAGGTAATCCCTAAGTATGCATTACTAAGTACTCACGCAGGAAGACGTACATTTATTTGTAATGCTCTTTCTTTAGGTATACCCCCTCAAGTAATTATGAAATGGACAGGGCATAGTGATTACAAAACAATGAAACCCTATATTGATATAGCAGATGAAACAAAAGCAAATGCTATGAGTAAATTTAATCTTTTATAGGTATGGGGGGCATTTGTCCCTACTGCTAAAATCAGGGACTAAAAACAATGTTCTCTATTAGTCTTTATTAGCTTTTATTAGTGTTTCATTTTTTATAAATCATTAAAAATCAGTATTTTTGTTTTTTATTGTTATTTATTACTTCTTAATGTGATTCTCTCCGACTCCACATCACATTTTTATTGTAGGGCGAGAACTAAATGGAAACATTTTTCTGTTTAGTTCTCGTCTTTTATGTATTGTTCTATGTATATTCTCTAAAAGTTATCATATTTTCTCATTTATTTATCATTAACTAATAAACTTATTGGCGTTTTCTTGTATTATCGCTATATTTGCACCATCAATAACAACAAAGATAATAATGAACACACTCTTTACTATCGGGATTTTCTTGTGTTTTTTCTTAGCGATATTGCTCTTTACCAAGCAACCGAAATCCTTATCGGATAAGGTGCTGGGGGTGTGGCTGGTGTGTATTGGTATTTACTTGCTGAACTACTATTTGCACTATTTAGGCTATTGGGCAAAGTACCCACATTTGGTAGGCGCTACACACCCTTTTCCGCTGTTGTTTGCACCTTTTGCTTATTTGTACGTATCGGTGTGTTCGCGTGAACAGCAGCGATTTGTGTGGCGCGACAGTTTGCATTTTATCCCTTTTGTGCTTACCTACGCACTGATGTTTCCCTTCCTTTTTGGCTATACCGCTCAAGAAAAGGCTATGATAGACAATGCCGATTACAACAGCGAGTTTCAATGGTTTTTTACGTGCTCATTTATAGGATTTATAGTAGTGAGTGCGGTGTATTTTGTGTTGGCTTACCGCAAAATCAATACTTACCAACGTGTGATAGGCGATCATTTTGCTTACAACGAGGGAATTAGTTTGCAATGGTTGCAATTGTTATTGGTGGGTTTTGTGCTTATTGCTGGGCTACTGGTAGCGGTGTATGTATTAGAATATTCTTTAGAAATTGAGTTGGGCTTTAATGTAGAGTTAGTACCCTTTGCTCTGTTTGTGGTACTTATTGGGCTTATTGGCTTCTGGGGGATAAGGTATCAGGGGATTTTTAGTAAAGAAACTTCAGACAAGTCGGGCGAGGGAGACAAATTGAATAACTTAGATGAACAAGTTAAAACTCCTGAATACCGCAAATCGGGGCTCAAAACCGACGAGGCGGCTGCCTTGCACCAGCAGCTTTTAACCTTAATGCAATCTCAAAAACCTTACTTAGAACCTAAACTTTCTTTAGCGCAATTAGCCGAGATGTTAGGTGTCTTGCCCAATCATCTCTCCCAAATCATCAACCAGTATGAGCAAAAGAATTTTTACGACTTCGTGAATGGCTATCGTGTAGAAGAGTTCATCACCCTTGTTCGGAATGACAAAAACAGAAACTTCAGTCTGTTAGGCTTTGCTTATGAGGCAGGTTTTAATTCCAAATCGTCGTTTAACCAAGTGTTCAAGAAGCTAAAAGATGTAACACCTTCGCAATATATCAATGCTGAATTAGCAGTTTGATACAACGAAAAAGCGTCCAATCCCTCACGCAAACCTCTTTTTACAACTTCATATCCGCTTTTTTAACTTTACTATAGTATCAGTCTTTAGCAAAGTATTACAAACCTAATCGCTTGCTTCACTACAAATTAACTATTAACCATTAACCGTTAACTATTAGAAATAAGTCCAATCCCTCACGCTTGGGCGATGCACTACCTTTTGCGCTGTACCTTTGCCCCAGAATTTTAAACGTACATCGCAATGAGAACTTTATTACACCTCGCCCTTTTTCTCGTGCTTCCCATTATAGCACACGGGCAAGAATTTACGCAAACCCTCAAGGGTAACATCTTTGACGAAAGCACTCACGAACCCTTAATGGGCGCTACCGTAGTGGTGCAAAACTCCGACCCCGTTATCGGAACTACTACCGATGAGGCGGGTAACTTTTCAATAACCAACCTTCCTATAGGTCGTATAACGCTACAAATATCGTATATAGGCTACGAAAGTCGCGTGATTCCTGAAGTGATGATTACCTCAGCCAAGGAAGTAGTGCTATCTATCGCCCTAAAAGAAGCTGCCACCGAGCTTGAAGCCGTTGAGGTGGTGGCGGGCATTCGCAAGGAGAAACCTCTCAATACTATGGCTACTGTGAGTGCACGAGCTTTTTCAGTAGAGGAAACTCAACGTTATGCGGGCGGACTGGGTGACCCTGCGCGCTTGGCTTCGGCGTTTGCGGGCGTCTCTACAGGCAATCTGCAAGACAACTCTATCATCGTGCGCGGTAATGCTCCGCAAGGCGTTTCTTGGCGGTTGGAAGGTGTCGAAATCCCTTCTCCTCAGCATTTCTCTGGGGGTAATGTCATCGGGGGAGGGCTGGTTACGCTCTTTAGCAATCAGGTGATTGGCAATTCCGATTTCCTTACAGGCGCTTTTCCTGCCGAGTACGGTAATGCCCTCGCCGCTGTGTTCGATGTGAAAATGCGCACTGGTAACGCCACTCGCCACGAACATACGGCTCAGGTGGGCGTACTGGGGCTCGATTTTGCTTCCGAAGGTCCCCTCTCACGCAAAAGTGGTGCTTCGTATCTCTTCAACTATCGCTATTCTACTCTGGGCTTGCTCAATGATTTGAAGATTAACAACACAGGGCAACGCATCAAGTATCAAGACCTTTCTTTCAAGCTAAACTTCCCTACAGAAAAGGCAGGTACTTTCTCTTTATGGGGTATCGGTGGTATTGATAACACCCACAAAGAGGCTTCAAAAACTCCTGCCGATTGGAAAACCGATATCGACCGGGTGGATAATAATTGGGATACCTACGTGGGAGCTATGGGCTTGCGTCACCAAATTACCGCTGGCGAAAGCAATTTTGTAGAGTCTCACCTCGCTTTTTCAGGTACTGACGACCATATCACTACCGATTATCTTGCCGATGATGCATCTCATTTCACCCCCGATAGCAGGCTTAAAAAGCAAAATGGAACGCTTACCTTAGCGACTTCGCTTACCCATAAATTCTCCCCTTCGGCGACTTTAAAAGCAGGAATTACCACCAAACAGCTTTTTTATAAATACAATCTCAGTGCCGCTCAGGACTATATCCCTGCCACTTATGCGCGTATCACCAATTCGGCGGGTAGTACCAACCTCACTGAGGGCTATGCGCAACTCAAATATCAGCTATCGCCTTCGCTCTTGGCTAACGTCGGTTTGCATACTACTTATTTTGCTTTGAATAAGGAACTCACACTCGAGAGCCGCGTAGGCTTGTCTTTGAAACTTTCTGATAAGCACAGTTTAAGCTTTGGTTACGGCAAACACACTCAGCCTGAAGACCTTAGTGTGTATATGATAGAGGTCGCAGGTGCGCAACCCAACCTCGATTTAAAGCTCAGCGAGGCACATCATTTTGTGTTGGGCTACGATTGGTTGATTACCGATAAACTCCGTTTAAAGCTCGAAGGTTATTATCAATACCTGTGGAATATCCCTGGTGAAGAGGGTACCAGCTACTCGCTCATCAATTTGCGTAGGGCATTGTACCTCAATAAAGCGCTCGTAAATAATACCAAAGGTCGCAATTACGGTATCGACCTAACCCTCGAACGCTTCTTGGGCGACAATTATTACTATCTTATCACCGGTTCAGTGTTCACTTCAGAATATAAAGCGGGCGACAATGTATGGCGTAACACACGCTATAACAAAGGGTTTGCCTTCAATGCGCTCTTCGGTAAGGAATTCTATTTTGCCAACAATCGTAAGGTTTTAGACGTGAATGCCCGTGTGAGCGTAACCGGTGGCGAGCGCTATTCACCTATTTTAGAAAACCAATCGATAGCCCAAAAACGCGTGATATACGATGAGAGTCGCGCCTTTAGCGAGCAACTACACACCCTTACGTATGCTGACCTCACCGTGAATTACCGCATCAATCACCGCAAGAGCAGTAGCTTATTCTCGTTCCAAATGAAGAATGTACTCGGTGCTCCTATCTACATCGACCATAATTACAACTATCAAACCGGTGCTATTGAACTCAGTAAAGCTACTTTGATAATCCCTAATATCAGCTATAAAATCGAATTTTAGTGCGAGCCGCACAGGCAGTTTTTAACTTTTAACTACTCATTTATGTATAAGTATAAACATCCTATATTATTTTTCACCCTTTCCCTTATTATTCCTTGGGCGTTGTGGTTCACGGTGGCGTATTACAGTCACCAACCTGAAGGGCTCAGCAATTTTTGGAAAGGTCTCTTTGAATTGGCAGGTTTGCTATCCCCTGTGGGGGTAGCAACCTACCTCTTCACCCGTGATAAATTGCTTTTAACCGACTTAAAAGCGCGTTTCATCGGCAAAAACTTGCTCACCAATCGCTATTTCTGGGTTGCTTTGCTATTTCCTCCCCTATCTATCATCGTAGCACAACTGCTTTCACTCGACTTAGGGCACGGCTTAGAACAGTTTTATATATCTGGAAAACCCAGTTTCAGTTCGGCGCCCTTCAGCGCTTGGTTCGTGCTTTGTTTGGCTCCGGTAGTCGAAGAATTAGCTTGGCACACCTACGGTACCGACGCTTTGCGTAGCCGGTGGACGCTCTTTACCTCGTCCGTCATCTTTACGGTCTATTGGGGTCTATGGCATTTGCCCTTGTTTTTCGTAAAAGACTATTACCAAAGCAACGTGCAAGCCGAAGGAATGCTTTACACAGCCAACTTTTTCGTGAGTCTGTTCACTTTCGTATTCATCATCAATTGGCTGTATTACAAGTCGGGGCGGAGCGTATTAGTAGCGATACTTTTCCACCTTGTCGCCAATGTTTCTAATGAAATCTTCGCCACCCACCCCGATAGCAAAGTCATACAAACAGGCTTATTTGCCGTGCTGACAGGCTATATTTTAGTAAAGGAAAGGTGGTTGTTCTTTGGTAGAGAAGTTGTATAGTATTTGATAGCACAGCATATGAATCAATAGATAAAGTGTTTCATAGTAAAAAAGACTATCATTTAACATATTTTAAATCTTTTTCTTCATCGGAAATTCTACGCTTTATCACCACTTAGTAACCACTTAGTGACCACATAGTAACCACTTAAGAACTACCTATAAAATATTCTTTGATAATGTAAAAGTTTAGAAAAAACTGCAATGAATAGTGTTAGACTCCGGTTAATCTATACTTAGTGTTCGCTTAGTAACCACTGTAGAGCCGATGTAGAGCCGATGTAGAGCCGATATAGATTCGCTTAGTGTTCGCTTAGTGTTCGCTTAAGCTACACTTATTGTATAGATATTTGCCAATTATAATTCGTTATTTGTAATTTTATTTGTCTGTTAAAAAATAAATAAGTACCTTTGTTTTTTCATTAAAAGCTCTGTTAAAGTCCTAAACTTCAACAAAGTTAAAACTCTTAAATTAATTTATTAGAACAAAATGAAATCAGAAGAAAAAATATTGTTAGCCGGTGCAACCGGTTATTTAGGTCAGTTTATCTTAGCTGAATTGCTAAAAAAAGAATACCCTACGCGTATCGTGGTACGTAATAAAGCCAAGTTGCCCCCCGCCTTGCTCACGCATCCACTATTGGAAGTCGTCGAGGCTGAAGTAACTCAGCCACACACTTTGCACGGTGTATGTAAGGGAATCACACAGGTGATTTCCACTGTGGGCATTACTCGTCAGAAGGATAAACTCACCTACGAGCAAGTAGATTATCAGGCAAACAAGAATCTACTCGATGAAGCCCTTCGCTCAGGCGTGCGTAAGTTCGTGTATGTATCTGTATTAAACGGCGAAAAAATGCGCCATATCGCCATTGGGGCAGCGAAAGAACGCTTTGTAGATGCCCTTAAAGCCAGCGGTTTGGACTATTGTATCGTTCGTCCATCGGCGTTTTACAGCGATATAGCCACCTTCTTTTCGATGGCTAAGGAAGGAAAAGTGCGTTTGTTCGGACGTGGGCAGTACGCTATGAATCCTATTCACGGCGAGGATTTAGCCGAAGTGTGTGTAGCACAATTAGTCGATTCTAACGAGGAAGTGAATGTAGGGGGCGCTGAGGTGCTTACCCAATATCAGATTGCGGAATTGGCTTTTGAGGTGTTACATAAGCCTGTCAAGGTGAGTTTCTTGCCTGAGTGGGTACGGAAGTGCGCTTTGAAGATAGGAAAATACCTCTTGCCTAAGGCTGCTTATGGTACTGTGGAATTCGTTTTCACCGTAATGGCAATGGATTCAGTAGCACCAATGCAGGTAGGAAAACATCGATTGAAGGTGTTTTTTGAGGGGCTTTGAAATAAATATTTGCACTTGTAATATAAATTTATTACCTTTGCAAAGTTATTTCTTAGCACTATGTATCATATGCGTAAAAACAGATGGAAAACTATTACCACCGTAGGCTTCGCTTTGTTCGCAATGTTCTTCGGGGCGGGAAATCTTATATTGCCTCCATTCATAGGGTTAAGAACTGAAGCAGAATGGGGTATGGCACTATTAGGCTTTTTTATCACAGCCATTTTAGCCCCTTTTTTAGGCGTACTGATGGTCGCAAAAACCGGTACTCACTTCACCGATTTAGGCAAGAAAACCCATCCTTGGCTCATTAAAATCCTTACGTTATTAGTTATTCTATGCATAGGACCGTTGGTTGCCATACCACGTACCGCCGCTACCACTTTTGAAGTGGGCATACAACCCTTATTTCCTGCACTTCCTAAGGCGTGGTTTATTGTTCTTTTCTTTGTGATTGTAACCGCCTTATCCATATCAAAATCGAAGATAGTAAGCATTATAGGCAGGTTTCTGACGCCTTTTCTACTGGTAGTTTTGGTGTTGCTTATTGTTTTAGGCATATGCTTCCCCCCTGACCATATTACCACTACGGCATTAACCGCCACCGAGAGTTTCTCTTTGGGCTTCTTAGAAGGCTATCAAACAATGGATTTGCTGGCTTCGGTTATCTTTGCAGGTATTGTTATTGCAGCCGTGATAGATAGTGGTTATACTTCACGTAACGAGCGCACTTCTGTTACTTTCGCAGCTGGAATGCTTTCTACGCTCTGTTTGTTGTTTATTTATGGAGGACTTATCTACTTAGGCGCCACTACCGATTACCCTCTCACCGATAACGTACAACGCACTGAGCTCTTGTTACACATCTCGCATTCTGTTTTAGGGAAATGGGGAACTATCACTGTTGCTTTGGCTATTGGCTTTGCTTGCCTTACAACGGCTATAGCTCTTACATCGGCAGTGGGCTTGTTTTTTGAAGAAGTAACACACCAGCGTATCCCGTATAAAGTAGGCGCCATAGCCTGCTCTCTTCTTTCATTGATACTATCTATCAACACAGTAGATAACATTATCAACTATGCGATTTACATTTTACTATTTATATACCCTATAATCTCCACTCTCATCATAACCGTTTTATTGTTTGACCGTTTTGTAGATAGCAAATTACCTTACATTTTGAGCGTATTGGTCACTGCTATTATCTCTATAGTCGATAGCTGTCAAACGTTAGGTTTACCCTTTGATAGGCTCTACGAAATTAAAGACCTATTACCTTTAAGCCATTATGATTTAGAATGGTTTTTACCTACCTTGCTAACTTTTATTATTACGGCATTTATAAAAGAGTTTATACGAAGGTAATAAAAAAACTGCCTTATGGCAGTTTTTTATTATTCATCATCATCGTCTTCGTCTTCATAACGTTCAATGAAATCATCGCTTACGGCGTTAAATTCTTCGGATAGTTGTAGCATAAAGGCGTTGTTTTTCTTGAGTTGAGCTTGTTCTTCAGGAGTGCCTTTGAGACCTTTTAATCGCATTTGAATAAGGGTTTTGTAGCCGTCTTTCATCAAAGCATCAAAGCCGTCAAAGTATTTGATAGCCGCTTCGAGTAAGGAGGTATCTCCCTTGTAAGCACCGAGTTTGCGAGCTTCGTCTTTAAAAGCTACAAGGTCTTCAATCCATTGCAAGCGCACTTCTTCAGCACGGTTGAAATCCTCATCAAACATAGCGTCGTTCATTGCTTCCATTTCATCTTCACAACCGTTGGTAATGCACACAATCTCATTGTTATACTCTACAGAATTGTCGTACTCGCCTTTGGCGTAGTATATACCTTCATCGGGTTGCCAGCCTCTTTTTTCACCACCGCCCATAGCAGCGTTCATTTGTTCTTGCATTTGCTGTTGCATCTGCTCCATTTGTTTTTGCATATCTTCAGCTGAGGCATTACCTCCCATCATATTCTGAAGATTCTTTAGAAAGTCCATCATAACTGATTTATTTAATGATTAAAAAACTAAGGGGCAAATATAAGATAATACGCATAAACGACCAAGAAATCGTTTAAGATTTATCATTATTTTAACAGTGTATTTAGGAAATATCATTTTTTTTTCAATTGTCAATTGTCAATTGTCAATTTTTTTGTAATTTTGCCGCCGTCTCATAAGGGGTGCTGTAACAGGCTGAGATTATACCCATTGAACTTGAACGGATAATCCCGTACAAGGAATGAAACTAAGCATTTGGCTTGTTTTTGCTTTTGGGTAGCATGAACAGGCTTTTTTTATTTTTTTTGAACCACCAAATAATCACCTCTTTTATTTGTGAAATAATCTATTTCAAAATGAAAAATGTACTTCTGTACACGGCATTAGGCCTCTCTACCGTGGCCTTTGCGCAACAAGCTGAGTCTCCTTTGGACTCAATCACTCCTCAATCAAAGCCCATTCAGCTCGATGAAGTATTGGTATCATCGGTGAGGGCTACTAAAAAAAATCCCGTTACTTTTTCTAACCTTTCTAAGGAGGAAATCAAAAACAAAAACTTTGGTCAGCAGTTGCCTTTGCTGTTAGGTCAGTTGCCTAATGTAGTGAGTTATAGCGAAGACGGCTCTGGTTTTGGCAGTAGCAATATGTTCGTGCGTGGCTCCGACCTTTATCGTACGAATGTAACTATCAATGGTGTACCGCTTAACGACTCCGAGTCGCAAGGGGTCTTTTGGTATAACCTTTCCGATTTTGCTTCTTCTGCAGAGAGTATTCAGCTACAACGCGGGGTAGGGACTTCGTCTAATGGGGCAGGGGCTTTCGGCGCGAGCCTGAACGTCCTCACCGATGCGGTTCAAGAACACGCCTCAGGCGAACTCGCTAATTTCTATGGCAGTTATAACACTCACAAGCACAGCCTCAAGCTCTCTACGGGCAAACTCAACGATCGCTTTGAACTCAGCGGACGTTTTTCAGTCATCAAAAGCGATGGCTACCGCGACCGTGCCTCATCCGACCTTAAGTCGTATTTCTTGCAAGGGGCGTATAGTCACGGAGGTACGCTCATCAAAGGATTGGTATTTGGCGGCCGCCAAAGTGTATACCTCACTTATCTGGGGGTAGATAAAGAAACTTTGGAAAAAGATCGCCGTTACAATCCTGCAGGGGAATACAAAGATGCGGCAGGTAATAAGCAGTTTTACAACAACGAAACCGATAATTACCAGCAAGACCACGCCCAATTGCACTGGATGCAACAATGGAATACCGCTTGGCATACCCAACTTTCTTTCCATTACACCAAAGGTAAAGGCTATTGGGAAAACTATGAGAAGAAAAAATATTCTAAAGTAGGATTGCCCAAACTACTCGATGGAGCGGGCAAAGAACAAAAAGCGTATATCATTCACCAACAAGGCTTAGACAACGATTTCTGGGGCACAACCTTTTCGGCCAACTATCAGAAAAATGGTGTGCAATTGCTCTTCGGCGGTTTGCTCAATCGTTATGAAGGAGCGCATTACAAGGATTTGATTTGGGCTGAAAAAGCTCCTTTTGTTTATAAAAACCGTTATAGCTATGAAGGCTTGAATACCAAAGAAGAAGCTGCGGGCTATGCCAAACTCACTTGGCTATTGGCGGCAAAATGGAGTTTGTTCGCCGATGTGCAATACCGTCACGTAGGCTATAAAGCTGCTAAATATCAGATAGATGAAACGCTCAACAGTTTCAACCCCAAAGCGGGAATCACTTATCTGTTGAACGCTCACAACGATATTTATTTTTCGTATGCACGCGCTACCAAAGAGCCCAACCGTTCTGATTACAAGAGCTATTACGAAGCTTTGCAGGACGACCCTAACGCCAAGAAGCCTATCGCCGAAAAGCTCAACGACTTTGAACTCGGCTGGCGACTTACTACCGAAAAAGTGCGCTTGAACCTCAATGGTTACTATATGGGCTATCAAGACCAATTGGTGCTTTCGGGCAAACTCAACAGCACAGGCTATCCTATCCGTGAGAATGTGGGCAAAAGCTACCGCGCCGGTATAGAAGCTGATGCGATGGTACAACTCTCCGATCGTTGGTTCTGGTCGCCCAATGTAGCTTTTAGCAAAAACGTGAACAAGGATTACAAAAGTCAAGATGCTGACGTGGCCACTCGTACCATTAGTTGGGGCGATACGCGCATTTCGTATTCCCCTAACGTAATCATAGGCAATACCATTACTTTCGTCCCTATCGATGGTTTTCAAGTGAGTTTGATATCCAAATATGTAGGCGAACAGTATGTAGATAACACCCAGCGCGACGAAGCCAAACTCGACGCTTATTTTGTGAACAACCTCAGTTTGCAATACGAGTGGAAGCCTAAGAACACCTTCAAATCGGTGTTGTTCTCAGTAATGGGCAACAATATTTTCAACGCGAAATATGCTCCTTACGGCGACAATAGCTACGGAATGGTGTATATCCCTGCCGCCGAAGCCAATTACTTAGCAGGCGTAACACTCTCTTTTTAGAGGAAAAATAAAAGGTAATAGGTAAACTTGTAATAAGTATGATGTGCGAGTAAAATAGGTGGATATATAGCTAAGGTTGTAAGGTAATAATATATCAAACTGGCGTTAATTAAAGAATGTAAATCAAAAATTGAATTAATTTATTAAGAGCTAAATTGCTATTAGCCCCTACAACGTGATAAAAGATCTGTGACTGCACAATATGTAACGATTCCTACTACTGTAACTCACAATAAGTCAAATATTATTATTAGTGGCACTTGATTTATATTAAAAAATTATCATTATCTTTGCGCCCTCAATTCAAGAACTCAAACCTCTATGGCTAAAGAAATAGACGAAAGTAAGCAAGGACAAAGTCTTGTGCTACAAGCTGATAATAACAATACTAAAAAACTGTATATTGAGAGCTACGGTTGCCAAATGAACTTTTCCGACAGCGAAATTGTGGCTTCTATTCTCTCGAAAGCAGGCTATAATACTACTGATGTTGTAGATGAAGCCGATTTGGTGCTCATCAATACTTGCTCGGTGCGCGAAAAGGCTGAACAGACCATTCGCAAGCGCTTGGAACAGTTCAATGTGTACAAACGCAAGAAACCTGCGATGAAAGTGGGGGTGTTAGGCTGTATGGCCGAAAGGGTAAAACACGCTTTCTTAGAAGAAGAAAAAATCGTGGATATGGTAGTAGGCCCCGATGCCTATAAGGATTTGCCCAATCTGCTTGAAGAAGTAGAAGAGGGTCGTGAGGCTGTAAATGTGATTCTTTCAAAAGACGAAACTTATGCTGATATTGCGCCTATTCGACTCAATAGCAATGGGGTAACCGCCTTTGTATCGATCACGCGCGGTTGCGATAATATGTGTACTTTCTGCATTGTTCCTTTTACGCGCGGACGCGAACGCAGTCGTGACCCTTATTCTATCCTCAACGAAATAGCCGACCTGCAAGAGCGCGGCTTTAAAGAAGTTACTCTCTTAGGGCAAAACGTAGATAGCTACCTTTGGTACGGTGGCGGACTCAAAAAGGATTTCAGTAAGGCAAGTGAGATGCAACAGGCTACTGCCATTAACTTTGCTAAACTACTTGATATGGTAGCAACGGCTTACCCTGAAATGCGCATTCGCTTTTCAACCTCTAATCCGCAGGATATGACCCTTGATGTAATCGACACAATGGCGAAGCACTCTAATATCTGCAAATACATTCACCTGCCCGTACAGAGTGGTAGCAATCGTATTTTGAAGGCAATGAACCGCCTGCACACCCGTGAAGAGTACTTTGCCCTTATTGATAGCATACGCAAGCGCATTCCTGAATGTGCCATTTCACAAGATATGATCGCCGGTTTCCCTACTGAAACTGAAGAAGATCACCGCGATACGCTTTCGCTAATGGAATATGTGAAGTACGATTTTGGGTTTATGTTTGCTTATTCGGAGCGCCCAGGTACGTTAGCCGCACGCAAAATAGAAGACGATGTGCCTGAAGAAGTGAAAAAACGCCGTTTAGCCGAAATCATCGACCTGCAACAAAAGCACAGTTTGTACCGCACCCAAGCCCAAGTAGGCAAAACTGTGGAAGTGCTCATTGAAGGTACTTCTAAAAAATCACCTGATGAATGGATGGGGCGTAACACCCAAAATACTGTAGTGGTATTCCCCAAAGAAAATTACAAAGTAGGTGATTTTGTATTGGTAGAAGTAACGAATTGTACTTCAACGACCCTCATCGGCAAAGCTGTGGGGATTAGTATTGAGAGGAGGTAAAAGACAAGAGATAAAAGTAATAACTTTAGTAAGTTAATTTTCTGTTGCGTTACGACCTAATTCAATAATCTCTAAGTTCTTAATCTCTCCTGCTTCTATCTCAAAACGCAACATTGTACGTACAGTTTGCCAACCATAGAGACCAGCAGCACCAGGATTGAGGTGTAGCAACTGAAACTGCTTGTCGTATTGTACTTTTAGGATATGTGAATGCCCCGAAATGAAGAGTTTTGGGGTATGTGTGAGGATTTCTTGTTTAGCTAAAGGAGTGTATTTATTGGGGTAACCGCCTATGTGTATCATCAGCACTTCTACACCTTCACAGGTAAATCGATTTACTTTAGGGAATTGCTGACGTACTTCTGTGCCATCAATATTACCATAGACCCCGCGCAAGGGTTTCACAGCTTGTAGTGTCTCTATCACTGCCAAGTTTCCGAAGTCGCCACAGTGCCACACTTCATCAGCTTCACTAGCGTAGTGCAATATACGATCGTCTATATAAGAGTGGGTATCGGAGAGAAGGAGGATTTTCATTGTACGTCTAATTTATGATGTTGCTTACCTTGAATTTTATAGCAAGCGCGCTTGGCGGCAATCTCTTCAGCTTTCTTTTTAGAAGTAGACCTTGCACGAGTTACTGAAAAACCCTCTACGTGTACTTTAGCAACAAAAAACTTGGTTTCTGAACGGTCTTCGATATCCTCTTCAGCTTCAAAAGCAAAGTCTAACTTGTGCTTCTGACACCATTCTATAAGTAAACTCTTATGACTGATCACCTTTCCTTCTAAGTTCTTGATATTGATATAAGGCAATATAAGCTCACGTTCAATGAACTTAAAGCAAGCTTTATAGCCTCTGTCTAAATAAATTGCTCCTATGAGTGCCTCGAAGAGATTACCAGTGATATTATTACCTAACTGTCGCGGAGTAAGCTTGGTGCGCAGGAAGTCTAACAATCTCATTTCTTTCCCCAGCTGGTTAAGATTGCGCCGTTCTACGATTTTGGAGCGCATTTTGGTGAGGTAACCTTCGTCTTGTTCAGGGGCATTAGTGAAGATATAGTCGGCAATGACAGCACCGAGGATAGCATCACCGAGAAACTCCAAGCGTTCATAGCTCTTACGTGTTGCTTTTTGAAATTGGTAAGAGGGGTGTGTAAAAGCCTCACTGTAATAGGATAAGTTCTTAGGAGAAAACCCTAAGAGTTCTTTTATTTTAGTATAAAAAATCCCGTCTTTCTTCTTAGGAATAAGACGGGGAAAAGTTAATATTTTCTTTAAGCCGAACACTTATAGTTTATATCTTTTTGAATAACAAGCACGCGTTGTGTCCACCAAAGCCAAAGGTATTGCTCATCGCTACTTTTACGTCGCGGTGTTGCGCTTTGTTGAAGGTAAAGTTAAGGCGTTGGTCTATTTTCTCATCAGGGTGTTCAAAGTTAATAGTAGGTGGAACAATGCTGTGTTTAATAGCAAGGATAGAGGCTACTGCTTCTATGGCACCCGCAGCACCTAACAAGTGTCCCGTCATCGATTTAGTAGAGTTGATATTGATATCATAAGCGTGCTCACCAAATACTTCGAGCACTGCTTTTGATTCAGCTACATCTCCTAAAGGGGTAGAGGTACCGTGCATATTGATAGCATCTACTTCGTTTACTGATACTCCTGCGTCTTTCAAGCAATTAATCATTACGCTTTTAGCTCCCAATCCTTCTGGGTGAGGAGCAGTCATATGGTAAGCATCAGCCGAGAGACCACCGCCTGCTAATTCGCAGTAAATGGTCGCTCCACGAGCTACTGCGTGGTTGTATTCTTCAAGTACAATAGCACCAGCTCCTTCGCCTAATACAAAACCGTCGCGATTGGCATCGAACGGACGAGAGGCTTTAGTAGGGTCTTCATTGAAAGTAGAAAGAGCGTGCAAGGCGTTGAAACCACCGATACCTGCAATGGTAACCGCTGCTTCCGAGCCACCTGATACCATCATATCGGCATAACCTAAGCGAATGTAGTTAAGTGCATCAATCATAGCATTAGCTGCTGACGCACAAGCGGACACTGTAGTAAAGTTAGGTCCTCTGAAACCATAGCGTATAGAGATGACTCCTGCTGCTATGTCGGCTATCATTTTAGGGATAAAAAAAGGATTAAAACGCGGGGTACCATCACCTTGATTGAAAGTTGTTACCTCGTTTTGGAAAGTTTCTAACCCTCCTATGCCTGAGCCCCAAATAACCCCCACACGGTCTTTATCAAGCGTGTCGATATCAAGGTGGGCATCTTTGATAGCTTCGTCAGATGCTACCATAGCATATTGAGCGAATTTATCAAGTTTACGGGCTTCTTTCTTATCCATAAAATCCTCGACGTTAAAGTTTTTTACTTCACAAGCAAACTTAGTCTTGAATTTTGAAGCATCAAAATGGGTAATAGGCGCAGCACCGCTTTTGCCGGCTACGAGTCCTTCCCAAAACTCTTGGGCAGTATTCCCGATAGGGGTAAGCGCCCCTATACCTGTAACTACAACACGTCTTTTATCCATATTAGTTTTAACTTTTTAGCATTTAGGTTTAGAACAAAAAGCATTAGGCAGTAAGCTACCAAGTGTATACGTTGATAGCCTACTGCCTATGAGCCAATTATTGTTTAGCGTCTTCAATATATTTGATTGCTTGACCTACAGTTGCGATATTCTCAGCTTGGTCATCTGGAATTTGAATATCAAATTCTTTTTCGAATTCCATAATCAATTCAACAGTGTCTAATGAATCAGCTCCTAAGTCGTTGGTGAAGCTCGCTTCTGCGGTTACTTCATTTTCATCTACGCCTAATTTATCAACGATAATGGCTTTAACTCTTGATGCAATGTCTGACATAATTTTCTTTTTTTATAATTTGATAATAATTACTGCCGGCAAAAGTAAAACATTTTTTTTGAACCGCAATCTTTTTCATACAAATATTGTGCTTTTTTTTACTATGTAAAACATAAACACGCTCATTATTAATACTTTAGTATTATTTTTTAGTCGTTAGTGGTTAGTCTTCTAACTCCTAATTTTTAACTTTTCACTATCACGCTTATTCCATTTCCGCCAAATCCTACCGCATTAATCAATATATGTTCGAGTTTATTAGGTATAGATTGGGGCTCACTCAGGTAAGGCACTCCTTCAAAGCGTTTGTTTTGCAACATTCGTATTGCCATCGCGAGATTCAGTGCTCCACTCGCCCCATAGGTGTGTCCGTGTTGCCATTTGTTGTTAGTAAGCAGAGGAATTTCGTCGCCAAAAACAGCTCTAATAGCGTTCAGTTCGGCTTGGTCGCCTTTGATAGTACCCGTGCAGTGGGTAACAATAGCATCTATTTTAGGGTTCCCCGCACTTGCTAAAGCCCTGTGCATTGATTGCTGCAAGCAATCACCGTTTTTAGAAAGCGATACGCTATGGGTAAGTTTTTCAGTAGCAAAGCCTAACCCTATAATATAGGCTAAGGCGTTAGAGCGTTCTCCTTTTTCTAAACAGAAAGTGCCTGCGCCCTCCCCTAGTACCATCGTACTTTGCTTTTTGGTCATATCCATCGCCCTACAAGGGTAAGGTAACGGCAGACTGCTATATATCTTCAGAGCTTTTACTTGAGCAATGGTAAAAGGCGTAAGTGGTGCTTCACTACCGCCTACTAAAAAACGGTTTTCCATTCCGCTTTCCAGCCACGCAATGGCATTTGCGATACCGTGTAAGGCAGTAGAGCAGGTGATGGAATGTGAGAGTTCAAAACCTTGATTACTCAAATCTTGAGCTACCCACGTACTGATATTGCCTAAAGTAGTAGTAGGCGAAGCTAAGGTTTGGCAACTGCCTTCTTTTAGAAAATGACTAAAATGCTCTTCAAACAACATTGTTGCTCCTCGTGACGACCCTATATTGATACCAAAACGTTCTCCACTCCACCCTGCTTGTGCAACAGCTTGTCGTGCGGTATGTAAGGCATAAAGCACAGTAGGGTCTAAAGGCTCATAAGCAGGATTAGAAGCTCTGAGTTGTTCTATAAGTTTTTGGTCACCCTCAGAAAGCTGCCCTTCTGGAATATTATTGTGAAGAGAGAGAGTCTCGGCAGCGAGGGTACTCGCCCCTGTAATAGCTATTTTCATCTTGCCAATTGTTAATTATTAATTGCTAATTGTCAATTGTGTTTTATATATTCTTTAATATGCCTTTTTGCTTGCCACCCCAAAGCTTCTGTTTTTTCTGTTAGCACAGGCGAAGTCATACGGTTGCCCTTGCGTTCTGGTAGCATTTGTATTTCGCCCCCAAAGAGCTGAGCGATTTCTAAAACTGTATAAGTCTCCGGACTGCCGATACCATAACCGTCGCCTTTACCTTTTTCACCTACCAAGAGTAAGCCTGCTACTATATCATCTATATGCGTAAAATTGCGTTGTTGAGTACCTGGGGCTACTACTGTCAGGGGCTCACCTTTCCTCATCTTCTCTTTAAAAAGTGCTATAAGCGTCGCATATTTCCCCGTACTGATTTCGCGTTTGCCATATACATTGTAGAAATACACAATAGCATAGTTGAGCCCGTACCACATACCGTAGTTCTTGATAAGCTCAGTATTCGACGATTTGCTCCAAGCATACGGACTTTGGTCTTTCCCCAGACCGCCGTCACCAAACTTGGTGCTACTGCCCGCATACACAAGTTTAGCCCCGTGTTTTCTGCAGAACTCCAATACTTTCAGTGTACCTATTTTGTTAAACAACAATACCTTGTCGATATCCTCAAAGCTCTGTTCCACTCGTGAATATTCGCCTAAGTGATAAATAATGTCAGGTGAAAAATTGATAAGTTCGAAGATATGTTCAGTACTTCCTTCGATATACTGCACCCCTTCTACGTGATTTTCACGCTTACCGGTAAAATAATTGTCTAACGAATAGACCTCGTTGTTAGAGTCTTTGGAAAGGGCTTCACAAAGATTAGAACCTACAAAGCCTGCCCCTCCTGTTACTAATATTTTCTTCATATTTTAAACAATGTTTGTGCGTTTTGTGTAGTTTTTTCGGCTACAGTCTTGAGCGGTATCCTTTTGAAATAAGCAATGGTTTGGGCGACGTAGGGCAAAAAGGCTGGCTCATTGCGACGCTTTTGGTGATAGAGCAAATTGCGTGTAGGCACGTTCTTGGGCATCATAAAAGGAGCATCGGTTTCGATGAGCAGGCGGTCTAAAGGCGCGTAACGCACTACTTCTTCTAAGTGTGAAAAGCGTTTGCTATCGCTCACAGCACCTGTAAAACCTATGTAGTACCCCTTGTCTAAATACGTTTTCGCTTCCTCGAGACTCCCCGTAAAGCAGTGCACTACCCCCTCAGGCAATTGTTTGTGCTCGGCAAGGATAGCAGTAAAGCGTTCAAAGGCAGCACGCTCGTGAAGAAATAGGGGTTTGCGCACTTCTTCGGCTAACGCCAATTGTGCGTGAAAACAAGCCTCTTGTAGCGGACGAGGTGAGAAATCGCGGTCGAAATCCAAACCGCATTCGCCTACAGCTACTACGCGTTTTTGCTGGAGCAAGGAGTGCAAGGTTTTGATACTCTCGGCGTTCATCGTTTTGGCATCGTGCGGGTGAATGCCTGCGGTGGCAAAGAGTGTTTCGGGGTATTCAGTAGCCAATGTTGCTGCCTCCTTACTGCTGCGTACACTGGTGCCCGTAAGGAGGATTTGTTCTACGCCTGCTGTAATGGCGCGGTCAATTATTTCGTCGTATTCACCAGCGAATTGTTTGTTAGTGAGATTTATCCCTATATCTATCATTATTGTCTGAACTTTTTTATTTCGGCTTCGGTATAGTCAAAAAAACGAGCAACCTCTTTACCTTTTGCATCAGTATAATTTTCTTGTATTACATAGGTTATAGCTCCTGTGGTGAGGTCTTTTACAGCGAAGACCCAAGCTGCCCTATCTTCTAACTGATTGTAAACAATTATCTTGAAGTTTTTCAACTGAAGTATATCGGTAGTGTATTTCTCTATTTGTGCAGGTAATGGTTCTATGTCCTTAACCGCTACTTTCATTTTTTGTTTTTCATTATACACTACATTATCCTTTATACCGGTTACTAACAGATAATTTTTAGCCTTTTCTTTATCTTCTTTTTCATTTTTCAAAGCACTTTTTACCAAGAAGATTTTTTTATTTGAGACTTTATATATGTAATAGTCGGCTGTATCATTGTGTAACTTTTCGTTTTTGTTTTTACAATCGCCACTTTGTTTAAAAGTTAGGGCATTCAAGCACACGTATGAAGGACTTATAAGCTCAAATGTCCCAAAAACAGAGCGAAAACAATCGTTGCCACAAGGGGCAAAGTAATACGAACTATACTGATTTTTATTATTCTTTTCAAATACAGTGGCATAACCAGCTCTTTCATTTTCTTTTTGTGTAAGTACCAATAGGTCTCGGTATTCCTCTTTCAGATTACACAACAAAGAGGTACTTATCCATTCACCTTCTAAGGGATTTTGTGCGTACATTGAAGGTACACATAATAACAAGAATATTATAATACGTTTCATAGCCGTTTATTTTACATTATAGATGTTAGGTTTTAGGTATTAGGTTTTAGGTATAAAATGAGACATCCAATAGCGTAACACACCAGATCTGCCCAAGAAAAATGATTACCTAACAAGATATACCCCAAGCTCCCTCTCGTAAACCCCAAATAAGTAGCCACACCCAAGTACTGCATCACTTCTACGGCTACTGCAAAAATAATGATACCCCAAATAAGCCGAGTTTTATCTTTCACTTTTACAAACGATAGCACTAAGTAGTACAGCAATATCACTACCAATACATCGCCTATATAGCCCCGTATAAAGCCAATACCGCTAAACACTGTCGCAATCAGTAATTCTGCTCCCAACAGCGCTAGCGCCCAAATAAAGTATTTTTTATTAAACGTTAGTTTCATATCATCACACATACCCAGCTATCGCTGGTTTTACCTTTTACTTTTTACTTCTTACCAAAAAAGCACTTCTCCATTCAAGTTCGTCGTCAAAGCTTCGGTCATAAAGTCTAAGAACGGACGCATAGCCAAGAGCCCCTTTACTACTTTCTTGTCAAAATCACCCTTTGTAGCTTCTTCTCGCGTATAATCGTGCTTTAATAAAAACTGTTTTTTGCGCAAATAAGCAATCATCGGGTCGTCTTTTTCAAAACCTTTGGGAGCAGTCTTCACCTCGTCGCCCCATAGCTTTCCGCCAAACTGTTCTACAATCCCCTTATCATTCATCACCGCAGTAAACTCCTCAGCATTGAGCGAAATCTCCTGGCGTATGCGCAACAAATCTTCCTTATTGGGGTCAAAAAAACCACCGCCTATAAACGTCTCCTGCGGACTGATATGCACGTAATACCCCCCGCGATAATGCGGTTGTTTGCGTTGTATATAGCACCCGAAGTGCGTTTTGTAAGGTGTTTTATCCTTCGAGAAGCGCAAATCACGATAGATACGGTATATTTTTAGTGGAGCAAGAGTATCGTGCTCAGCAAGCCCCGCATAAATATAATTGAAAATCAGCGTAGCTTCCAATTTAGCACCTTCATAAGCCTCTTTATGAGCATCGAACCACTCTTTATTGTTGTTTTTAGCAAGTTCTGTAAGAAAAGAAAAAATCATAATAATAATTACATATCACAAATAACCAATAACGGTATCTTTGTTGTTAGAAGTGCAAAGATAGTAAATAATTATAAATAGAAGATAATTGAACAACGATTTTTTAGTTTAGAGACTTTTACTAAATTTAAGAAATTCTATAGTTTTCCTCTTAAAATTTTAGTCTTATAAAAGTTTGAATTTCAATAATATATATACCCTTTGTATAACAATCGTCCAAGATTCGTATAAGGTTCGTATAAGCTTTGTATAAGCTAAGCATACTCATCCCTATATATAAAAACTCTTAAAATTTTTAGATTTTCACACTTACCCCCACTTTAAATAAAAGAGAATTCCCAAAAGCCACTTGCCCATTCAGTCCTACGTTTTTAAAGATAAAGTAGCGGAAACCTAAATGTGCATTCCACAGTACAAAATTATTAGGGTGTTCTTTCCTAAATTTCTCAGGGATAGGAGTAGAAGAAGTTTCACAACCTCCTGAACTATTTGCATCAGGAGTATCGCTTTGCCAAAAACAATAGCCCACTGAAAGCCCTGTATACCAATCAGTAGTCATACGGTGGTCAAAGTGAAAATCAGCACTGAGCTCAGGCACATAAGCAGTTTCGTATTTACTATTAAGGTCAAAACTTTGGTTAGAAAAGTTAGCCCCCACCGAAAAACGAGGCGTAGCCCCATAGTGTACTCCTCCGCCTATAATTCCCCCTATAAACGAAGCCCCTGTTTGCACATCAATAAATACATCGCCTTTAGTATAGGCTTCTTGAGCGCTTATTTGCAATGCAAAAAGCAATAGAATAAAGAGTAAGAAGTTTTTCATATTAATTATTTTATACCCTTTTGCAGGGAACTCCCTGCAAAAGGGTTAAGGTTATTTTGCTAAGATAAAATCGTTGTTTTTCATCCCGTTGATATACATTTCTTGAAAGTAAGCATATCCACATTTACCTATATATCCTAAAAACTCTATTTTATAAATCTTAGCCTTATTTTTAAGATAAAGTGTTTCTGTTTTTCCTGTATATAGAAATATTGCACTCTCAGTTACTACTTCAGCATAATCTTTATTTTTAGAATTATCAGTAAGTAGCAAAGTGCGGTATTTCTTTTCAGTATTATTTACTATTTGGTAGAAATACACATTTTCTTTATCAGCCTCTCCTTTGTCGCTTAAGAAATCTTGAAATTCAGGAGCTGATTTAGCTATAAATAATTGAAAATTAGGAGGTGGAAGCATACATTCGTCTTGTATCTCTGAAGACTTCCCACAAGACAATAAACAAATAAATAATGATAAAAATAATATCCTTTTCATAATACTTATTTTATTACCCTTTGGCAAAGAACTCCCTGCCAAAGGGTTAAGGTTATTTTGCTAAATAAGGCACTTCTATTTTAGTACCATCTACACGAATTTCATTCGTAACAACATACTTTCCACATTCTGTATCCTTCATATAACCATTTACTTCTATTTTATAAGTTTTAGTAGCATTCTGCAAATAAAGTGTTTCTATTTTGCCCGTGTAAACATCGTTACTAAAAGGAAGAGTAACTGAAATGTATAAATAAGTCTTTTCTGCTTTGGTGGTTTCATAACTATTATATTCATACGCCTTTTTCTCTCCTTCAAGTAATTTATATAAGCTAATATTTGCTTTATCAATTTTTCCTTCTTCATTTATAAATTCCTTGTAAAGTTTAGAAGTTTTGTTGATAGCAAAGGTTAATTCAGGAAGAGGGAGAGAACACGCTCTTTCTTCATCTTTCTCTCGACAAGAAATGATACTAACAAATAACAATAATATTGTAAGGTATAATATTCGTTTCATAATACTTATTTTATTACCCTTTGGCAGAAGGCTCCCTGCAAAAGAGCTAAAGTTATTTTGCTAAATAAGGCACTTCTATTTTAGTACCATCTACACGAATTTCATTCGTAATAGCCACAGTCCCACATTCTGTATCCTTCATATAGCCGTTTACCTCTATTTTATAAGTTCTAGTGGCATTTTGAAGGTAGAGAGTTTCTGTTTTTCCGGTGTAAACATCATTCTCAAACGGAAGTCCAATAATTATCTGTAAATAATCATTGTTTTTCTCGGGTTTAAAAGAACCAAACAATATACTATCATATTGTTTCTTTTCTCTGCTAACTTGCTTGTAGAAAGAGATATTTGCTTTGTCAATTTCTCCTGCTTGGTTAGTAAATTCTTTATAAAGTTCAGAACTTTTATTTATAAGTAAGATAAAATCAGGAGGAGGTACTTGACACGGCTTTATTTCTTTTGGGTCTTTTTTTACCTCTTTCACCTCTTGTGAGTCTTTACTGCAATTAACAAAGACTAATAAAAGGATTAAAAATAATAATATTCGTTTCATAATAAAAAAATCTTATTTTATATTAACAATTATTTTCTTATAAAATTGGTAATCTCTTCTCCCAGATTTATACATATTAGAAGAGTCTTTTTCCCCTTTGGTATCAAAAATACCTATATGATACCACCCAGAGGCACTATTTGAACCATCTGCACGTCCTCCCCATCCTAGATTATTATGTACTAATTCAATTGTTTGTTCTCCCATACGCACAAAATCATCTGGACTATCACAAGTAGTAACCAAAGTTACGGTTCTTCTTTTTAATAAATAACCATCAAGTACCCAAGCGTGACAAGTTACATTATCACATCCCTGTATATACAAAGGTCTATTATTTTTTATTTCTGAAATAACTTGATTATTATTGTAGTCCGTAAAATAAGCACTTCTATACTCTAAATTATGTAATGCTTCTAAAGCCCTACCTGAGCTACTTCCTCTATCACAAGTATATTCCATAGCTAATAGATCTTTATCTCCTAGATGGGCTAATAGATATTGAATATCTTCTTTAGCTGTATCGTCTACAGAAAAACTATAAATATTAGAAAATAAATCTCCTGTGTCTATATTGGTCATATTTTCCCAATGCATTTTTCGTCCCACGATAGTATTAGGTCTCTTATGATAAGCTAATATCTGTCCTATAGCTACTGCTACACAGCCTACTGGAGCTTCATCATCACCACATTGTATAGAGACTTTATTATTATATTTTCTACTTTGACTCCAAAGAGTTTTTAATAAAGGACGCTTAAATTCGTTTAATTCCCATTTCCCATAAATATAAATATCATTTTTGTAATGGTCAGGTTCTATACAAAAGAAGTTTTTAAATTTTCTTCCTTTCCCTTCATCTGGTTCAAACTTACTCTTCACCCGTTTACCCTCTTTATCAAAGAGTCCTTGTGCTATCAGCTCTGCTTGCCGTTCTTTAGAAAGCTGTTTAAAAATGGCTTCTTCAGCTTCGGTAGCCAATTTTTCTTTATTAGCTTCAAAAGCGGCACGCTGTTCCTCTATATATGCCTGCATATAGCTAAAGAGTACCGCTTGACCTGGGTTGCTAATAGTATCACCGAGATGACCGTAAGAGTTATAAGCTAATACGCCAGGAACACGCTTATCAGCTGAGGTAATTACATAGCCTTGGTTGTTAGCAAAGTTTACAATGTAGACATCGGCTTGTTCGGGTTTTGCGTTGCCTTTGGTGGGTACGTAAGGCTTACGAGTGTCGCCTTTTACTACCTCAATCGAGCCAATTTTTAAGGGAGCCTTGGTAACAATACCCTCTACTTCACGCATTTGCATTGCGGTAGCGAGAGCGGTTTCTTGGGCTTCTTCTGCCGAAATATGGGTTTGCCCTGTGAGAGCTACCCAACCTAAAAGTCCGTTGTCGGAAGCCTTCGTTTCAGTACTGGGTAATACTGAAATATCAGTGTCGGTTGCGAACGGGGCGTCTGCCTCTTCGCGTTGGCAGGAAAAGAAGAGTCCTGCTACAATAAAAATAGGTAAAAACTTTTTCATATAAGGTTTGTTTTTTTGAATTACGCAACAAAGGTAGGGAAAAATTAGCAAATTAGCAAATTTGAGAATTAGAAAATTATAAGCTATTTATACGAGAAATGAAACCTTGTAGCTCTATACCACGACAATTGTTTGTAATAGTTATTCAGCGTTTCATTCTTGCCGAACAAATAAACACTCAGTCCGTTGCAATGTGTCAGCGCAATATTAGCAAATCTCGGTGTGTGTCTTTCAACCTTACAGAGTTGTAGCCAAATAGGTTCGATAGCCACACTGGCTTTGCTCTCCAAAAGCACTTGTTTTAAGTCAAATAAATACTTTTCGTTATTCCTACTGTATTGTTGCAAGTGGGTTAAGGATAACTCAGAAGTGTTGAGATGTTTGCAGAAAGAAGCTAATGCCTCCA
>NZ_BPUU01000004.1:0-262791 GCF_054772415.1 Capnocytophaga sp. HP1101
AACCTTTTTTAGGACAGGACATTCGTCCCTTTCCCCTATTGCCTATTGCCTAAGTCCCAATACCTCTTCCCCTTTCTTTCGCCTCGAAACCCTCTTTTCAGCATTATTGGCATTGTTGTATTACAGTATGAATCAATTACTTANNTTCGTATAAGCATCCTATAAGCTTTGTATAAGCTAACCATACCCATTTTACCTTTTACCTTTTATCTTTTACCTAAAAACTCCCTTCCGAACCTCTCCGTTTCCTTCCGAAACCACTGATATGTCACTTTTAGCAGTATACGCTTTGCCAAAGTTTTTAATCGCCCGTCGTGCTACACACTTTGCCAAAGTTTGAAACTTTGGCAAAGTTCATTATCGGTATTATTGGCATTATCGGTATTATCAGTATTATTGGCATTATCCGGTATTATTGGCATTATTTGGCATTATTTGGCATTATCAGTATTATTTCTTACCTTTGCCCCACTTTGTTAATTATCAATTGTCAACTGTCAATTATTATGAGAGTAGTTATCACCGGAATGGGAATTTATTCCTGCATTGGCACTTCGTTAGCCGAAGTGCGTGATTCACTATATCAAGGAAAATCGGGTATTGTTTTCTTGCCCGAACGCAAAGAATACGGCTATCGCTCTGCTCTGACAGGCTTTGTAGAAAACCCCGACCTAAAAGGACTCTTAGGTCGCCGTGAGCGTATTTCTATGGGTCAAGAAAGCGAGTTCGCCTATATGGCAACCCTCGAAGCACTTAAAAATGCCGGTATTGATAGCGATTTCTTACAACAAAACGAAGTAGGAATCCTCTACGGCAACGACAGTGTAGCCGAGTCGGTAATTCTTACCAACTACAAGATAAGAGAGAAGAAAGACACCACCCTCGTAGGCTCTGGGGCGGTATTCCGCACGATGAACTCTACCGTAACAATGAACCTTTCAACCCTCTTCCAATTGCGAGGGGTGAATATGAGTATCAGCGCGGCTTGTGCCAGTGGGTCACATTCGGTAGGCTTAGGCTATTTATTGATACAAAGTGGTATGCAAGACTGCGTAATATGTGGCGGAGCTCAAGAAATCAACAAATACAGTATGGGCAGTTTTGATGGCTTAGGCGTGTTCTCAATGCGTGAAGACGCTCCTACTCAAGCTTCACGTCCCTTCGATGCCAGTAGAGACGGCTTAGTACCCAGTGGAGGGGCAGCTACTTTAGTGTTAGAGAGCTACGAGTCGGCGATGAAGCGTGGAGCGACCCCTATCGCTGAAGTAGTAGGCTACGGCTTTTCGTCTAATGGCGGACATATTTCTACACCCAATGTAGAAGGACCTGCCCGTGCGATGGCGCGTGCCTTGCAAAATGCAGGAATGCAAGCCCGTGAAATCGACTATATCAATGCCCACGCTACTTCCACCCCCATAGGCGATGCCAACGAAGCAAAGGCAATTTATGAGATTTTTGGTAGCGAAATACCCGTGAGTTCCACCAAATCAATGACCGGACACGAGTGCTGGATGGCAGGTGCCAGCGAAGTGATATACTCAGTATTGATGATGCAAAACAGCTTTATAGCTCCTAATATCAATTTCAATACCCCCGATGAAGCTTCCGCTAAGTTGAACATCATTCCCGAAACCGTAGAACGCCCTATTCAAGCCTTTTTGAGCAACTCTTTTGGTTTCGGAGGCACTAACTCAGCTTTAGTTGTGAAGAGCTTTTAAAATAAGCCACACAAACAATTAAAAAATATCAGAAAGCCCCCTTTGTACAAAGGGGGCTTTCTGATATTACGAAAATCACTATTATTCTTCTGTAAATTCTATTACATCAGCCGAAACAGTTACAGTATATCTTGTCCCTATGAAAAATAGGAACGAATGTGCTTCTACCGTTTCGTTAATAACAGCTCTTGAAGTTCCTACCAAATTAGCATTTTTAAGCATTTCTGCACGGGCTTTCTCTATAAGAGCTTTTCTACCTCCTCCAAAAAACAGAAAATAATCATTAGTAGCTTCTCCTTTCACGTGTTCCACTACTTTAAAATTGTTTTTAGATAATACTACTTGAGTAGTATGACTATTTTGGTTGTATGTCAGTCCATTACTTACACCACAACTCACTAATAATAGTGCTAAAGTACCGAATAAAATTACTTTCTTCATATAATGATTTGATTATTGATTATTAAAACTTGTAACCTACACCTAATTGAACAATGCGTTTGTTTAAGCCAAAAAAACGAGCCTCTCCTTCATAATAAGATTTTGTACTTTCCAAACTTGTTAAACCATATTTAAAGTTTGCATCAACAAAAAGACCCATAGGAAAATGATATTCACAACCTATTCCCAATGAAACGCCAAAATTACTTTCTGCTGACCTATTTAAATAACGTGGCGCATCATACCTAAAGCGATAATAGCTATAATCTAAACTTATACCTAATTTAGGACGAAAGTTATTGATGTCATACTTTAACCATAAAGGCAGGCTTATTTCAGACATTCTAATTTTAAAAGAGTCGTTGTGTTCCCCACTCTCTTTTATCTTACTTGTTTGAGTAGAAAATATTAAACCCACATCTAAGAATAAGTTTTTGTAAAACTGATATTCCTCAAATCCTCCTAAGTGAAAGCCAGCCCCAACCGCTGATTTTACATCTACTGAGTGCCTTTCAGCAGGATAATACGTGGTGTATTCAAAATGTTTATTCTCCAAGGAGTAAGTAGAGATATTTACACCTCCTCTAATACCCCATTTTACTGCTTGGGCTTTCAACAAAGTAATAGAGGTAAGGGCTACCAATGTGAATAATAGAAGTTTTTTATTCATAAGATAATTTGAAATTAATAGGTTAGTTCACCAAGCCCTAAAAGTGAAGATATTATTTATTAGAAAAGAAAAAGCGAGGACTTTTAGCTTTCATTTATACTTTTAAGAAGCCTCTGGTATGGCTGAAATACTATATAAATAAAAGAAAAGCCCACGCCTAAGCGTGAGCGTTCTCGTTATTTATCCTATAAGTATTTCGTGAATTTACCAGATTCTCTTAAAAATAGAATAAAAAACTAACGCTTTTTATGTTTTATGTAAATTGTCTTGTTGGTTGTCTATATCATTAGACGATGCAAAATTACTTATTACTTTTATATTAGCAAAATAAAATTATGTTTATTTTTATGTAAGCGACTAAATTAAGGGCGTTTACTTCTTAAATTCTAAACTTCCGCCTTTTATAATTTCTTCATAAGTAATATAGCCTCTGCTCAGTGGTTTGCCGTTGAGTAGTGTTTTTGCTTTGCTGTTTTTTCTTTTTTCAATGGTAAAAGTCTTACCGTTCTCTAAGTGTAAAGTAGCTTTATCAAACAAAGGTTCACTCAAATAATACTTGCCGTTGGCAGGGTTAAGAGGATACAAACCTAAAGCGCTGAGCACATACCAACTGCTCATTTGTCCGCAGTCCTCATTACCACAATGTCCGTCGGGGGTATTTTTGTATTGAGTGTTCAATATTTCGGTAACGCGCTGGGTGGCTTTCTCGGGGTGAGCTGTAAAGTGATAGAGGTAAGCCACGTGATGACTGGGTTCGTTGCCGTGCACATACTGTCCTATCATACCCGTACTGAAGATAGGTAGTTTCTCATCGGGGGTAACTGCTAAAGTGAACATTGAGTCGAGTTTTTGTTCAAAAGCTTTAGTGCCTCCCATTGCAGCGCGCAATCCTTCGATGTTTTGTGGCACAAACCAACGATAATGCCAAGCGTTGCTTTCGCAGAAGTATTTACTATAATCTTTGGGGTTAAAAGGTTTCATAAATTGCCCTTTGCTATCCTTAGGACGGAAGAAAGTAGTTTTTTCGTCGAAGAGGTTGCGCCAGTTTTCCGCACGTTTGGCAAAGTAAGCCTCATCTTCTTTTTTATTCAAAGCTTTGGCAAATTGTGCAATGCACCAATCGTCGTAAGCGTACTCTAAGGTTTTGGACACCGACCAGTTTTCGTCTGACTTATCTAAATCGTAAGGCACATAGCCATATTGCTTATATAGGTCGATTTCACGTTCATTAGCCATTGCACTTTGCTTGCAAGCCTCATAAGCCAAAGGGATATCCATTGGGATATTCTTAAAATACGCATCTACGATAATAGGCACAGCGTGATAACCTATCATCATATGGGTTTCTCCTCCTTGCATACTCCACACGGGTAGCGTACCGTTTTCGCGGTAATGAGCCAAAAAGCTACGGATAAAATCGGCGGAAGCTTCACGATGTAAAAGGGTATAAAGCGGGTGTGCTGCGCGGAAAGTATCCCAAAGAGAGAAGGTATCATAACGTTTTTCGGTGGCATCGATATCGCTGAAAAGATTAGGTGCTAACATCGATTGGTAGAGCATTGTATAGAAAATCTTTTTTTGCTCTTCGGTGCCTCCTTCCACAGTGATTTTTTGTAATTGGGCTTCCCATAGATTGCGTGCGACTTCACGATACTCATCGAAAGCGAAGTGAGGGGCTTCAGCTTCCATATTTTTATACGCTCCTGCGATACTATGCATAGAGAGGGCGGTTTTCACTACAATGGTTTCATTATCGGCGGTGGCATAATGGAGTACGATTTTAGAACGGTTGCTTTTGCCGTTTTCTTTTTCTTCTGTAAACTCTTTATCAGCAAAGGGTTTGGAGAGTTTGATGACGAAATAGACCTTTTGGCTGCGTGCCCAACCGGTAGAAAAGCGATAGCCTTCCAATGTTGTGTTATCCACCACTTTTAGATAGGTTTCGGTGGGTTTATCCCAATTGATACTATAACCTAAATCAACGGTGATTTTGGATTGTTCATCTTTGGGGAAGGTATATCGTTGCACTCCTACGCGAGGAGTGGCGGTAAGTTCGGCTTTGATGCCATAACTAAGCAAATTGACACTGTAATAACCTGCGGTAGCGGTTTCCTTTTCGTGAGAAAAATAGGAGAAGGGCAAGTGATTGTTTGCCTCGATGCGCTCGTTAAATCTACTATTGGTAGGCATTATGAGCACATCGTAGAGGTCTCCCGCACCCGTGCCTGAGAGGTGGGTGTGTGAAAAGCCGGTGATGATGCTATCGGGGTAGAAGTAGCCCGAAATCCTGTTCCAGCCAGGAATGCCTATATCAGGGCTCAGTTGTACCATACCGAAGGGTGTCATCGCACCGGGATAAGTATTACCTGTGCCATCGGTACCAATAAAGGGGTTTACGTAATTAGTGAGTGGCTTTTTAGACAAATTGTTTTGTTCTGATGGGTTGTGGCAAGCCGTAAGGGCAAATGCTAAAAGGTAAAAGTATGGTTTCATATGGGTTGAGAGTTATGAGTTGCAAAGATAGGAAATAATACTGATAATGCCAAAAATGCCAAATAATACCGATAATGCCAATAATACCTAATAATTTACTTTGACAAGTGTGAGCCACACGGGCAGGTGCAAGTCGCACGGGCGATAATGGGGAGATTGGTTAGGCTTGTTTGGACGAGTCGGACATTTCAGACGAGTCGGACAGCTCAGAGGGTAAGAGCTTTCGGAAGAAAACGGAGAAATTCAGAAGGGAGTTTTTAGGCAAAAGATAAAAGATGAGCTGTGAGAAGGGTATGGTTAGCTTATACAAAGCTTATAGGATGCTTATACGAATCTTGGACGATTGTTATACAAGGGCTATATAAAGGGTTGAGAGTGAGCAGTTAAGAATGAAGGGTAAAATGCTGATAGTTGGGTTTTGAGGCGAAAGAAATGGGAATCCTCACCCCGACCCTCTCCCAAGGAGAAGGAGAGAGTAGCGACGGGCAGTTAAATTAGAAAATGAGAGAATTAGTAAATTAGGAGAGAGGGGTTGGACGGAGATCAGATTGGTCGGATAAAATCGGATAAGTCAGGTAGGTTGGAGAGAGGGAGAAAGATTAGCAGATTAGGAAATTTGAAAATGAGAAAATGTGTAGAAACCTCCCCCTAATTTACTTACTCGGCAGTTGCCGATAATCCTCAAATAGGGGGTAACCTCCCTCTACCCCCCTCAAAGAGGGGGAGTGTGGTGACGGAAAAGGGAGAGAAACCTGTCTCTTATTCAACTTTGGCAAAGGTCGTAGTACGGCAGGCAAATTATAAATTTACCCTCCAAAATCGTCTTTAAAGATATGTGATGCAGGAACTCCTTCTGAGCGAAAAAGTCCCTGCATTGCTTTGGTAAAGCTGTTGGTACCTACGATGTAATAATCACAATCGGTGAGGGTGTGGAGGTGTGTTTGCAAGAAATCGGCATTGAGGCGTTTTTGGGTTGCGGTGAATACGGGCACATAGCGGTAATGAGGTAAGGCAATACGCTGTAAATCGTTGTGAAAAGCAGTTGCGGATTCGGTTTTATTGGAGTAGAACACGCTTACTTCGCCAGTGAATTGCTGTTGCGCTAATTCTTTTAGCATTGGGAGCACGGGAGTAATGCCAATCCCTGAGGCGAGAAACACAATGCGTTGGCTTTTTCCTTTGAGGCTGAAAGTACCCATAGGGGCGAACACAGTGGCGGTATCGCCTATTGCCATTGCGGCAACACTTTTCTTAAAACTGCTATCGCTGAGGCGCATTGCGAATTGCAAAGTGCCTTCACTGGGGTGAGAAACCATAGAAAGCGGACGCAAAGGCATATCCAATTCGGTATAACGAGGGTTGTCGAGGCGCAACACGGCGTACTGACCTGCTTTGTACTGCAAATCTTTGGGTTTTTCAAAAGTGAGCAAGATGGTATTATCGGCAATGGTGTTTTTGGCTAAGAGTTTTAGAGAACGTTCATCGGTGAGGGTTGAGGGCGTGTAGTTTTGCCATTTCACTTGGGTTTTCATCTTGCAAGCCGTCATAAAACCACTATAGACAGCCCCTGAATAACCACCTCCAGAAGGCGCCCAAGCCGAGGCAAAATAAAGATTCTTCAGCGGTGAAGTGGTGAGTTTGTCGCGCTGAGGATAGGTTTGCTTCACCGATTGCACATAACCATACGGCGTGCCTTGCGGATTTAAAGTGTATCTTTTTATGGTTTTAGCGGTAGCTACCTCATAATACTCCAAGTACTGGAGAATCGTTGGAAATTCGGCTTCTAAACGCGTTAAAAACAGCTGTGCAACGGCTTCTTTCTTCTGCTGATATTCGGTTTCGGTGAGTCCTTCCCATTCTTTGAGGTAATCAACGGCGCAAATTACCGCTACCGTCTTCCCTTCGGGAGCCAATTGTGCGTCTACCATTCCGTAATTCACAAAAGTAAAAGGTTTTTGAGCCCAATCACCTTCTGAATCGGCTTTTACACCCTTGAGGGTATAGTCTTTTTGACCTTGAATAATGGTAGAATAATGGTTTACACCGAGTTTTTTCAAATCGGTATTGAAGCCTAAATAAATAGTGAGCAGCGAGCAAGCCATTTGTAAAGGTGCTACCTTTTGTTGTAGTTTAGTGCGGTAAGGCTCGGGGAGCATTTGAGTGACAATAGGTTGGGCAGCATTGGCAACCACGCTATCGGCATAGAGCGATTGCTTAGGCGCTGAGGTGTTGAACGTATCGCGATAGGTAACGCCCACGGCTTGATTGTTTTCTACTAAGATTTCTTCTACAAATTTACCCGTAAGCACTTGTCCGCCGCGCTTTTCGATAAAGCGCACCAAGTAGTTGGACAGCGATTGCGAACCCCCTTTCACGAAGTTACCTCCACCGTTCAAGTAGCTACCTTGAGCCACCAAAAAGTACATTAGCGAGAGGTTGTAAGGGTCATCGGTATAATAACCCAAGTTGGCTGTGAGCACGTTTTTGAGTTGTTCGTTTTTGATATTAGCATCGAGCCAAGTACCTACGTTCATTTTAGAAGTTTTGATTATGTTAGGAATCAAGAACGGCATTAGTGGGTAGAGTAATATACTGAGCCATTTGTTGCGTGGGAGACGGCGCATTTCGGTGTAAAGCTTGTCAATGAGTCCAAAATAGCGTTCGATTTCGGCCTTACAATCGGGAAAATCGGCAATGAGTTTTGCTTTAGCCTCACTCCCGTGGTGGAGGGTGCACTGGAAGTCGGGTTTCTGTAGATGGTAGAATTCGGGTACTTTTAGAAATTCTACTTCATCAAACACGCCCAAAAGTTCTAAAATCGGGCGCTTAGGGTCGGTTTCGTTGAGACCGTCGATTTCGTGCAAGCCAACTTCCATCAGGTAGTCTTTGCGTTTGAAAGCAGTGGCGCAACCCCCTGCGATATAGTGTTGTTCGAGCACGATTACCTTCTTGCCCCAGAGCGCCAAAGTAGCTCCAGCGATGAGTCCGCCCAAGCCACTACCTATAATAATACTGTTGTAATTTTTCATCTTTGAGAAATAATTATTAATTTTGGGGCAAAATTACGGCGGTTGCGCGAGTGTGGCAATACGCAAAAATAACCATTTTTAATTGACGATGAGCACCCCTACCTCTATGGAAATCTTGGCACAGAAGTATATCCCTTATGCCGAAATGTTAGCAAAAATAGGGAATAACGCTGTTTTTATAGTGGATAAGAACGAGCATTTCTATTATATTTCGGATAAGTTTCAGCTCTTTGGCTACGATGATATACCCGAAAACAACAGTAGTGAAATGCCCGATTATCCGCTAAAACGACGCATTCACCCTGATGATTTGGCAATAAAGGAAAAGATAGACGAGCAGATTTTTGAGTTTTTATCCACTTTGCCTAAAGAAGAGCAGGTGCAGTATAAGTACGTTTACGACTATCGCGGAATGGCGAGCGACGGCACTTATGGTCGGGTGACCAATGAGGTACAACTCTTAGAAGTGACAGACGATAATTACTTAGCTTTGGGGATTATAGAAATTGCCCCTGACCAATCGGAGCATTTGCCCGTGCGGGTGCGAATGAAACACTGTGTAACGGGAGAGATTGTGCCCATTAAACTACAAGATGAAGAAGAATTTGCGCTTACCCCGCGGGAAAAAGAAATACTCACGCTTGCCTCACAAGGTTTGTCGAGCAAACAGATAGCCGAGCAACTGTTTATCAGTACTTATACCGTGAATCGGCATCGGCAGAATATACGGGAGAAGTTTGGCGCTGAGAGCTTGATAGAAGCGATAGATATAGCGAGGAGGAAGGGAATACTATAATATTAAGTAAAAACTGAAAGATAAAAAGTGAAATCAAAAACACTTCTGCTTATCACAATGTGTGACAAAGTAAAGAAATATTAATTTAGTATTTCACCGTGTGTGACGGGGTAAAGAAATATTAATTTAGCATTTCACCGTGTGTGACGGGGTAAAAAAACTTCTCTCCGTTTATATACAGAACGGAGAGAAGAAAAATAAAGTTTAATAATCAGTTACTTTTTTAGCAATACGTCCGTCTTGACTAAAAATGCGATAAACACCTACTCCCATTATTTTATTTCCTTGGTCTTCTTTTTCAGTAACCGTCATTGTGAAAACCAAATCTTTAATCCCTTCAGAGGTAATTTCACCTGAGAAAACATATACATCTTTGTTCTTTACGCCTTGAGTAACGGCAACGTGAGCTAAGAAGACCGTAAACTTATTGCCACTTCCTGAGATGATAGCTCCAGAACCTATGGCAGTGTCAAATACTCCAAATCCTAATGCTTTATAGTCGGATTTTACTTTTACTCCTTGTTGTTCGTAGAATTTGAATTTGTAATTAGTAGCCTTATCACCTTTGGTGAAAGCATTATCATTAGGGTCACTGGTATAAAGGAATGTAAGGTTATCGAGCAGGTAAATGCCTTCGATATTAGGAGGCGTAGTCCCTTCGTGAATGGTCATACCATTAGCCACCATTTGCGTAAGGGTTTTGTCGGGCAGAATGGCTTTAGCTTCCTGAGGAATATTGAAGTTGGTTACCTCAATATCATCTTCGCCTTTATCTTTTTTGCTGTCATTATCATCAGATTTAGAGCAGGCAACAAAAGCAAATAGCGCAAATACAGCGCAAAGCGTGTGGATTGTTCTTTTCATTTTTATAGTTTTTTATTATTAGTGTTCTAATTATACACTTTGGCTAATTCGTCAATTAGCCAAATCGCTTTCGCATTTCGTTCAGCTTCATTAGGGCTTCTACGGGAGTGAGGGTGTTGATATCAAGGCTTAGTAAATCGTCTTTGAGAGCTTCGAGGAGAGGGTCGTTCATATCAAAAAAGCTCAATTGCATTTCTTTTTGGGCGCTTTTAACGACCTCAGCAGTTGGCACTACATTATGACTCTCTTCAAGCTTTTTTAGCATCTTATTTGCTTTTTGAATCACGTATTGGGGCATTCCCGCCATCTTGGCCACGTGTATCCCAAAACTGTGAGCCGAACCGCCTTCAGTGAGTTTGCGCAAAAAGAGTACGCTGTCCTTGGTTTCTTTCACTGATACGTTAAAATTCTTAATCCGCTCAAAGCTCTCACTCATCTCGTTGAGTTCGTGATAGTGAGTCGCAAAGAGGGTTTTGGCTTTGCTGGGGTGTTCGTGCAGGTATTCAGCGATTGCCCAAGCGATAGAAATCCCGTCGTAAGTGCTGGTTCCCCGCCCGATTTCGTCCAAAAGCACTAAACTTCTATCGGAAATATTGTTCAAGATAAGCGCTGCTTCGTTCATCTCCACCATAAAAGTCGATTCGCCCATCGAGATGTTGTCGCTCGCGCCTACACGGGTGAAAATCTTGTCGATAATCCCTAAGTGCGCTTCGGCGGCAGGGACAAAACTGCCTATCTGCGCCAAGAGCACAATGAGTGCTGTTTGTCGCAAAATAGCCGACTTACCCGACATATTAGGTCCGGTAATCATTATGATTTGCTGACTTTCGCGGTCTAAATACACATCGTTGGCGATATAGGGCGTACCCACGGGCAGTTGTTTTTCAATCACAGGGTGGCGACCTTCCTTAATGTCAATGGCATAACCCTCGTTCATCTCAGGACGGTGGTAATTGTTTTCCATCGCCAAAGTGGCAAACCCGCAGAGGCAATCCAACTGACCAATAAGGGTCGCGTTCGTTTGTACCTCGCTGATATACTCACTGATAAAGGCGATAAGTTCGGTATAGAGTGTTTGTTCTAACTGGGCGATTTTCTCTTCTGCCCCTAAGATTTTAGCCTCGTATTCCTTGAGTTCTCCCGTGATGTAGCGTTCGGCATTGACGAGCGTTTGCTTGCGAATCCAATCAGATGGGACTTTATCCTTATGGGTGTTGCGCACTTCGATGTAGTAGCCAAACACGTTGTTACTGTCGATTTTCAAGGACGGAATGCCCGTGCGCTGGGTTTCGCGCAGGAGCAAATCGTCTAAATAACTTTTGCCCGAATGCGAGAGTCCGCGTAGTTCGTCGAGTTCAGGTGAAAAACCTTCGGCAATGGCGTTGCCTTTGGCGATATTTACAGGAGCATCATCATTCAGTGTTTCGGCGATGCGTGCACTGAGCTGTTCGCAATTGTGGAGTTTGTCGCCTAAGAGTTGTAACGATTCATTGCCTGATGCCAAGCACAATTGCTTTATCAGGGGGATATGTTCTAAGGAAGCGCGCAATTGCACCACTTCACGCGGATTGATTTTCAGAGTAGCGACTTTGGAGATGAGCCGTTCGATGTCGCCCATACGGCTGAGAGAGGTTTTCACCTGCTCCAGTACATCGATATGCTTCAAGAAGTAATCCACCACCTCGTGACGCTGACGGATTTTGTCTAACTTTTTCAGCGGTAGAGCCAACCAGCGTTTGAGCGTGCGGCTGCCCATAGGCGACAGCGTTTTGTCAATCACATCTAATAAACTCACCGATTGGGCTGAGGTGCCTGCGTAGAGTTCCAGATTGCGAATGGTAAACTTGTCGAGCCACACATAAGCCTCTTCGGCGATGCGTTGAATAGCCGTAATATGTTGCAGTTGATGGTGTTGCGTTTCGGATAAGTAGTAGAGAATTGCCCCTGCGGTGAGGAGTGCTTCGGTGAGTTCATCTACGCCAAAGCCCTTGAGCGAGTTGGTTTGAAAGTGTTTGGTGAGTACCTGTTGGGCGTAATCGTCTTTAAAAACCCAATCTTCCAAATAGAAGCAGTGAAAATCATCACCAAAGCGTTCGGAAAATTCGCGTTTTTGGTGTTTGGCAATAAGGAGTTCGCTAGGGCGGAAGTTCTGTAAAAGCTTATCGATGTAGGTGGTATCGCCTTGGGCTACGAGAAATTCACCCGTAGAGACATCGAGGAAAGCCGCACCACACAGCTGTTTGCCCAGCCATACCGAAGCTAAGAAGTTGTTGCTTTTGCTTTGGAGAATATCGTCGTTCAGGGCGACGCCAGGGGTTACGAGTTCGGTTACGCCCCGTTTGACGATGCCTTTTACGAGTTTAGGGTCTTCGAGTTGGTCGCATATCGCCACGCGGTAGCCCGCTTTTACGAGTTTGGGGAGGTAAGTATTGATAGAATGGTAAGGAAATCCCGCGAGTTCGCTGCGCTCGGTGCCGTTGTTGCGGTTGGTGAGCACAATATCGAGGGTATGAGCGGTTTTGACGGCATCTTCGCCAAAAGTTTCGTAGAAATCGCCTACCCTAAAGAGCAACAGTGCATCAGGATATTTGCTTTTAATCTGATTGTACTGTTTCATCAAGGGAGTTTCTTTAGCCATATTATTTTTAGTGAAAAGTTTATTTTTTATAAAGATGTTTGCTTAGTTCTTCTGTAGAAGTAAAGAAATGTCCGTAACCTTTTTCAGTAAGACCTTTTACAAGTAGTTTATCAGAAGTCCAGATTTTGTGTTTGATTTGTAGATGAAGAGCGATAAAAGGATAATCTTTTATATCTATATCAGCTACTATTTCTTTAGCTTTAATAGCATT
The DNA here is from genome assembly GCF_054772415.1 of Capnocytophaga sp. HP1101. Taxonomy (NCBI): domain Bacteria; kingdom Pseudomonadati; phylum Bacteroidota; class Flavobacteriia; order Flavobacteriales; family Flavobacteriaceae; genus Capnocytophaga; species Capnocytophaga sp. HP1101. The sequence continues at coordinate 12,861 of NZ_BPUU01000004.1, forward strand.
AGCTCTTTTTACCTCCTTTTCATTTACAATTGTAATCCCTTCTAATAACTTTTTGAAATCAGCTAATAATTGTTTCTTTGTTTTCTGATTTTTAAAGCGTTTTACCAAATCAGGAATATGCTCAGTTACTTCGGTGATAAGATAATCAGGGACTACATATTGTATTTTCTTTCTCTCAGCTAATATAGATGCTGTGCGTCCTGTAGGGTTTACAAGAGCACTCATAAAAATATTACTGTCGGCAATGATTATCATAGTAGCTTAAATGTTAAAGTGTTCATCCCAACGTTTAGCTATATTGTGATTTATTTTCTTAGAAATTGTCATCACAAAAGCGTAATCTTCAGGAGTCATTTCCTCTTCTTTAGCAGCGTCTACTATTTCTTGAGGGGTCATCTTTAACACTTTGGAAGCTTTCAACACTTCTTGAGAATAAGCAGGTTCTTTTTGCTTAGTAACCTTTACAAAATCAAGTGTTTTAAGGTATTTCACAAGGTGTATTGCTTGTGGATTGTTATCAGTAATGGTGATTGTATAAGGCATAACGTTTAGTATTTTTGGCAAAGGTACGAATAATTGGCAAATTTGCAAATGAGAAAATTTGCAAATGAGAAAATTAGTAGAAAAAAATCTTTTTCACTACCGACCGCAACCTGTAATATAGGGTGCAATAGTTGATAATACTGATAATGCCAATAATACTGATAATGAACTTTGCCAAAGGTCGTAGCACGACGGGCAGTGCGAGCCGCACGGGCAGTGCGAGGTCGTAGCACGACGAGCGATTAAAAACTTTGGAAAAGTGTATACCGCTAAAAGTGATATATCAGTGATTTCGGAAGGAAACGGAGGAATTCGGAAGGTGCTTTTTAGGTGAAAGATAAAAGGTGAGCTGTGAGAAGGGTATGGTTAGCTTATACAAAGCTTATAGGATGCTTATACGAATCTTGGACGATTGTTATACAAAGGGTATATAAGTAATTGATTCATACTATAATACAACAATGCTAATAATAGTAAAAATAGGATTTCGAGGCGAAAGAAAGGGAAAGAAGTGTTAGACATTAGGCAATAGGCATTAGGAGAAAATGGACGAATGACGAGGAACGAATTACAAAGGACGAAGGACGAATGACGAGGAAACCTCCCCCTAGCCCCCTCAGAGAGGGGGAACTGTAGGGACGGAAAAGTGAGGGTAAAATAGAAAAATGTAATGATGAAGATTGTTGGGTAGGGTATTTATGTGCTAATTTTAGAAATTTGCTGGTTTGCGAATTATCTTCTACCTTTGCACTTTAAACTGGTGAAATTTTATTGTTATGAACACGTGGAACATCATTGTTGAGGGCTTTGACAAAGCTGAGGTTACTAAACACGAGAGTATTTTCAGCCTTGGGAATGGGGCTATGGGAATGCGCGCTAACTTTGAAGAGGATTACAGTGGCGATACGCTTCAAGGGAGCTACATCGGTGGGGTGTATTACCCCGATAAAACCAAAGTGGGTTGGTGGAAAAACGGCTACCCTGAATACTTTGCCAAAGTGCTGAACGCACCGAGTTGGATTGGGTTACATATTCACATCAACGGGGAATTGTTGGACTTAAACACTTGTTTGGAGGTGAAGAACTTCCGTCGTGAGCTGAATATGAAAGAGGGTTGGTATGAGCGTTCGTTTACGGCTATGCTACCTAATGGGGTGGAGGTTGCTGTGAAAGCGGTGCGTTTGCTCTCGTTACGTCACGACGAATTGGGGGCTTTGCGCTATGAGATTACTCCTTTGAACACTGATGCTTCTATAGCAATAGAGAGTTATTTAGACAGTGGTATTGTGAATAATGATGCTAACTGGGATGAGCATTTTTGGAATACTTTAGAAATCAGTTCGGAAAACAACAGCGCTACTATTGTTGCTGAGACTAAAAAGACGGCTTTTAAAGTGGAAACCTTTATGGAAAACCGTCTGTTTGTAGAAGGAAAAGAACTGAATATCAGTGGAAAAGAGAATAGAGGGGAGAATTATATAGGGTTGCAGTATGAGGTTGCTATTAAGAAGAATAATGTTTTTTGTATTGAGAAGTATGGGGGGTATTTGAGAAATGAGATTGATAACATCCCCCCTTCACATACTCCGCTCTCGCGGACTTCCCTTAAAAGGGGGAGTGTAGCGACCGAAAAAAACATCCCCCCTGCCCCCTTCAAAGGGGGAGATGCGATGGAGAAAGTGGGAGAAGTAAAACCTTTGTCAAAGTTTGAGACCTTGACAAAGGTCGTAGCGCGACAGGCAGGAAAGAAAGATGTACAGGCAGTAACATTTGAGGGGTTATTGGAGATGCAGAAAGAAGATTGGGGAATGATATGGGAGACATCGGATATTGTGATTGAAGGTGATGAACAGGCGCAACAAGGGATAAGGTTTAATATCTTTCAACTAAATCAAACGTATCAGGGCAAGTACGCTCGCTTGAATATAGGTCCTAAGGGTTTTACGGGTGAGAAGTACGGTGGCAGTACTTACTGGGATACTGAAGCCTATTGCTTGCCTTTTTATATGGCAACCAAGGGCGCGGAAGTGGCTCGGAATCTTCTGTTGTACCGCTATAAACAGTTGCCTCAAGCTATTGAAAATGCTAAGAATTTAGGTTTCACAGGTGGGGCTGCGCTGTACCCTATGGTTACGATGAACGGCGAAGAGTGCCATAACGAGTGGGAAATTACCTTTGAGGAAATACACCGCAATGGGGCGATTGCCTTTGCAATTTACAACTATACGCGTTATACGGGCGATGAAACTTATATTAAAGATTACGGTTTGGAGGTGCTTATTGCCATTGCGCGTTTTTGGGTACAGCGAGTAAATTATTCAAAAGAGAAACAACAGTACGTACTTTTAGGGGTGACGGGACCTAATGAGTACGAGAACAACGTAAACAATAACTTTTATACAAACTATCTTGCCTCTTGGTGTTTGAGCTATGCGGCGACTATGGCTCTAAAATACAGAAAAGAAAAGCAGTGGGTGACTACTGAAGAATTAAAGGAGTGGAGTTACATAGTGGAACATATGTACTTGCCTTATAGTGAAAAATATGGTGTATACTTGCAACAAGATGGTTTTTTGGATAAAGACCTCAAGCCTGTGAGTAGCATTCCTGCTGGGGAGCGTCCGTTGAACCAACACTGGTCGTGGGATAGAATCTTGCGTTCGCCTTACATCAAGCAAGCGGATACGCTACAGGGGTTCTATTTCTTTGAAGAGCGATTCAGCAAAGAAGAGTTGCAAAAGCACTACGAATTCTATGAGCCTTTTACCGTACACGAGTCGTCACTTTCTCCTTGTGTGCACAGTGTGTTGGCTTCTGCTTTAGGGAAAACTGACGAAGCCTATGCTCTCTATTTGCGCACGGCTCGGCTTGACTTAGATGACTACAACAAGGAAGTGCACGAGGGCTTGCACATCACCTCGATGGCGGGCACTTGGTTGAGCATTGTAGAGGGGTTTGCAGGTATGCGTGTGAAGAACGGCGAATTGCAATTTACCCCCCGATTGCCCAAACAATGGAAGCGTTTATCGTTTAAAGTGATATTTAGAGGAGAAGTAAAAGAGGTGATTATTTAAATGAAAAAAGATTACCTTCTTTATCTATATTTACTTCTCTGCCTTTCTTTATGAGGATGTAGTAATAGTCTTCCCATTCCTCATTGCTTTTAGTATAGGTTCAGCCTGCTCGTATTCGAAAGGAATGATTGTATTACCGCGGCTATCAATCATTCCCCACTTTCCTTTATACTTTACCATTGCCTTTTTACTGTCGTTGAAATCATCGGCATCATCATATACAAAAGGCAATACTACTTTACCTTTAGTATTTAAATAACCATACTGATTACCTTGTTTAGCACGAGCGAGACCACCGAAAAATAGGTCTATTTCGTCATACCAAGGGGTGAGTGCTTCGTTATTAGTACTGAGGAGTTTCTTCTTACCATTGGATTGCACGATGAAAACACCTTCAGAATACGAAATAAAATTATACTCAGCAGGAATGAGTTCTTCACCTGAAGGGCGTATTACTCCATACAAATTGTTAATAGTAACATCGTAAAAAGGTATTCCGTCAGAAGGATAGATATTGATATAGTCATACTTCAAAGGTGCCACGAGGGTACCTTCGGCATTTACGAGTCCGTATTTATTATCTTTTCTGACCATTGAGATTCCGTTTTGAGACGGATACACCTCGTCGTATTTTCTGCGCCAATCGGTATTACAAGCAGTAGACAATAAAGCTAAAGTAATGATGAATAGTTTTTTCATAAGTAAATGTATTTTCTATATTAGTATTTTATTTCTCTTTCAGTAAAACCTACGATATACCCATTGACAGAAACAATGCGAGTTACCCAATTGCCTTGCTTATCAAAAGTGTGTTCAAACTTCTGATTATTCACACCGGTAGGTATACCTTTTTTATCATAGGCGTAATGCATTACATCGGGTTTGGTGTTCCCCTCAGCAATACTGCGTTCCACTACCCTACCCTCACGATCGTAACGCACTGAGATATGCATCTCGGTAGGCGGATTACCTTCGGTTACCATCTTGAGCAAAGTGCGTTGGTTATTTTTATCAAACTCCTGGAACACCTTGGCTTTGCTATTAGGTGTTACTAAGAGACCTTCAGTAGGGTTACCGTTGGCGTCCCATTTATTAAAAGTATAGGTTTGTGTAGGCGAAGCAATTACCCCTATCACTGTTTGGTAAGTTATTAAATGCCCTTGGTCATTATATTCATAAACTCCTGTAGAGTACTGCACACCTCCGTGAGCGACTCTTGATACTGTTACGCGCAGAGGTTTTTGCTCAGCATTGTAAGTATAGTCGTAACGCAAAGTAATACCACTATATTTTTGTTCTAACTGCAAGGCATTTCCTTCTTCATTAAATTCATAGTAATTTTCGGTTGCAAGACGTTTTTGTTTAAGGTTACCCTGGAAGACGTCGTAGGTACGTTCAGTAAGAGATTTAACTTTGCCGTTGAGCTCTTTCTCTAAGCGTGTAGCTGGAGTATTGATAATTTGTGCTACTCCCATAAAAGGAAGCAACAACAGAATAAAAAACTTTTTCATACTGATATATTATTATTTTACGCGGACAAAGGTAATAAATATTTTTTAATAGAGCTATATATTATTAGAAAATGTTCCACGTGGAACATTTATCAATGAACGATTGAGAATGGATAATTAAGAGTGTTTGTTTATCTGTGAATTATTATTTACCTTTGCCACAAATTAATGGTTTATCACTAAGTATTGAATAATAATAAATGAAACGTTTTATCGTAAACAAATATTTTGTACCTAAAGGTTATAGTGGTATTACTCTTTATCCTTTTGTATTTGCAAATAATTCCCAATTATTAGAAGACCCATACTTTATCAATCACGAACGCATACACCTTGCCCAGCAACGCGAACTCTTAGTGATATTCTTTTACATATGGTATCTTATAGATTTTTTGCTAAAGTATATTAAATATAAAGATAAGAAGAAAGCCTACCATAATATTATTTTCGAACGTGAAGCCTACGAGAATGATTATTCTTGATTATTTAAAGACGCGTAAATTCTACGCTTATATTAGAGGTAAGAAGCAAATAGAGAATTGATGAATTATAAAAATAGAAAATGTTCCACGTGGAACATTTAATAATGAACAATTGTATTTAGCAGTTAGAACTTAGTCGTTAGCAGTTAGTAAGCGACTAAACACTAACAATTAATGATAAACGACTAATAAGTAACGACTAATGACTATAAAGGATTACAGTGTATCAAAAGAGGAATTTACCCTCGTATATGACTCAGTATTAAAACTTTACCGCACTACTCCCCTACCCAATGACCTGGGTAGATACTACGAGAGTGCCGATTATATTTCGCATACCGATAGCCACAAAACGCTATTCGATAAACTCTACCAATGGGTAAAAAGTTATAACTTGAAACACAAAATCAAACTCATTAAGCAATACAAACAAGGAAATGTGCATCTGCTTGACATAGGCGCGGGCACTGGCGACTTTGTGTTGAGAGCTAAAGAATACGCACATTGGGAAGCTATGGGAATAGAGCCCAGCGAGAAAGCACGAAGTAAAGCCAAAGAAAAAGGACTACTATTGCAAAAAGATTTTAGTGAGCTTCTTCCCCACTCTTTTGATGTGATTACTATGTGGCACGTATTGGAACACGTACCCGATGTAGTGAAAGAAATACAGACCATCGGAAACTTACTTAAAGAAGACGGACTTGCTGTTATAGCCGTGCCCAACTACCGCTCGTGGGACGCTCAACACTACGGGGTTTATTGGGCTGCTTATGATGTACCCCGTCATCTTTGGCATTTCTCAAAAGACAGCATTGAGCAACTCTTCGCTAAAGAAGGTTTTAAGCTCCTCGCTACTTACCCTATGCTCTTTGATGCCTTCTATGTGAGTATGCTTTCCGAACAATATAAAACAGGAAAGAAAAATTTTCTTAAAGGTTTCATCAACGGAGTCCGTTCAAATTATTATGGTTGGAGGAAAGGAGAATACTCATCGCAGATTTATGTTTTAGGTAAGAAATAAGAGGTAAGAGTTAGAAATTGTCTATTTTTTTATATTTCTGAAACTAAAAATAGTAAAAACTTAAAATAAGACGTTTTTATAAGACTTCTCAACTATTAACCTATACTTTATTACTTTTTAAAAAATAATACTTAAAACAAGCTGTAATAAAGTCAGTTTTGATAAAATATATTTATAGATATATAGTTTTTAAATAAAAAAATCCTATATATAGGATTTAAGGTGTTTCACGTGGAACAATAAAACTAATCAGAATTTCCCATTTTTCTAAGATTCGCAATAAGAAAAGGATTTGTTGATAGAAAATTTTCTGATACAGAATATACATTATGAGTAACATATTCATTGATATCAATCCTATAATAGGAATATTTAAATTCTTTTTCATCTCTATTTTCTACTAAAAATTTCCATTCTTTATCTGTAAATTCATTCCTTGATATTTCAATACAATAATCACTTACAGGAATAGAAACAATATTATTTTTCTTAACAATTTCTTGAGTTTTAGTACAAATTTTATTAGCAACTGATTTTAAAAGCTCTTTATTCATTTTTATATTTAATTATTTAATAAAAAGTACTAATAATTTATTAGAAAACTATTAGTACTCTTTAAAGGTCAAAAATTATTTTTGCAACATACTATCTGCCTTCGAAGATTCCATAAAAACAGAACCCATTTGTTTGTAAACAAATCTTTTGCCACAGCCTTCTATTGCATAAGTAGCTTGTCCAAATCCCTTAACTCTCTCAACAACTTTAAGTTCTCCAACTGGACAATTTTGCTCAATAGAAACAGTTTTAAGTAATTTAGATTCAGTAGAACCAGAAACAGTTCTTGTTACCGAACCACAACTAAATAAAGTAATAGATAATAAAGATATAAATATAATCTTTTTCATTAGATTAAAAATTATTTTTGTTTTTCCTACTCTATCAGATTTTCGGATTCCTCTTTTGGTCAACTTGTAATCAATTAAAATTACAAGTAATTTGGAAGTTAATAAATTAATCATTCTACATAGGCATTGATTTTTTAACTCACTAAGTCCTAAAAATGAAGATTATAAAAACAAAAAAAGCGAGGACTTTTAACCTTTATTCATATTCTAAGGAGCCTCTGGTAAGCTATGACTATATAAATAAAAGAAAAGCCCACGCTATATCAGCGTGAGCGTTCTCGCCTATTTATTCTATAGTCAAATGAAAATTTACCAGATTTCCTTAGTATAGAAATATAAGCTAACGCTTTTTATAAACTAAAATTACAGTGCATAATTACTACAAATTAATTATATACGCAAATATTTTAACAAATATTTTTTATACATTTTCTGTAGATATTAAATAATCAGGGAGTTATAATTTCATATTTTTTGCTATTGCTTCATCTAATTCTTCTTGTGTGAGGTATTCTCCTCGTTCAATTTCCCTATAACCTTCTTCTATTTTAGACCAAAATTCATCAATAGTAAATTGAGATATTTCTTCATCTGTTAAAACTATTTTCATATCTATATTTCACTTTTTTAAGTAACAAAATTAAAAAATATTTCTTTTACACGTAAAACTTTCTTACTTTTGCCACGTAATTCAAATTAAACATTATAAAAATGAAAAAACTCATCTTAACAGGCGTAGCACTGCTCGCCCTTACTGCTTGTACCGACAAGGTAGCATTTGTTGATAACTCTAAACTTTTAAACGATTATCAGGAAAAACAAGACATCGAGGCTAAACTAAAAACTGAAATCGCTACCTACGAGAAAAAACGCGATAGTATTTCAATGGCGTTCCAAACCGAAGCACGTGCTTTCGACGCTCAATCTAAAACTATGGCTCAAAATGTAGCTCAGAAAAAATACAACGAACTGATGCAGAAAAGCCAAATCCTGCAACAACACTTACAACAAGAAGAACAACGTTTGCAAATGGAAAGTCAAACACAAATGGATTCACTGCTCAGTAAAGTGAAGAAAAATATTAAAGAGTATGGCAAACAAAAAGGATATACCTTTATCCTCGGCGCTAATGACGGTGGTAGCGTACTCTACGGTACTGAGAAAAAAGATATTACTAAAGAAGTTACCGAATACTTGAATAGCCAGTACAAATCAGGGAAGTAGGTCTTAGGTGTTAGGCCATAGGCATTAGGCCACAGGTGTTAGACCATAGTCCACAGTATAGACTTTGTCAAAGTTATAGCCTCTCATGCTACGAGCTTTGACAAAGTTTTTTATTGCGGATTGTCCCCCTTCGGGGGTTCGGGGGTCTAAAAAATATCTAAGATATGAGGAAAGAACGCTTGGAGTATCAAGAAAAGTCCGAAGATGAGGAGAATGATGCTAATAGTGCGCTTAATTTTGTAGATGTGAAAGGCGGTAAGGTGGTTCTTGAGTTTCTTGGCAATGAGGATTTTAAAGATGTCTATACCAAAATAGACCAAGATGATAGAACTAAAAAATACCAATATCCTACTGGCATTCATATCGAGCTTGGGGCCAAACACAATGATAATCCCTAACCAAAATCCCAACACTCCTATATTGATGAAATTCAATAAAAACCCTTTGATAAAGAGGGCGAGATAATTCACTTTTTCGGCTACTTGTAGGTGGGCATTCTCCTTGTTGTCCATCGTTTTCTTGAAATCTTTCTTGAGTTTGATGAACGAAATGAGTCCGTAGGTCACCATTATGAGTCCACCAGCGAAGAAGAGCTTAGGGTCGTCCTTGATTTCCCTTAGCAGACTACTGGTAGTGAAATAAACGATGAGAATAAAGACAGCATCGGCTAATACGACCCCTGAGTTAAAGGCAATGGCAGCCCTGAATCCTTTGGTAATGGCTGTTTCCAGCAATACAAAGAATACAGGCCCTATGGTAAAAGCCAATAACAAACCCAAAGGTAAGGCAAGCAATACATCCGCAAACATCTATTTCAGCAAAATTATAATTAAAAATTAATTGCACAAAGGTAGTAAAAAACTACTGAACTGCAAAAAATAAGGGGAGAAGTTTTTGGTACTTCTCCCCTACTCTGTTGAAATTCAGGGTTTAGGTATTAGGGTTTAGGGTTTAGAGCACTACTAAATATTCTGTAGTATCTGAAACAAAGAAAGTTTTAGTATCAGGAATATAGACTACGTGCAAGGTTGCACCTTGTGCTCCAAAATTATTTACAATATTTTCTACTGCAGCTGCTTTAGTAGCAAATTTTGCTTCGTAATCTTCTTCATAGCGCATACCTAAAACGGTATATTTTGTATCAGAAGGTTTGTAAAAAAGAGGGGCTAACCCAATAGCCATATCTCCTTCATTCTCTTGGTTAGAAAGCACTTCAATAGTTTTTTGAGAAGGATTTGCTTTAAAAGAAACCCAACGCACTAAGTCTTTATCGTGAGAGGGTTGCATAACTACTGAAGCAAAGTTATCATAAGATAATTGCTCATTGTCAATAGTTTGGGTAGTGCTATTTTCCTTAGAGCAAGATATAAAGGCTATGCTTAAGCATACCATTAGAAATGAATTTTTTATGAGTCTTTGCATAATAACTATTTTTTAAGTTCATAAATTATTTCTTTTGCACGTTCTTTTTTATGAAGACAATAACCCATAGCTCAGTTAAAAAATAATACTAATAGTTAGCTTATTCTATACTTCTTCATAATACCCATTTTTTCATCTTTCATAAGCATACTATTGATAATTAACAATACAAAAGTAATAATATTTTTTAAATAAACAAAAAACTTTGTCAAAGTCCAAGGACTTTGACAAAGTGTATGGCGCAAAAACAATTTTTAACTGCTTGTCGTGCTACGACTGCCTGCCGTGCTACGGCTCAATCTACTAATTCAAAATCTAATTGTTTCTTCATCAAATCGGTGTTCTTGACGCGTATCATTACTTCATCACCTAATTGATACATCTTGCCAGTAGCTTGTCCTACAAGGGCATATTGCTGGTCGTCGAAAGTGTAATAATCGTCCTTGATGTCGCGAGCACGTACTAAACCTTCGCATTTGTTCACGGTGATTTCTACATAAATACCCCATTCGGTTACGCCCGAAATAACCCCTGCAAACTGTTGGTTCTTATGGGCTTCCATATATTTCACCTGCATATATTTGATAGAATCACGCTCGGCGGAAGCTGCTAAACTCTCCATCTGTGAGGAGTGTTTGCATTTGGTTTCATAGTCGGCTTCAGGTTGTGAGGGGGCGTTGTCCAAATACTGCTGTAAGAGTCGGTGTACCATCACATCGGGATAACGACGGATAGGCGAAGTGAAATGGGTGTAGTAATCAAACGCCAAACCGTAGTGTCCTATGTTCTTAGTGGTGTAAGTCGCCTTAGCCATTGAGCGTATCGCCAAAGTATCCACCAAGTTCTGTTCCTTCTTGCCTTTCACTTCTTCGAGCAAATTGTTGAGCGAATCGGTAGTGGCTTTGCGGTTTTTCAAATCTAAATGGTAGCCAAATCGACCAATGACAGTATTAAACTGTTGCAATTTCTCGGCATCGGGTTCATCGTGTACGCGGTAGACGAAGGTCTTTTTCATTTTGGCTACATATTCGGCTACTTTCCTGTTAGCCAAGAGCATAAACTCTTCAATCAGCTTATTAGCTTCCTTGCTTTCTTTGAAATACACGCCTGTAGGGTTGCCGTTCTCATCGAGGTCAAATTTCACTTCTACCTTATCAAAAGTAATGGCACCTAAGCGCATACGTTTGCCGCGGAGTTTCTCGGCTAAAGTGTTGAGCGTGAGGATAGCCTCTACCACATTGGCAGGCACTTGTCGGTCGGCATCGGTGATGGAAGTATCCGCAGGAATAATGTACCCCTCCCCTACTCCAGCGTTCTCAATCACCGATTGTGCTTCTTCGTAAGCAAACCTAAACGACGAGTGGGTGACTGTGCGTCCTATCCAGATGTCCACCACTTCAGCTTTTTTGTTCATCTCAAAGACCGCTGAAAAAGTGTACTTATCTTCATCGGGACGCAACGAACAAGCAAAGTTGCTCAATATTTCGGGCAACATCGGCACTACCCTATCTACCAAATACACTGAGGTCGCGCGGTTATAAGCCTCTTCATCGAGGATGGTGCCTTCCTGTACATAGTGCGACACATCGGCGATGTGCACCCCTATTTCGTAATTACCATTCTCTAATACTTTGAACGACAGCGCATCGTCAAAGTCTTTTGCATCACGCGGGTCGATAGTAAAATTGAGCGTATCGCGCATATCGCGACGGCGGGCAATTTCGTCTTCAGTAATCGATAAATCTAAGTTCTTAGCAAAGGTTTCCACCTCTTCAGGATAAGTGTACGGCAAACCGTATTCGGCTAAGATAGAGTGCATTTCGGTAGACTGTTCCCCAGGTTTGCCGAGGATTTGCTCCACGACTCCCATAGGCGAATCGCTCTTATCCTTCCAATCTTCGATGCGCACAATCACGCGATCGCCGTCCTGAGCGCCATTGAGATTGTCTTTCAGCACAAAGAAATCGGTGTACATACGCGGGTCGGTAGGGACAACAAAAGCAAAATTCTTGTGTAGCTGTACAGTACCCACAAAACGCACTTTGTTGCGTTCGATAATTTTGCTGATTTCGCCTTCCATCTTATTACGGTTGCGAAAACGCGGAAATACGTACACCTCTACCAAATCGCCGTGGAGGGCTTTGTTCAAGAAGTTCTGTGCCACAAAAATATCGTTGTCCAAACCATCGACCATCACATAGCCATTGCCGCGCGAACTCACATCGAGGGTGCCTACATAATAATGTTGCATAGGGATCGCTTGGTACTTCCCGCGGTCGATTTCCACAATGCGTTTTTTCTCTTTGAGTTGTACCAATTGTTTTACTAACATATCGCGACGCGGTGCATCGGTAATATGGAGTTTGGCAGCGATTTGCTTGTAGTTAAAGCTCTCTTCGGGGTGCTCGTGAAGTACCGAGAAAATCGCTTTGATAAGTTCGTGTTTGTTGCGTTTGGCTAAACTCTTATTTTTTTTAGGTTTCCCTGATTTACCTTGTTTCTGGGTTTTACTGTTCTTAGTTGTTTTTTTCATAGTGTTTGTATTTTTTTAGTAGTCAAATATTAAATATGAATCAAAAATTAAAAAATAACCTATTGCTTTACTAATAATTTTCAAATTCGCTAATTCTCTCATTTTTCTAATTTTCTACCTGCCTGTAGTGCTACGACCCTTTTCTTTCGCCTCGAAACCCCATTATTGGCATTTTTAGTATTATTGTATTACAGTATGAATCAACTACTTATATACCCTTTGTATAACAATCGTCCAAGATTCGTATAAGCTTTCTATAAGCTAAGTGTACCCATCCATCACCCTTTCAAGGCTCTGAAAGCCCCTTTAAGAGTTCCGATTTTCTCCGAAAACTTTCCCCATAAATTACAACTTCACTCCTAACTTCTGATACTTATAATATCTAACACCTATCCCCCACTCCCAAACGCAAAAGTAATCATTTTTGACTTATCAACAATCACCTAATTATAAATTGAAAAAGATTTTTTTCTAAAAAAGAAAGGTTATTATTATGAAGGCGTTCATAAGGGGGATAAAATTAGCCCCAAAAACTTGCTTTTTTCACTTCAACAATGTTATGATTAGTTATCAACAATAAAAAGTGATTTACACTTTTTAAAATGAATATTTTAAGCAAAACTGTTGATAACCATTTTTGATATTATGCACAACTTTTTGTTGAGAACTTTCACTTACGCACATTGTTCATAACTGCCAAAAAGTAGTGAATATTTTTATAACAAATAAATTTGCTTTTCTCATCTTCATTTTTGTATACATACAAAACATAAATAACCAAATATTTTAGTGTTTTTTCTTCCTCAAGTTATGCACAATTTAAGAATAAATAATGAACAATATATTGTCGCTTTCCCGTCACACATTCCCATAATCAATAAGTTAATCTAGCCCTTGATTTGCATAAACAACATTGAAATAAAAAAGTAGGAACAGATAGTATCTATTCCTACTTAAAAATAAATATTTCCACAATGAACTATACTTCTTCTTGATCTTTCAAGTGTTGAATGTATTGTGCTTTTTGGATTTCGGTTCTTCTGCGCACAGAAGGTTTAGTGAAATGTTGTCTTTCACGTAGTTCACGAACCACACCTGTACGGTCGAATTTGCGTTTGTAACGTTTTAAAGCTTTATCGATGCTTTCTCCGTCTTTTAAAGGAATTATTAACATAAGTGATACACCCCCTTTCAATTTTCAGGGCGCAAAGGTATGAAGTAATTTGTAAATGAGCAAATTTTTTAAGTAGAAAATTTTAATTTTCAGTTATCTGAATAGCCATACTGGTTAAATTACTAATAACTGAAACCTCACTGTCATCACTTTCAAAAAACCTGTATTCACTTGGAATCTTCTTAAAAACTTCTTGTAATTGGGCAGAATAGAGTAGGGGAGAGCCAAATGAAAGTGCAATCCCGTGAGCGATGAGCTCTTGAGCTACTTTAAGGTTTTTCCGAAAGCCGTGTAATATCCAAAGTTGTTTGCTTTTAGTAATTTTTCGCAGGTGAATAACTTCAGCATAAGCTTTCACACAGTGAATAATAAGAGGAAGTTGTAATGTTTCAGCTAACTGAATATGCTTTAAGAAGATTTCTTGTTGTAAGGGTAGGGGAGAGGAGATATTCTTATCGAGCCCGCATTCACCTATAGCCCAGCAGTTAAAATGCTGGGCTATAGGTATGAGTACGTTCCATTGCGCTTCCCAATCCTCTAAATACCAAGGGTGAATACCCACTGAAAAAGGCTCATCAGTAACAGCAGTAAGTGGGTATTGATTGCGAATTACTAAAATATCGGCAGTTGAGTGCTGGGTATGCGAATGAACGTCGAGGTACATTTTTAGGAAGTAGGAATTAGAAATTAAGGGTAAGGAGCAGCAAAGAGTTGCGTCCAATACTTACCACTGCGAGCGACACCTACTTCAGTAACTTGTGCATTCATAATATTTTCACAATGTCCAGGACTGGAGAGCCAGCTTTTCATTGCTTGTTCTTCAGTTTCTTGTCCCATAGCTACGTTTTCAGCCCACGTAGTCCATTTATAGCCTGCGTTAGTAAGCCTCTTACCAGGACCGTCACCGTTTTTGCTGTTGTGAGTCATTGTATTGTGGCGTTGCATATCGTCGCTATGAGCTTTGGCTACTTTTTCCAGTGTTTTATTCCACTTTAGAGGTGGTACTGGTTTAAAGTAGTTACTTCCACACTTGCAACCTTTTTGTCGTTGCTGGTTAATAAGGGCTAGCATTTTGTTAGAGTTTGAGTCCTTTGTTGGCTCACTATCTTGTGATTTACTACACTGTAGTGATAGGAGCGCTAAGAGTAGGATTAAGATTCTCATTTTATTTAGATAATTAATTAAAAAGATAATAAGTGAAAAGAGTCAGTTCAGTTGCACTTATTTTGCAGTTAAAAATCATTATTTATTTTAAAATATCTCACGTTCTGAGAAATGAAAATGACTTTCAATAGAGGCATTCTCATCACTATCAGAGCCGTGAACGGCGTTTTCTGTTAATGAAGTAGCATATTTCTTACGCAGTGTACCTTCGGCAGCTTCTTCGGGGTTGGTACTTCCTAAAAGCTTACGGAAGCTCGCTACAGCATCGTCTTTTTCGAGGATTGCTGCTACAATAGGCCCACGTGTCATAAAGTTCAGTAAACTCTCAAAGAAAGGTTTACCTTTGTGAACGGCGTAAAACTGCTCGGCATCACGGCGAGTGAGTTGTGTGAATTTCATTGCTTTGATAGTAAAACCTGCAACAATGATATCGGATAGAATAGACCCTATATAGCCGTGTTCTACAGCATCAGGTTTAATCATTGTAAGGGTTCTGTTTGTTGCCATTTTTTTAAGTTTAGAGTTATGAATTATCAGTTTATAATTAAGTTAGCAGATGGGGTTAGCAATGATAAATTTGGTACAAAGATACAACTTTTTTTGAAAAAAACTTGCAGTGTGATAAAAAAGTTGTACTTTTGTCGCCGGCAAGTCCTACACGACCAGCTCCTGAAAAATCCTCCAGGGTGGGAACACAGCAAAGGTATTCGGTTGTAGCGGTGCGATGTAGGTAGCTTGCCACTTTTTTGTTTATAGGGGTTAGCTATTTGGTTAGTTCATTCCTCTTTGGCGTGCGATTTGTTCATAGGCTTGTTGTACTTGCTTGAACTTTTCTTCAGCGCCTTTTTTTATGGCTTCATCTTCTGTAATCACTCTATCGGGGTGATATTTTTTTGCCATATTTCTGTAAGCTTGTTTTACTTCAGCATCGGTAGCTTCGGGGCGTATGCCTAATATGGTATAAGCATTTTCATTAGGGGTTTGAGCATAGTTATTACTGCCATAGGTGCTAGCAAACATTGCTTTGATGCTTATAAAATCACTTTTTTCTACATTGAAGTAGTAGGCTATTTGCTCTATTTGGCGCACTTCGTCTTCACTTACTACGCCATCGGCTTGAGCGATACCGAAGAGAAAATAGAGGATTTGCAAGCGTGTTTCGTAGGTAGTACGCGCCCGCACGAACATTGCTACTCGGGGGGCTTCAATCTCTCGACCTTTTACCAGCTCGTTGAAACTGCGGAACACGGCATTGGCGCGTTCCTTACCATAAAGATGTACGAACTGCAAGCGCACGAAATCTAATTCGGCTTGAGTAACACGTCCGTTAGCTTTGATTACCAAAGAGCAGAGTGAGAGCAGGTTTAGCTCAAACGTAGCAGGGGTAATGTTTTGCTGAAACGGATTGCGCAAAGGCTCTCCGGTGGATAGTTGTTGGGTGAGTTGTCTAAAAATCCAAAAGAAAAAAAGGAATATAAGAATAGTGAATAAGCTCATACGATATAAAATTTAATAATGCCAATAATACCAATAATACCAGAAATGCCAATAATACTAATAATTAAAATATGAAGCTAATTCATATTAATAATATGTGATGTCTCTTTCGATGATGTATACTAATTTATCTTTGAGAAAGCATTTTTTCTCTATCCAATTGCCTTTTTCGTCGTATTGATAAGAAAAGGTATAGCTGACTTTCTTTGCTTTATTATTGGTTGTTTTTCCGAAGATTAAGTGCATTTCAGTAGGAAAGGGCTCTTTTTTATAGGTATACGCTGTTTCAAGACTTTTATTCTTCTCGTTGGATTTGGTTATTTGGTGGGTAACAAATCCGTTTTTGTTATACTTTGTTTTCTTGGTGTATTTTATGGATTTATCGGGATTGTAAACGGTGGCTTCTAATTGGTTATCTCTTTTGTCGTACTTATATGAGGAGTAGTTTTTAACGCTTTTATCGGTGTTGTAATAGGTGGCATAGGTGGGGTAACTTCGTTTGTTGGTATCGCTTGTGAGCACTAAGTATTGCTTCCCTGTTTTGGGGAAGTAGGCGGTTTTTTGCATTTTTTTCTCTTTATCGTCGTAAGTAAGGGTGTACTCGCGCAAAAGGGTATCGGTTTCGTCGTATACTTTGAGGTTGGTTTCACGGTTTTTATCGTCGTAAGTTACCTCTGTTTTATGGTTGAACGCATTTCGGTCGGCAAACATAATTTGCTGGATAACATTTCCTTGTTCATTGACTAAAAGAAACAGATTTTCATCGTAATAGAATTTCTTTACGGGGGTTTTATGAATGTGTTGTTTTTTGTTTTCTTTTACTTCATAGGGAATCACGCGCACGGATTTTACGTTTCCTTTTAGAAAGAGTTCTTTGAGCAAAAATATGTTCTGACCAAAAGCATAAGAGGTTGTTAGTAGGACGATTAACGTATAAAAATATTTCATAATAATTTGTTTTATGGGGGCAAAGATAACAATAATACTGATAATGCCAATAATGCCAGAAATACCAATCAAGGGTTTAATTAACTATTTGATTATAAACATCCCCCCTTTCACATACTCCGCTCTCGCGGACTTCCTTCAAAGGGGGAAATGTGATGCAAAGGCGACAATATGCTGTTAATCAATGATAATTATTTTTTAACTCTTGATTCATACTAATAATTTTAGGGGGAGTGAGGATAGGGATTTTCAAAAAGAAAAATATACTGTGGGTATAGGTACCTTATACGAACCTTATACGAATGTTGGACGATAGAAGGTGCTTTTTTGGAAGTTGCCCCTCTGCGAAATGGGGTTTTGGTGGAAAAATGTGCTACGTATGTTGCTTGTGAGGTAGAAAAATGTGCTGAATAGGGGAGGGGGTATTTGGGGTGTGCTGGGCTTTAAAAAGAAGGTGGGGAGAAGGGTAGTGGTAAGGGGGGTAAAAAGGGGATATAGAAGTGATTTGTGCAGATTGAGGAGAACAGTTTAATATATTAATTATGAATAAATTAAAGGCATTACAAAGTGCTTTTTTAGTTTTTTTATTTGCGTAGTTCATTTTTTATTTGCACCTTTGTAAAATTTTTTAATACACTTAGGCAGTAAATGGCTTGGTGTTTGTGAACTATAAAATATAAAAACAGAAACAAAAAACTTATGATGAAGAAAGTTCTTTACTTATCAATTTTTGCACTTCAGTTTTCGGTATTTACGGCTTGTAATGATACGGATAATGCTGGAAAGGCGACAGCTTCGGCTACTGTTAAAGCGCCGAAACCCCCTGTGTATGAATTTGGTTTTAACTTGAATGATTACACGATAGTGAAAGATACGATAAAGCAGGGAGACACCTTTGGTAAACTATTAGAAGAGAATAATATAGGTGCGGTGGATATTCATAATATCACCCAAAAAACCAAAGGGGAGTTTAATCCTAAAAACATACGTACGGGTAAGGTTTACGCTTTTTTGTACGATAAAAAAGACCCCTCGAAACCCCATAGCTTTATTTATCAGCCGAACGTTACGGATTACGTAGTGGTGCGTTTGGGCGACTCGGTTCACGCTTATAAGGCGCAACGCAAGGTAACGATTGTGGAAAAGGCATTGGCAGGAAATATCAACAGCAATCTTACAGTTGATGCGCTTGCGGCGGGTATCAGTGCGAATGCTACTTACCAAATGGGGCAGATTTTTGATTACACCATTGACTTTTTCCGTTTGCAAAAGGGTGATAACTTCAAGATTATTTATGAAGAACGTTATGTAGACGACACTATTTTTGCTGGGGTTGAGAGAGTGAAAGCGGCTTATTTTGAATGGCAAGGGAAGCCTTATTACGCTTTTAACTTCACTACCGATTCGATAAAAGGTACTAATGGTTATTATGACGAGAAGGGCAATATGATGAAGCGTATGTTTTTGAAATCGCCTTTGGATATCTTTCGTATAACCTCGAAGTTTGGAATGCGTTTTCACCCTATACTTCACCGTATGAAAGGACACTTTGGCACTGACTATGCAGCGCCTACCGGTACGCCTATACGGGTAACGGCTTCGGGGACAGTGATTGAGGCGGGCTATGGTTCGGGTAACGGTAACTATGTGAAGGTGCGCCACAACAATATGTATACAACTCAGTACTTGCATATGTCGAAAATATTAGCGCGCAGAGGGCAACACGTATCGCAAGGGCAGGTGATTGGGCTTGTGGGCAGTACCGGCTTAGCAACAGGTCCTCACGTGTGCTATCGTTTCTGGAAGAATGGAAGACAAGTAGACCCACTCAGAGAGAAATTACCAGAATCGGTGCCTATTGATGCGCGACTTAAAGCTAAATATTTGAAGGAGATTGCGCCACTAAAAGAACAGCTTGATGCGCTAAAAGCGACCCCTATTGAAATGGAAGAGGAGGTAACGAATGTACAAAAGCAAACGGTGTCGTAACAATGGTTAATGATTAGTGATTAATGGTTAATTGAGCAGAAGTACGAATTTTTATTAGAATAGAAGGTCGTAGCACGACGGGTAAGTACGAGTTACATAGGCGATTATATAAAGCAATTTTAATTGTTTTTAATGAGAACTTGATGTAAACGAGTGATGCTGTACTTCCAAAATAGGAACTAATTAATTTTTAAAATTAAAAGAGAATCAAGGATACGCCTTTGAGAAAGGGTTATTTAGGACTTTAGAGAGAAAAATAAGAGTTTTTGGATATGGGAAAAAGCGTTAAATTCATAGATTTATTTGCAGGGGTAGGGGGCTTCCGCTATGCTTTGCAGAATATAGGGGGTGAATGTGTCTTTTCGTCAGAATGGGATAAGTTCGCTCAGCAAACCTATAAGCTAAACTATGGAGAAGTTCCTTTTGGCGATATTACTTTACAAGAAACGAAAGATAATATTCCTAATGAATTTGATATACTTTGCGCAGGATTTCCTTGTCAAGCATTTTCTATAGCTGGATATCAAAAAGGTTTTGAAGACATTAGGGGAACACTCTTTTTTGAGATAGAAGAAATAGCAAGAAAGCATCGTCCTAAGGTTATTTTATAAGTATTGGAATTATGGCAAAGCATAAAAACTATGAATTACTTAATCTTTTAGGGTATGGATTAGCAAAATTTGACAATAACTTTGTTCGTCAATTTGGTTTTCATTCTAAAAGTAATTTCTATAATTATTTTGTTAGTTTAGGGGTAGCAGAAACAGGTAGTGTTGTTAAAAATAGAATGGATTTATTTGATCCTTTTTTTGATAATGGCAGAAAAGGCTGGTGGCAAAAAGGAGATGTTTATATTCATAGAAAATTGCTAATAGATAGTTTGTTTGGAGATGAAGATGTAATAGGATATGCTAATGTTGTGAAACTATTTCTAAAAGACTATTACAATGTATCAGGTATTAAAGTGGATGTAAGACCTATTGTAAAATCTAGATTTAGAAAAATGCAAGAAACAGGTTTAGAAGCTGAATTGTATTTTATGAGAAATTACCGAGCTATTGAGCTTTTTAAGAATGGAATTTTAGAAGACGCTCGGCTTTATGGTGATGGTTATGATTTTCAAGTAGATGTAAATATAAAATCTTTTTTAGCAGAAGTAAAAGGAATTCGTGAAAGAATAGGAGATTTTAGGCTTACAGAAAATGAGTTTAGAAAAGCTGAAGAATACAGTAATTATTATATAGTTACTTTAGTTATGAATATGAATGATATTCCACAATTTATAACTATTGAAAATCCTATTGAGAATTTAAAATTTCAAAAAGAAATATTGCCTGCAAAAGAACAAGTACAATATAGATTTAAACTTTAAGAATAATGATTACTTTTAAACAGAAGCAAGATTTTTTATTAAATTACTTATTTGTAGATCAGAAAAATTATCACGATAATTTTAGAAATGATTTTCTATTTTATATAGAAAGTGGAGATATAAACATAAAAATTCTTGATAAACTAAAAACAAAAAAGGAGATTATAGCTTGGGTTGATAAACTTCTTTCTATATACCATTTGAAATATGAAAATGAAATGAATTTGAAAGAGTTTTTGTTAATAGAAACAACTCAAAAGCATTAATGACAAATCCTAATAAAGCTCTTTCAGATTGGTTATTAAGAAAAGTTTTTCAGGTAAAAGAAGGAGAGCTTTTAACTATTGAGAAGATGAATGCATTAGGGTTTGATAGTATTATCATTATTAAGGAATGACGAAGAGAATTACAAAATAGATAAAGCGAGACTTGATAGTTATGAAGTTTTTATCAATGGAAGTTCTATCGGAAATGAAGAATAAGAAGAGAAAATAAGTTTTATTAAGTAAATAATTTGTCAATTATCAAATTAGACAATGGTGAGGCGTCATTATCTTGTAGTTTTGCACTCTGAAAAGACAGATGTTAGTTGCTATTACATAGATTATAATTAAACAAATAAAGAATTCAACTGATTATTAAGATAATTAACTTTGCCAAAGTTTCAAACTTTGGCAAAGTGAAAGGTGCAAAATTTACAGACTAATTTGTGATTAACTATAAAAAGAATAACAACATTAAACATATATAAATAAAAATGTTAAAAAATAGTAATCCAACACAAACCAATGCTTGGAAAGCATTGCAAAAACATTTTACTGAAGTAAAAGACCGCCATACGCTTTCTCTATTCGAGAAAGACCCTGCTCGCGGGGAGAAATTCGCCATCAAATGGCACGACTTCTATGTAGATTATTCTAAAAACCGCATAGACGAAGAAACTCTTAAACTCCTTGTGCAACTCGCCGAGGAATGTGGTTTAAAGGACGCTATTGGCAAATACTTCGGTGGCGACCTTATCAACAACACCGAAAAACGCGCCGTATTGCACACTGCTCTTCGCGCGCCCGAAAACAGCGTAGTAAACGTAGATGGCAAGAACGTAATGCCCGAAGTAGCAGCTGTAAAACACAAGATTAAACAATTCAGCGAAGAGGTCATCAGTGGTAAACGCAAAGGTTATACCGGTAAAGCCTTTACCGATGTGGTGAATATCGGTATCGGTGGCTCTGACCTAGGTCCGGCAATGGTAACAGAGGCGCTTAAATTCTATAAGAATCACCTCAACGTACATTTCATCAGCAATGTAGATGGTGACCACGTGCTCGAAACTATCAAGCACCTCAACCCCGAAACTACCTTGATAGTGATTGTATCTAAAACTTTCACAACACTCGAGACCCTTTCGAATGCGCTTACTGTAAAAGAATGGTTCCTAAAATCGGGTAGCGAAAAAGATATTGCTAAACACTTTGTAGCGGTGTCTACTAACTTGCAAGAGATTGACAAATTCGGTATCGACCCTGATAACGTATTCCCTATGTGGGACTGGGTAGGCGGACGCTTCTCATTGTGGAGTGCCGTAGGCTTGAGCATCGCCCTATCAGTAGGTTATGACAATTTTGATAAGTTGCTCAAAGGGGCTCACACTATGGACGAGCATTTCCGCACTGCTCCTTTTGAGAAGAATATTCCAGTAGTATTGGCATTGCTCAGCGTGTGGTACAACAACTTCTATGGAGCCGAAAGTCAAGCTATCATTCCTTATACTCAGTATTTGCACCGCTTGGCAGCTTACCTACAACAAGGTATAATGGAAAGTAACGGTAAACAAACCGATCGTGATGGCAACCCTGTAAGTTACCAAACAGGGGTAATCATCTGGGGTGAACCAGGAACGAACTCTCAACACGCGTTCTTCCAGCTCATTCACCAAGGTACTAAATTGATACCTACTGATTTCATTGGTTTTAAACACTCATTGCACGGCAATACCGACCACCACAACAAGCTAATGGCTAACTTCTTTGCACAAACTGAAGCCCTCCTCAAAGGTAAAACCGAAGCCGAAGTGCGCAAAGAAATGGGTGACAAGGTGAACGAAGCCTTAGTGCCTTTCAAAGTGTTTACAGGGAACCGCCCTACAACCTCTTTCTTGATTGACAAGCTCACTCCCGAAAGTCTCGGTAGCCTGATTGCAATGTACGAACACAAAATATTTGTAGAAGGCGTGATTTGGAACATCTACAGCTACGACCAATGGGGCGTAGAGCTCGGCAAACAGTTGGCAAGCAAAATCCTCAAAGATATTGCCGCTACTGAAATTTCCGCTCACGACAGCTCCACCACTAATTTGTTAAAACAATTCAAGAAATAGTTGTTAGCTTTTAGTCGTTAGTCGTTAGAATTTGGACTGTTCTAACGACTAACGACTAATGACTAACCTCTGACCACTAAAAATGATACATATCAGGACATCAGAAGAAATAGAACTATTACATCAGGCAGCGCAGGTAGTATCGCGCACTTTAGGCTTGATGGCTAAAGAAGTAAAACCAGGGGTAACTACCCTTTATCTCGATAAACTCGCCGAAGAGTACATCCGCAGTCAGGGAGCTATTCCAGGCTTTTTAGGCTTGTACGGATTCCCTAATACACTCTGTATGAGTCCTAATGCGCAAGTAGTACACGGTATCCCGAATGATCGCCCGCTACAGGAAGGCGACATTATTTCCATCGACTGTGGGGCGCTTAAGAACGGCTATTACGGCGACCACGCCTATACTTTTGAAGTAGGCGAAGTAGCCCCCGAAGTGAAAGAACTCTTGCGCGTAACTAAAGAATCGTTGTACATTGGTATTCGTCAGTTTCGCGCGGGCAACCGCGTAGGCGATGTGGGGCACGCTATCCAACAACACTGCGAGGCACACGGCTATGGGGTAGTACGCGAACTCGTAGGGCACGGCGTAGGACGCAAAATGCACGAAGACCCCGAAATGCCCAATTACGGCAAGCGCGGCAACGGCAAGAAGTTCAAGGACGGTATGGTAGTTGCTATTGAACCGATGATTAACTTAGGCACCAAGAGCATACGCCAACTCAAAGACGGCTGGACGATCCTCACTGCCGACGGTAAACCCTCCGCCCACTTTGAACACGATGTAGCCCTCATCGACGGCAAACCCAAATTGCTCTCCACCTTCAAATACGTGTACGAAGCCTTAGGTATTGAAAGCAATGAAGAAGAAGAGTTCTTACTGAATTAATTAGCAAATGGATGCAGCACTACACTTTGTCAAAGTCTACAACTTTGACAAAGGCTTAAATAAAAATTCTTAAAAACAATATATTATGTGTCTATTGGCATATTCAAAAAAACAAAATTCACGAGAAGAGAACCATATTCCTAATGAACTTACTCTCCAAGCAATGAGAGAAGCTGAAGCTATGGCTAAGGATAAGAACAAAAAGAAGTATGCTACTATTGAAGAATTAATAGAGTCTCTCAAAAAATAACTACTAACTAAAAATTCAAAAAAACTAACAGCAAATGTACAGAACTCATACCTGTGGGCAGCTACGCCTCACTAATGTAAATGAACAAGTAACCCTTAGCGGCTGGGTACAACGCATCCGCAATAAGGGATTTATGATTTGGGTAGACATACGCGACCGCTATGGCATTACCCAGCTCATCTTTGATGAAGAACGCACTGATAAAACAGTGTTTGAACAAGCTAAAACGCTCTCTCGCGAGGACGTGATCCAAATTCAAGGCTTCGTAATACAACGCGAAGCAATGAATACGAACATCCCTACCGGCGAAATTGAGATTTTGGTAACTAACCTTACCCTCCTCAACCACTCCGAAACTCCTCCTTTCACCATTGAAGACAATACCGACGGCGGTGAAGACCTCCGTATGAAATACCGCTATCTCGATATTCGCCGTACCCCCGTTCGCGAGAACCTTATCTTCCGCCACAAAGTGGGCATTATGGTGCGCAACTACCTCTCCGAACAAGGCTTTATTGAGGTGGAAACCCCCGTACTCATCAAATCAACCCCTGAAGGGGCGCGCGACTTTGTGGTACCCAGCCGTATGAACCCAGGCGAGTTTTACGCACTACCGCAATCACCGCAAACCTTTAAACAACTACTAATGGTAGGCGGTTTGGACAAATACTTCCAAATCGTAAAATGCTTCCGCGACGAAGACCTCCGTGCCGACCGTCAGCCGGAATTTACACAAATAGACTGTGAAATGTCGTTTGTAGAGCAAGAGGATATCATCCAAACCTTTGAAGGATTGGCTAAACACCTTTTGAAAGAACTCAAAGGCTTAGATTTTGGGGCTTTCCCTCGTATGACCTATGCCGAGGCGATGAAAACTTACGGTAACGACAAACCCGATATCCGATTTGGAATGAAGTTCGGCGAACTGAACGACCTCGCACAACACCGCGATTTCAAGGTATTCAACGAGGCTGAATTGGTAGTAGGTATTGCCGTACCAGATGCCAATAGCTACACCCGCAAGGAAATTGACGCGCTTATCGAATGGGTAAAACGCCCACAAATAGGTGCTTCTGGTATGGTATATGTAAAATGTAATGAAGACGGCACGTTTAAATCGTCAGTAGATAAGTTTTATAATGAGGACGACCTCAAAGCGTGGGCAGAACGCACCGGTGCCAAAGCAGGCGACCTTATCTGCATTCTATCAGGCAAAGCTAACAAAGTGCGTCCGCAACTCAGTGCCTTGCGTATGGAGCTCGCTGAGCGTCTTGGCTTGCGCAAACCCGATGAGTACGCTCCACTTTGGGTAGTTGATTTCCCTCTATTGGAGTGGAGTGAAGAGGAAAATCGCTTCTTTGCGATGCACCACCCCTTCACCTCACCTAAGCCAGAGGACATTCCGCTACTCAACAGCAACCCAGGGGCGGTACGCGCCAATGCTTACGACTTAGTACTCAACGGCAATGAAGTAGGTGGTGGTTCTATCCGTATTTTCGACCAAGGGTTACAAGCCAAGATGTTTGAGCTTTTAGGCTTTACCAAAGAACAAGCCGAAGCCCAATTCGGTTTCTTGATGAACGCCTTTAAGTACGGTGCACCTCCACACGGTGGTTTGGCCTTTGGCTTTGACCGACTCGTTGCCCTACTCGGCGGACAAGAAACCATCCGCGACTTTATCGCCTTCCCTAAAAACAACAGCGGTCGCGATGTGATGATTGATGCCCCCTCCCCTATTGATGAGGCACAACTGAAAGAACTCAGTATTACAATTAACAATTGATAATTGACAAAGGCCGTAGCGCGGTAGGCGTTAAGGACTTTGACAAAGTCTATTGAATAAAACAAAGGCTGTCATAAAGTGAGATTTGTGACAGCCTTTGTTGTTTTTAAGATTAGAAATACTATCTTTGTCCTTTCTTAAAAATAAATTCTTATGGGATACTATATGTTTGCTTACGGAGTAAAAACTCCTGAAATCAAAGCCGTTTTTGGCTCTAAAGACGAAGCGCTTTTGCAAAGAGTAAAAGCTAATGACACTTTCCAAAACTACGCTGAAGACGATGAAAACCACGAGACTACGCAAGCCCTTACCGATATAGTAATGGGCAACCCTTACACTCTCGAAGGCTATCACTACGGCTATGCCTTTATCGGGATTTGTGCAACACTGGGAGAGGAATTGCCCTATACACAGGAAATCAAATTTTGGTATGAAACCGACCTTATCAACCAAACCCTTCTAAGCGATGGGGGTATTGAGGTAGAAATAGATACCGAACTCTTCCCCGCTGACCATTTTCACCCTTTCCGCTTACCTAAAATAAAGGATTTCCCGATGATCAGTCTGCTCAATGAGGAACGCCTTAAAACCCTTGCCTCCTTACTGGGCAAAGTGCACAAAACTCCTGATGAAATTGAAGCTCTCATTGATGGCGACACTGAGGATGACGAAGACAAAGGCTATAGCTACGAGCATATTACAGGCTTAAAAGAAAACATCGCTTTTTGTCTTGACAACGGACTGGAGATGGTAGCGTTCTGCCATTAATTTACTGAGGTAGGCATACGAGCATTTAAGACTTCTAATGGTGTAGAGATTGAAACAAATAGGTTTTAGCTATACTTCTTTAGCTTAATTGATGTTATATTATTAAAGTCTCGCACAGATTACACGGATTGTACGGAAGAAGCAAAGTGTAAGTGGAGCCCCGATTCATTTACTGGGCAATTGCCGATAACCTTAAAAGGGGCGAAAACCTCCCCCTATTCACATACTCTGCTCTCGTTGTGCACATACCCAGCTGTGAGCCCTCGCTGGCTATCTCCAAAGGGGGAAGGTGTGACGGTCATCATACACAAAGCATATAATGAGATTATAATAAACTTTGGCAAAGAGGAAGTCGCAATTTTGCAAATCAATTTTGATGAAGTATAATAAAACAGCCAAAATATGTTAAATCACTGCTTTTTCTTCAGTTTTAAGAGCTGAGTATCTTAAATCTTTTTAAAAACTATAAACACTTAATAATCAGCGAAGAGCTTTACTTTTTATCTTTTACCTTTTAGCTACTTTAACCGAAGGTAAGACGAACCTAAGGCGAACCTAAACCGAAGCTAAGGCGAAGGAAAGATGGTAGAAAACTGAATATCAATTCATAAAAAAAGGCTGTAAAATTCTGAAGAAAATATGTTAAAAAACCGTTTTTAACAGAAAAAAACGCAATGCTATTTCATCAGGTTAGACGCACAAAATTAGTTAAGCAAAAGAAGTGTAGCTTGTGCTACAGAAATTAAACAAAAATCAATAAGAAAATTTTGTGAGCTTGCCTATTAATTTATTAGAACTTTTTGTCAATTGGAAATTATTTTATACTTTTGCTTTATAAACATTAAAATTCAATAGTATGAAAAAACATTTATTAGTAGTAGTAGCGGTTGTTTTTGCAACTGTTACCTACGCACAAACCGGAAAAGGGAACTGGATGGTAGGCGCCGATTTGGGTCTTTCATTTCAGTCTAAAAATGTAGTAGAGAAAGATGACCGGGTGCAATATATGGATCAGACAGTGACTACGTTTAAAATCACGCCTAACTTTAATTACTTTGTGGTTAATAACTTAGCTGTAGGTTTAGGAGTGGGCTATGAGCACTCAAGAGATAAGAGAGCGAATAGCAGTTGGGATACAGAATCAAACACTTTTATAATTGCGCCTAATGTGCATTACTATTTCCCTACCGGAGGAAGTTTAGCACCTTTTGTGGGGGCAAGAGTTGGTTATACTACCAGAAAGAACCCGATAGGGTTGCGCACTGGTGACTGGAATGGTTTGGTAGTAGGTGGTAAAGCAGGTGTGGCTTACTTTGTGAACCGAGGAGCTGCTCTTACAGCGTATGCCGAGTATGACCATTTTTCATTGAAACATACTGAACAAAAGGATCGTAAAACTAAGGAAGGTATTTTGGGTGTAGGTTTAGGAGTAGCCTTGTTCTTTTAGGTGTGAGGTCGTAGCACGACAGGCAGGTGCGAGCCGCACAGGCGAGTGTGAGCCACACGGGCGAAGTAAAAATAGAGAATTAGAAGATTTGGAAATTAGCAAATGAGTAGAGACCTTCCCCCAGCCCCCTCCAAAGGGGGAATGTAGTGATGCAAAGTCTGTGACAGCAGGGTATGTGATGACGATGTACAGTAAATCAAATATGATTATTTATAACTCTTGATTTGTATTAGGGGTTAAGAGAGAAAAAGGATAGTGGAGGTATGGAATAAGCATTTTAATGGCTGAGGTAAAATGAAAAATTCTTTTAAAAAACTTGCGCATTCAAAAATAAGTAGTACCTTTGCCTTATTAATAACAATAAAAATATAGAATTGTATGAAAAAATTTTTATTAATCGTAGCAGTTGCTTTTGCGAGCGCTACATACGCACAAACAGAAAAAGGGAACTGGATGGTAGGTTCCGATTTGTCTCTTTCATTTGAGTCTGAAAAAACAGTTACTAGACTTGATGGAACAAAGCAAAGTGAAGGAACTGTTTCTACATTCAAAATTACGCCAAACTTAAATTACTTTGTGATTAATAACTTAGCAGTAGGTTTAGGACTAGGCTATGAAAGTAAAAAAACAAAAGATGTAGATGGTGCTGATAACACCTTTACTATCGCTCCTACTGCACATTATTATTTTCCTATCGGAGGAAAATTGGCACCTTTTGTAGGAGCTAAAGTAGGATATGCTCACAAATCTAAAAAAGGCTCAACAAGTGACGCTAATAAATGGAACGGTTTAGTAGTAGGAGGTAAAGCAGGTATTGCTTACTTTGTGAATGATGGAGCTGCTCTTACAGGTTATGTAGGTTATGACCATTTTTCTTTAAAGAATAAACAAGCAAACAAACTTAAAGCTAATCAAGGCACTTTTGGTGTTGGTGTTGGAGTAGCTTTGTTCTTCTAAACTGAGAAATTTTCATAACTATAATATGGGTGTTTTAAAAAGTAGTAATATTTTTTAGGACACCCTTTTTAGGTAAAAGGTGCGAGCCGCACGAGCAGTCTTAGCACGGCGGGCGAAGAAGCAAATGGGGAGCTGGGAAGAGTTTTTTAGATTGGTCGGATATTTCGGGGATTCGGAGAAGGGCTCTGAAGAACTCGGAGGGGACTCGGAGAGACTTGGGGAATCACTTATTCGACTATTGCGGGCTACCCTAAAAAAGGGGATAACCTCCCCCTATTCACATACTCTGCTCTCGCAGACTACCTCCGAAGGGGGAATGTAGTGACGGGAAAAGAGATGAAACCTCCCCCTAATTCACTTAGAGGTGCGAGATGCACGGGTAGTGGAAAAAATTAGCAAATTAGCAAATGGGAGCTGTGGGTGGAAAATAATAAAGATTTATGAAAGAAGATAGAATAACAGAATTAGGTTTAATAGAGATGATAAAAGCATTTTCTTAAGGGTCAAATATACAAAAGAAATATTTTGAAGATGGAAACAGATGTTTTAACAGAAAATCCTTATACTTCTAAAATAGAGGAAAAGGCAGAAAAACTTACAGAGGCAGAACGCCAAAGAATAGAATGGGCTCTCAAAGAGGAAAGCTTAGGTTTGGTAGTTTCTAATGAAGAGGTAATGCGCGAAGCAAGAGAACTGTTATGCCAACGAAAAAGAAAATAGATTGGACGCGCACTGCAAAAATTGAGTTCAACGAAGAGATAATTTATTGGATAGACGAAAAGGATAATTATGCTTATGCCGAAAGAATTATAAATGAAACTGAAAAAGCGCTAACTTTTATAGCAGAAAAACCATATAGTTGTACTCCAACAGACTATGAGAATATCCGTAAAGCATTTGTGCTAAATCGTTATACTATATTTTTTAAGATAAATCAAGAAGACATAAAAATATTGTATTTCTTTAATAAAGACGATAACCCTGAAAAGATAAAACTATAATATCAGTTTAATAAAAAATAATTGAATATGAAACATAGACTATTTCCTGTAGCGTTACTGCTTTTAGTAGCCTGCAATGAGAACGCTAACAACACAAACGACGAAAAAATGAACTATCCTGAGACGCGTATGGATAATACCGTTGATACTTACTTCGGTACTCAAGTGCCTGACCCTTACCGTTGGCTTGAAGACGACCGCTCGGCTGAAACCGCTGAATGGGTAAAAGCTCAAAACGACTTTACTTTTGGTTATCTTTCTAAAATACCTTACCGCCAAGCCATAAAGGAGAAACTTGAGAAACTCTGGAACTATGAAAAAATCAGCGCACCTTTTACTGAAGGTGATTATACCTATTATTATAAGAACGACGGCTTACAAAACCAGTCGGTATTGTACCGCAAAGATAAAGAGGGTAGGGAAGAGGTGTTTTTAAACCCTAATACGTTCTCTAAAGATGGAACCACTTCATTAGGCGATATTGCTTTTTCCGAAGATGGGTCATTAGTAGCTTATCTCATTTCAGAAGGTGGTAGCGATTGGCGTAAGGGCATTGTTCTCAACGCTAAAACCAAAGAGGTAATAGGCGACACTTTAGTAGACATCAAATTCAGTAGTGTAGCGTGGAAAGGCAATGAAGGTTTCTTCTACTCCAGCTATGATAAACCTAAGGGCAGTGAGCTATCGGCAAAAACCGACCAGCATAAGCTCTATTATCACAAGCTCGGTACGTCCCAAAAGAGCGATGTACTCATCTTTGGTGGTACACCCGCTGAGAAATACCGCTATGTATCGGGCACAGTATCCAATGACGGGAAATATCTCTTTATCTCAGTTGCCAATGCGACCTCAGGCAATAAGCTGTTTGTAAAAGATTTGTCTAATCCTAAATCTTCATTGGTAACCATTACCAACACCTTTGATGGCGATACAGGATTTGTAAACAACCAAGGTACAACCCTCTTTTTGGAAACGAATCTCAATGCGCCTAACGGTCGGTTGGTGAAAGTAGACTTTAAAAATCCACAGCCAGAGCATTGGCAAGATGTTATTCCTGAAACTAAAAATGTACTCAGTATTACTACCGCAGGCAAATATTTATTTGCTAAATATATGGTAGATGCACTTTCTCAGGTAAAACAATACGATTACGAGGGGAAACTCATTCGCGAAGTGAAACTCCCCAGTATAGGTAGTGTAGGAGGTTTTTATGCTAAAAAAGACGAGACCCACACCTATTTTAGTTTTACTAATTACGCTTATCCGACTCAAATATATAAAATGGATTTGGCAACCGGAGCTACCGAACTTTATTGGAAACCTGCGATTGCCTTTGACGCTAATAATTACGAATCAAAACAAGTGTTCTACACTTCTAAAGACGGCACCAAAGTACCGATGATGATTACCTATAAAAAAGGAATCAAGCTTAACGGCAAAAACCCTACTTTATTATATGGATATGGGGGTTTCAATATAAGTTTAATGCCTACCTTCAGTGTTTCCAATGCGGTGTGGTTAGAACTTGGAGGCGTATATGCTGTGCCTAACTTGCGCGGAGGCGGGGAGTACGGCAAACAATGGCACGATGCAGGTACTAAGATGCAAAAGCAAAATGTGTTTGATGATTTTATAGCTGCAGGTGAATATCTCATCAAAGAAAAATACACTTCAGCTGAGTATCTTGCTATTAAAGGAGGCTCTAACGGAGGGCTCTTAGTAGGAGCTACTATGTTGCAACGCCCAGACCTATTTAAGGTAGCCTTACCCGCAGTGGGAGTGATGGATATGTTGCGTTATCACACTTTTACAGCAGGAGCGGGCTGGGCTTATGATTATGGTACAGCTGACGACAGCAAAGAAATGTTTGAATACTTGAAAGCCTATTCGCCTGTACACAATGTAAAACAAGGAGTTGCTTATCCAACCACTCTTATTACCACAGGAGATCACGACGATAGGGTAGTACCCGCCCATAGCTTTAAGTTTGCTGCCGAATTGCAAGCAAAACAAGCGGGCAATAACCCTGTACTGATAAGGATAGAAACCAATGCAGGTCACGGAGCAGGTACGCCAGTGAGCAAAACAATAGAACAAAACACCGATTTGCAAGCCTTTACTCTTTGGAATATGGGAATTAAAAAGCTTTAATAAAAGGAGTAGAAGGAAGGTAAAAAAAGGGTTCGTAACAATATTACACAATCTTTTTATACTATTTATTACCCAGAAGTGTTTACAAAAGAAGTATTAAATGGGGTAAAAAGTAAACTCATTCTTTCACTTTTTTTTTACATTTCGGGGGGTAAAAAGGGCTAAAATGTAAAAATAGTGTTAAAATTTACAGGTTGTTGAAAAATATTATTGGATAAATTTTGTGTGTATAAAATAAATGCGTACGTTTGCGCCCTAATTAAATGTGAATTTAAACAATGTTTATGGCAAGAAGAATATTTGTAATGCTACTTGTACTATCAGTACTGGCTGCGTGTAAGCGTGGCGGTGGCGACAGCAAAGGAGAGCTTGTAGGTGTTAAGGGGAAAAGCTGGAAACAGCCGGCTCCTTACGGTATGACGCTTATTCCGAGTGGTTCTTTCATTATGGGTAGTTCCGATGATGATAAAACTGCGAGTTTTAATGCACCAGTGAAAACTGTGAGCGTTGGGTCGTTCTATATGGACGAGACCGAAATCACAAATAGTGAGTATCGCCAGTTTGTGAATTGGGTTCGCGATTCAATTATCCGTACTCAGTTAGCTGAAATGGCGGAACAAACCGGTCAGAGCCAAGGTGGTGGAGGTATTGGTGAATACGCATACTTAGATGCGAACACCGAGAAGTTGAATGCTTACCAGCAGTATCTTCAAAACACATATGGCGACCAAAAAGCACGAAAATTGAACAAGAAAGTAGCACTTATTTGGGACACCAATAAGTTCCCAGATGAATACTACTCGGAAGTGATGGACAAAATGTATTTGCCCGAAGAAGAAGCATACAACGGCAAACGCATTATGGACGTTCAGAAGTTCGAGTTTAAATATCAATGGCTTGATATGGATAAAGCCGCTCGTACGAGAGGTAACCGTAAAGACTTCATCAAAGAAGAAATCGTGAAAGTATATCCTGATACTACTGTGTGGATTCGCGACTTCAACTACTCTTATAACGAGCCAATGCACAACGACTATTTTTGGCACGAAGCCTATGGCGACTACCCTGTGGTAGGCGTTAGTTGGATTCAAGCTAAAGCCTTCTGCGAATGGCGTACCCTCAACAAAAACTCTTATCAAAAATCAAAAGGAGACTACACTGTAAACTCTTTCCGTTTGCCAATTGAATCGGAATGGGAATACGCAGCACGTGGTGGTCTGCCAAGTGGTACTTACCCTTGGGGAGGTCCTTATACCTATGATGATAGAGCTTGTTTCCTCGCAAACTTTAAACCAATGCGTGGTGACTATGCGGTTGATAACGCACTTTATACCGTAGAAGCTAAGTCATACGAACCTAATGGTTATAACCTCTACAATATGGCAGGTAACGTATCAGAATGGACAAACACTTCATATGACCCCAATTCATATGAATATATGTCTACTATGAATCCTAACGTACTTGACGATAAAAATCACCGTAAAGTAATACGTGGTGGTTCTTGGAAAGACGTTGCCTTTATGTTGCAAGTGA
The DNA here is from genome assembly GCF_054772415.1 of Capnocytophaga sp. HP1101. Lineage (NCBI taxonomy): Bacteria > Pseudomonadati > Bacteroidota > Flavobacteriia > Flavobacteriales > Flavobacteriaceae > Capnocytophaga > Capnocytophaga sp. HP1101. The sequence continues at coordinate 46,879 of NZ_BPUU01000004.1, forward strand.
ACACCCGTGATTATGAGTACCAAGACTCAGCTCGTAGTTATATAGGGTTCCGTACCGTACAAGATTTTATGGGTATCAGCGACAAACAACAGGCTAAATCAGCAAGAGGATACAGATAATATTAAAAGAAAAATCAAACTAATTAACTAATAAAATTAACAAATAAAAAAAAGTCTTATGGCAGGAAGTAGATCAACAAAGAAATTGTTTAATATGGTTTATGGTATAGGTGCCTCAATTGTAATTATCGGTGCCTTAGCCAAAATTTTGCACGTGGATATCTTAGGTATCAGCGGTGGCGTATTGTTAGCAATAGGGATGGGAACAGAAGCAGTAGTCTTCTTCTTATCAGCCTTTGAACCAATAGATGAAGAGTTCGATTGGTCATTGGTTTATCCTGAGCTAAAAGGAGGTGCTCCATCAGGACGCCAAGGAGCATTGGCTTTACAGTCGGCTCAAGAAGATAAGATTCTTAAAGAATCATTATCACAAAAATTAGATGGTATTTTAGCAGAGGCACGTATCGATGCTAATATGATGCGTTCATTAGGAAGATCAATTGAAAACTTCGCAGAAGCAAGTAAAGAAATCGCTCCAGTGGCTAACACAATGGTGGCTACTCACAAATACGGTGAAGAGCTTTCAGCAGCAGCATCAAATTTAGAGTCATTAAACAGCCTTTACAAATTACAATTAGAGAGAACAGAAAGACAAGTATCTGCACAGGCAGGTGTTGTTGATAACTTAGATTCATTAAATCAGCAAATGCTTACGTTTAAAGACAACTTGAGATCTTTGAACACTATCTATGGAGGAATGTTATCTGCAATGGGCGGCGCACGATAAGAGTAATTATTTATTAACTTATTAAAAAAATAGCTTATGGCAGGTGGAAAATTAAGTCCTAGACAGAAGATGATTAACCTGATGTACTTAGTATTCCTTGCGATGATCGCATTGAATATGGGTAAGCAAGTACTAGATGCATTTGGGTTAGTGAATCAAAAGTTTGAAACATCAAACAAGAGAGCTAATGAAAGCACAGCGAATGCTTTAGCCGAATTAGCAAATAAAGCAAGTGAGAATCAAGCTCAATATGGTGAGATATATGAACAATCCAAACAAATTAAAGAACTTTCAGATGGATTGTACAGCTATATCCAAGATATTAAAACCTAAGTAGAAGATGTAGTTGGACAGAAAGACATTCCTGTAAATCAAAGAGATTATCAGGCAATGGATCAATCAGACTTTACTGATAATTACTTTTTTGCTGAGGGAGCGCAAGCTAAAGCTCACGCAAGCGAATTCATTGAAAAGATGAAAACCTATCGCGAAGGAATATTAAAGGTATTGGGAGATAACCCAGCTTACAAATCTTTAGCAGATAAAGTAAGAGTAAACTTTAATACTGACGACGTAAAAGATAGAGAAGGTAGAACCGTAAAATGGTTAAACTTTAACTTTGAAGGGTTCCCTTATGTTGCGACTTTAGCAAAATTCTCAATGATGCAGTCAGACATCTTAACTACTCAACAAGAGTTTTTTGATACAGCTTTGGCAGGTAGCTTGAAATCACAAGTTTCAATGACTAACTACACTACTTTGCTTGAACAAGGTAAAGGAGCGTATTACCAAGGTGAGAAATTCGATGGTTCTATCGTGTTGGGTAGAAAAGACGCTACTACACGTCCTAATGAAGTAGACATCGCTATTGATGGTAGAAAATTAGGAACAAGTGAATACACTATTGAAGATGGTCGTGTGAAATTAAATATTTCAGCAGGTAATACAGGTGATCACAAAATCACAGGTAACTTGTACTTTGACCAAGATGGAGAACGTATTGCTGTTCCTGTAGCACAATCATTCTCTGTGATTCCTAAACCAAACTCAGCTGTTATTTCAGCAGATAAGATGAACGTAGTGTATCGCGGTGTTGCTAACCCTATTACCATCTCAATGCCTGGTGTTCCTGATAACAAAATCTCAGCTTCAGCTCCTGGTTTATCAAAAGCTGGTGGTAGTGGTGCTTGGGTAATGCGCCCAGGACAAGGTAGAGAAGTTACTATTCACGTAACAGGTGAGCTTGCAGGACAAAAATTCAGCTCTTCTAAAATGTTCCGTATTAAAAATATCCCTCGTGCTGTGACCAGCTTGGGCGGACAAATAGGAAATGCTAAATTACCAAAAGCAAACGTATCAGTAATGCCTGTAATGGCTGTTTTGGAAGACTTCGACTTCGACTTAAAATTACAAGTAAACGAATTTAAAGTGTTCATTCCAGGACAACCAAGTGTATATGTGAAAGGTAGCAGAATGAACGAACAAGCAAGATCTGCTGTCCTAAGAGCAAAACGTGGTGATAAAATCCAGATATTTGATGTAAAAGCAAGTATCATTGGTAACTCTGATCTCAGATTGCCTCCTGTATCACCAATCGTAGTTGAAATAACAAACTAAGACAAACATTATTATGCACGTAAAAAATATAATATTATTATTGCTTTCAGTATTTGCATTTCAGCTCTCAAAAGCCCAGGTAAACATCTTAAACGCAAAAGTAGCAAGCGATATAGGTGTTAAATCAGAAGCTCGAATAGAAGCTGATAATGACAAACCACTACCTTATGGCTATGTGGATGACCGCGATATCCTTTGGTCAGTAGAAGTATGGGAAGTAATCGACCTTAATGAAAGAGCTAACTTTCCTCTCCTTTTTCCTACTGATACCTTGGAAATAGATGCTTACCGTCGCTCATTGTATGATGTACTTTTAAAGAATATCAAAAATGGTAAAATTCAAGACATCTATGTAGATTCTTATTTTACTCAAACAAAAACAGCTGAGTCTATAGAAGCATCTCTATCAAAGGTAGATACTTTGGATATAGGATATGAGCAACTTAACGCAGGTGAAGCTCTTTCACCTGAGTATGTAACTCATAGAAACTTAGAGTCTGCAGATATCGCTCAGTACCACATCAGAGGTATTTGGTATTTCGACAAACGCCAAGGTGAATTAAAATATCGTTTGCTCGCACTGGCTCCTGTAGCCCCCGATGTAAACTTTATAGACTCTGATGACTCTACTATGTCGGCATTAGTACCTCTATTCTGGGTATTCTACCCGCAAGTACGCGATATTTTGCACGAAGCGAAAACCTTTAATAGGAAGAATGACGCTCGCCCTGTCTCTTTCGACCACGTTTTAAATGCACGAATGTTTAGTTCGGTGATATTTAAAGAAGCGAATGTATACGGCGACAGAAAAATCAAGGAATTCCTTCCTGATAACGCACTCTTCCAATTGTTAGAATCTGACAAGATTAAAGAAAAGATTCGCGACAGAGAGCAAGATATGTGGGCAAACTAATTTTAAATTCACAGAAATATTCTTTAAACTGCTTTGAAAGAGCGTTGCTATCAAAAGCAATGCTCTTTTAAAGTAGTTTTTTTATTCAAAATAACATCTTATCAGCATAAACTATGAATATTAAAAATGCACAATTAGCAGTTGATAATTGGATAAAAGAACACGGAGTTCGCTATTTTAATGAACTTACCAATATGGCGCAACTTACCGAAGAAGTCGGAGAGGTCGCCCGTATTATTGCTCGTCGCTATGGAGAACAGTCCGAGAAAGAAAGTGATAAAAACAAAGATTTAGGCGAAGAGCTTGCCGATGTAGTGTTTGTGGTACTTTGTTTGGCAAATCAAACAGGAATTGACTTACAAGAAGCTTTTGATAAAAAGATGCTAAAGAAAACACAACGTGACCACGACCGCCATCACAATAACCTAAAACTAAAATAATTCCTCTCTATTATTGTTTTTATCATTAAATTTTGTATCTTTGCCCTATTAAAACAACTTAGTATAAAATGGCTAAAACAACAAAAGATAACAAGGAAATGAGCGTAGAAGAGGCTAAAAAACAAGCCTTAAAACTCACCTTAGAAAAATTAGATAAAGCCTATGGCAAAGGAACCGTACGTGCCTTAGGCGATAATCCCGTCGAAGATGTAGAAGTTTATTCTTCTGGTTCTATCGGGCTCGATGCTGCATTAGGAGTAGGAGGATACCCCAAAGGTCGCGTAATCGAGATTTATGGACCTGAATCTTCTGGTAAAACCACCCTTACGCTACACGCTATCGCCGAAGTACAAAAAGCTAAAGGTACTGCTGCCTTTATTGATGCAGAGCACGCCTTCGACCCTGTTTATGCACAACGCTTGGGTGTAGATGTTAAAAATCTACTAATTACCCAGCCTGATAGTGGCGAACAAGCGCTTGAAATTGCTGATGCTCTTATCCGTTCTAATGCAGTAGACCTCGTAGTAATCGACTCAGTCGCTGCTCTTACCCCAAAAGGTGAAATTGATGGCGAAATGGGAGACTCTAAAATGGGGCTTCACGCTCGATTAATGTCTCAGGCTTTGCGCAAAATCACCGGTAGTATTAGCAAAGCAAAATGTATTGTTATTTTCATTAATCAGTTGCGTGATAAGATAGGCATTACATTCGGCAACCCCGAAACTACCACAGGAGGTAATGCACTTAAGTTTTATGCCTCTGTGCGTATAGATATCCGCAAGGACGGAGGACCTCAAGGAAGTGCTGCTATTAAGGACAGTAATGGTGAGATTATTGGTAATAAAACCAAAGTCAAAATCGTGAAAAACAAAGTAGCATCGCCTTTTAAAACCGCTACTTTCGATATTATGTTTGGTTTAGGTATTTCTAAATCTGCTGAACTTCTCGAGTTGGGCGTTGAGGCCAATATCGTAGATAAAAGCGGTGCTTTTTATAGCTATAAAGGCACTCGCTTAGGTCAAGGACGTGATGCTTCTATTGCAATGCTTAATGACAATCCTGAAATAGCCGAGCAAATAGAGGTAGAACTACGTGAATGGCTTAAACATAATGAGCTCTCTTCTAATCCTAAGAAAGGTAAAAAGAGTACTAAGGCTAAAGACAAGAAGACTCAAGAACCCGAATATTCTGAAGAAGAATATGATGAAGCCGACACTTATGACGAAGAAGATGATTAGTTAAGGTACTATTATAATCAAAAAGGCTGTTAGAGATGTCTCTAACAGCCTTTTCTTTTATTAACAATAAAACAATTATTTCTTTGTGAAGGTAAGCAGTACACCTCCTTGGGCATCAGTTAGCAATAGTTGCTCATCTTTAAGCTCATATTGCTTTACCTTTTGCATAGCCACACCAAAAGCATCAGCAACATTCATTTTTTCTGCACAAAGCATTAAGGTAGAGGCTAATTCACCAAAAACGAGCTCTTTATCAGTAAAGGTCTTAATACTTCCCATAAATCTGTTACAGCTGTCCGCTCCGTTTACCTTCATTTCTCTAATATTGATATTTAACACAGGTTGCGCCTCAGCAACGATAGTCATACCTCCCATACTCACCAGTTTCCACTCGCCTTGCAAATCAAAACGAGGGTCTTTTACCTTCTCTACCTCACGCACTAAAGTATAGGCAACACTTGGAGCATCAGCAGGGACATCTTTCAAGGGTTGCTCGCTTACTTCTATCTTCTTAAAAAAGCCCTCTTCAAAGGCAAAGCCTTCAATAGGAGCATAAAAAGCCTCCCATTGCGCATTGCTTAGGTCATCACCCTTATACACTTGCAAACATTCCATTTTACCTGCACCTGCACTACAGTCCAACTTGGTACTATTCACCCAATACACTGTAGTATTTGTGCCACAACTTCCCAATACCATTGCTACACTCAGTAGCATTATTAACTTGATTTTTCTCATTGCAAATATTCTTTATATTTTTATTTTAACATCAGTTCAATATAAAAAACCGCCCGTCGTGCTACGACCGACTATTTGATGTATTTCTTTAGCGTTTTCATTAAATCATCACCTCTAAGGTTTTCCCCTTGTGATAATAGGTTCCCGTCAGGGTCTATGAGAAAAGGCGCAGGAATGCTTGTTACCCCATACTTGTCAGCCGTTTTACCGTCATTGTCCCACACATTGTTCCACACCATTCCCTCTATTTTCATAGCATCCCGCCAAGCATCTTTGTCTTTTGGTCTATCTATCGATACTGATAGAATGGTAAAGTTCTTTCCTTTAAGCTCTTTATACGCTTGTTTGAGATATTTGTTTTCCTTCTTGCAAGGCAAACACCACGATGCCCAAAAGTCTATCAGCACATATTTACCACGCAACGATGATAAACTCAAGTTCTCACCATTCACTTGTGGCAAGTTGATTTCAGGAACCACTTTATGGCGTTGTAAAGTTTGAGCTGCTACGGGTACAGTCGCCAAAAGCAATAGCGCTATCGCTGTAAATAAAAATCTTTTTTTCATTCGTAATCTCGTTTTTTTAGTTATTGTTTTTTGTACATACAAAAACCTGACCAAATTTAATTGCCCGTGCGGCTCGCACTAAAAGTATCCTCCTTTTTTACGGTCTTCCATAGCCGCTTCCGTTACTTTATCGTCTATACGGGTCTCACCGCGTTCCGAAATACGCGAAGCCGTAATCTCGTTCACCACCTCTTCCAAAGTCGCTGCATTGCTCTCTACCGCAGCTGTACAAGTCATATCACCTACCGTACGATAGCGCACGCGTTTGTTGAGGATAGTATCGTTTTCATCTATCTGAATAAAAGGCGACACCGCAATAAGCCTACCTTCGTGCTCAATCACCTCACGGTTATGCGCAAAGTAGATAGAAGGAAGCTCTATTTTCTCCTGCTGAATGTAGCTCCACACGTCGAGTTCCGTCCAGTTCGAGATAGGAAATACACGCACGTTCTCCCCTTTCTGAATCCTACCGTTGTAGATGTTCCACAGCTCGGGGCGTTGCAATTTAGGGTCCCATTGTCCAAACTCGTCTCTTACCGAAAAGAAACGCTCTTTAGCACGCGCTTTCTCCTCATCACGACGAGCCCCACCAATGCAAGCATCAAAGTGAAATTCCTCAATCGTATCCAGCAAAGTATGCGTTTGCAACCAGTTACGCGAAGCAAACTTGCCTTTAGGCTCGGTAAGCCCTTTCGCTTTTATGGTATCTTCTACTTGGCGAACAATGAGTTCAGCCCCTATGCGTTTAGCTAGCGCATCGCGGTATTCAAGAGCTTCAGGGAAGTTGTGTCCCGTATCGATATGCACCAAAGGGAAAGGAATCTTCATCGGGGCAAAGGCTTTCATAGCCAAATGCACTAAGGTAATAGAATCCTTACCACCACTAAACAGCAATGCCGGACGTTCAAACTGCGCCGCCACTTCGCGCATTATGTAAATACTTTCAGCTTCTAATTGTTTTAAATGTTCTTTATTCACGATTTGTTATTCTTTGTATCTTACTTTTCTGCTTGTATGCAGAATGTTTATCACTGTTATTGTTGTTCTTTTTCTTTTAGGAGTAATTTTTATCACATAATAAATCCCATAAGGGAATACTTTGGTAAAACAGACTCTGATTTCCCTATATCTTTTAGCAAACATATAAGGATAATCTTTTATGTATTCAAAACATTTATCTATCTCTTGGAAGAAGCGATTAGCTAATTTTTCATCAATATCAGTATAATAATCTAATATCTTTGATAGATTTTTTTCAGCTCTTTTTCCTACTCTAAATGTGTCAGAAGCCATATTTCTGTTTGAATTTTAGTTTTAAAACTTCCCAGTCTTCTGCTTCACCAGTTTCTTCAAATTCTTTTAGGCTTTCGTCTAAAATCTCTTTATGCCATTCTGGAATCTCTTCATTATTACTTAAATCAGCCTTCTCAAAACGCCATTCATTATAGGTTTCCATAGGAATAACAGCTAAAATATCATTCCCTTCAGAATCTTTTATGTATTGTGCAGTTGTGTTCATAATAACTAATCTTTTAATCTAAAATTAATAGGATACTTACAATAGCATTCCACAGCCTCCCCTTTGATATTCTTAGCAGGGTACATCGGCGGATAATACCTAAACAAATCTATCGCCGCTTTTTCCAGTATAGGGTCGTCTCCTTCGGCCTCCATAATTCTTAAAACCCCTTGCTTGTTTATCACTATATCAAGCATTACTTGCCCTTGTATATTCCACTTAGCAGCCTTCTCCGGATATTCAAAGTGCATTGTTACCCAATAGTCCAAACACTCTTGCAAAGTTCTCTCTACCATCTTTTTCTCCGAAGTATCAAAAATTCTACAATAAGGACGCACTACAGGCACTGTTAAAGCATCTTCTTTTTCTTGTGCTCCCACACCCTGAGAAAACCCTAAAACTAAAGATGTTAGTAAAAGAAGTGTCTTCATAACTAAGACTCTTAGAAAGTACAAAGGTAGTACATTTTTTTTGATTACAAAAATATACTACCCTTAAACAATTATTTTCTACTCTTTTCTCCCAGTTTATTATTGTCATATTCCCCCTCCCTGAGAGGTGTCCGCAATTACCAAGTAAGTAAATTAGGGAGAGCTTTCTCTCGCTTTCCGTCACTAATTCCCCCTCTCCGAGGGTTGTCCGCGATAGCGGAGTAAGTGAATTAGGGGGAGGTTTCTGCACATTTTCTCCGTCATTTGTCCCTCGTCCCTCGTCCTTCGTCATTCGTTCCTCGTTCCTCGTCCATCTCCCCTAATGCCTATGGCCTAACACCTCTTCCCCTTTCTTTCGCCTCGAAACCCAATTATTAGTATTATTGGTATTATTGTATTACAGTATGAATCAATTACTTATACGCCCTTTGTATATCAATCGTCCAAGATTCGTATAAGCATCCTATAAGCTTTGTATAAGCTAAGTGTACCCTCCCAATAACCTTTTCTCACCAAAATCACTCTCATCTCTCTTTTGAATTCCTTCGCTATCTTTCTCCTTTCTCATCTCTATTCTAAGACCCCTCAGAATTTTTGAAACTTTCTCCAACAAGTCTGAAATGTCCGACTTGTCTTACTCGTCCAACCACCTCCAAACAATCTCCCCTTTACAGCCTGTCGTGCTACGACCTCGCACTCATAACCTATTCTTCTCATCTTCTCCAGCACTTTGCCCCTTGTACTTGCTTTGGGTGGTGTTGAAATTGTAACTCAGTCCTACTTTAAAACTTATATTGCTGTAATTCTGAGCAGTACTATTGCTGATATACGAATTTTGTACACGTGTGTGTTCATTGAGACCGTTAAAAGGGTCGGAAATTACGGTATACACCGTAAGCGATTGGTGGAAGAACATACGGGCAACCCCTACGACTATTCCGCTCATATCTTTGTAGGCGTAGGCTTCTCGGTTTGAACCTTTGCTTGCATAAATAAACATCGCTAAGATTAACCAATTTTCAGTAGGGGTGATTTGGTTCATCCATTCTACCATAAACCTACCTTTATTGGTGTAAAACACATTACTTGCAAAAGGCTTTCCGTAAGTAAGGGTGAGCTTAGGCATCCATTTTCCTATTTGGGTTTGCGCATTGAGTACGCATTTCAGTACGCTAAAATCATCGTAATTGCGAAGGGTTTTCTCAACGGCATCGGGATTGATGCTTGAGAGTTGGTAATCGGAATAGATACCCTTGTGAATATTCGAATAACTTACCGAAGCCGAAATAGGACCATAAGTAGCCAAGGCATTCCATTCATCAGTAAGCTGAGGCACAATATATGGGTTTCCGCGATTGTACAAGAAAGGAGAACTATAAGTGTTGTAGTCGCTGAGCTCATAAAAAGCCGGACGTTTGATTTTGCGTGCATAACTAAAAGTCAGTTGAGTTTTATCCCAAGGGAATGCGATAGAAATATTGGGCAACCAATCGCGATAGGTCTTGCTTTTTACGGGGCTTTTTTGTCCGTTTTCGTAATAACCAAAGTCGGCGTACTCGTAGCGCGTACCGAGTTTCAAACTCACTTTTTTGATAGGGTAAGAGAAACTCACAAAACCAGCCGAGCGTGTTTCGGTATTCTTAATATCCGAAGCCGAAAGCACATTATCGGTATAATCCTCAGTGCGATGCAGGTCGCTTGCCTCTACGCCATAGTTTATAGCGCCCTTGCCAAGGGTTTGCAAGAAAGTAGTTTTGAGTCCCCACCAATCGGAAGCAGCATCGGGATGGGTATGCACGTTACGAGAGGTTGCGTTGAGGAGGTTGCGCTCCACAACATCGGAAGTGTTATCGGAACGCTGACCGATATAATCTACATCGGTTTGCAGTTTCAGTTTGTCGGTAAGTTTACCTTCGTAATAAGCATTAATGCTTAACTTTTTATCTTGGCTAAAGCGGTCGTATTCATTGAGCCCTTTGGCTGTAAGGAGGTTATTTTTGAAGGTAGCGGTTTCTTGGGTGCTAAACCTGTGTCCTATCCAAGGTTCTACACTTCCTCTCACACTTGCGCCTATGGAATGTTTATCGGAAATCTCGTGAGCTACCCCTATTTTAGCATTTATTCCTTTGGCATTACTCCTATTAGTTTCGTCGCTTGTCACGCGCCAATCATTACTTTGGGTATGTACTTGCAAATCCTGATAGAGGTCGGCATTTTTCTTGTTGAAATTGTTGAAGTTGCCTATAGTAGTAAACCAGTCGGTTTTGCCTTTGCGGTAGTTGAGACTAAGCCAAGTAGTTATTAAGGCTCCTTTTTTTAACACATAATTTTCATTTTCAACCGACCCACTCAGTCCATCACCTTGTTTCTTTTTCAGTTTGATATAGATTACCGCACCCACCGTATTGTCGTGTTCTGCACCAGGTTGGGTTTCCAGCTCTATGCTCTCAATATCTTTGGGCGATAGCTGATTCACCTCATCTAAATTGCGCACCCTGCGGTTATCGATGTAGAAGATAGGATTGCCTTTGCCAAACACCTCATAACCTCCACCGGTGTAGGAAGTGCTCACTCCAGGCAAGAAGTTGATAAGCATTTCGGCTTTGGGTAGGTTCTGCAAGGTCGATTGCGCCACATTGGTACTGATGCGCGTACCCTTTTGTTCTAATATCGGGCGACGTGCCGTTACCACCACCTCGCCTAACTGATTGGTAGCAGGGGTTAAAACAACAGTGCCCAAGTTACTCCCCGAGGGTGTTAGCACCTTATCCTGATATTCCAAATGTGTGATTTTGAGGATTACTTTCTTACCCTCAGCGGGATTGGGCAGTTCAAACACACCGCGTTCATTGCTAATAGCCCCTTTCACGAGCGTAGAATCAGGTAGGGACATTAGGAGTACATTAGCAGCACTCACGGGCTGTTGGTCAGTTCCTACTAAAGTACCTTTAAAAGAAGATTGTGCGAAGCTACTTGCTGTTACTGCTAATAGCAGTGATAGGATAATCTTTTTCATTTTTATATGGTTTTTGGTTACTAAATGTAATCTAATTAATTTCTCGGTGCAAATATACAACAAACAAAGGTATTGTGCAATACAAAGTACCATTAAATTAGCGTTCTTATGCCATTATTTTCTCATTACACTGATTATCAATTATCTTTTCTTGATTATTTTTTGAGGAAGAAAGTCCATTTCTTCCTCTTTCCTCTCTATAAACGAAGATTTTTTGTAAAGGTTGGAATTGAGGTATAAACTTTGCCAAAGTTCTAATTGCTCGTCGTGCTACGACTTGCCTGTGTGGCTCGCACTGCCTGTCGTGCTACGACTTACTCATTGTTCTCCACCGTCTTATACGCCTCAATAATGCTCCGTACGAGTGGGTGGCGCACTACGTCCTTATCGTCGAGGTGTAGGAAGGCGATACCCTCTACATTCTGCAAAATGAGCATTGCCTCTTTGAGGCCTGAGGATACTTTGCGGGGTAAGTCAATCTGACCGGGGTCGCCAGTGATCATAAACTTGGCATTGCGCCCCATACGGGTGAGGAACATCTTCATTTGGGCGTGTGTGGTGTTCTGCGCCTCGTCGAGAATTACAAAAGCATTGTCAAGCGTGCGTCCGCGCATAAAGGCAAGGGGAGCAATCTCAATGATGCCCGCTTCGATAAAGGCGTTCAGCTTTTCACCGGGAATCATATCGCGCAAGGCATCGTACAGTGGTTGCATATAGGGGTCGAGTTTTTCCTTGAGGTCACCAGGGAGGAAGCCGAGGTTCTCGCCTGCTTCTACCGCTGGACGGGTGAGGATAATGCGGCGTACTTGTTTTTCTTTGAGGGCTTTCACCGCCAAGGCTACGCCCACATAGGTCTTACCAGTACCCGCAGGACCTACGGCAAATACCATATCGTTCTTGCGCATCAGCTCCACGAGTTTCACTTGGTTTTGGGTTTGCGGACGAATAATCTTACCGCTCACCCCGTGTACGATGATGTCCTCCTCGCGCACTTTTTCGGTTTTCTCAGCATCGGTAGCCGAGAGAATACTATCGATAGCGCGTTCATCAAGGCGGTTGTACTTAGCACAGTACGCAATGAGCTTTTCTATTTGCTTTTGGAAATCTTTCAGTAGCTGTTCTTCGCCAAAGGCAATGAGTTTTGAGCCCCGCGCTACGATTTTCAGCTTCGGGAATAGCGTTTTGATGTATTTGATATTGTTTTCGTCCTCGCCACAGAATACCTGTGCGCTCACGTCAGTAAGTTCTAATGTTAATTCGTTCACTTTATTTAGTTATTAGTTGAGAGTGATGAGTTAAAAATTTGGGCAAAGATACAACATTTTTGTCAATGAACCAATTTGTGAATAAGCAAGTCACTCGTTAGATAAGTCCGTCCCCTCTGCCCTGTCCGACAGCTCTCCCTAAGTCTCTCTCACTAATTTTCTAATCTATTAATTTTTCACTTCCCCTTTCCGTCGCTACATTCCCCCTTTGGAGGTCGCCAGCGACAGCTGGGTATGTGCACAGCGAGAGCAGAGTATGTGAATAGGGGGAGGTTTTCTCCATTTTTTTCTCGGATTCTCTCCATCACATCTCCCCCCTTGAGGGGGCAGGGGGGATGTTTATACAATACTAAAAAGATGTTTATACAACAATAATAACTGTCACAACCCTAACACCTCTTCCTCTTTCTTTCGCCTCGAAACCCCATTATTGGCATTTTTAGTATTATTGTATTACAGTATGAATCAATTACTTATATGCCCTTTGTATAACAATCGTCCAAGATTCGTATAAGCATCCTATAAGCTTTGTATAAGCTAACCATACCCATTTTACCTTTTACTTTTATCTTTTACCTAAAAACTCTCTTCCGAACTTCTTCGTTTTTTTCTACAACGCCAATATCCCATTTTCCATCACATACTCCCCCTCTCTGAGGGTTGTCCGCGATAGCGGAGTAAGTGAATTAGGGGGAGGTTATTTCCTTCAGACCCCCTCAGAATTTTTGAAACTTTCTCCAACAAGTCTGAAATGTCCGACTTGTCCGACTCCTCCAACCAATCTCCCCTTTACAGCCTGTCGTGCTACGACCTCGCACCGTGCTACGACCTCGCACCTTTGAATTATCTGAATTATCCGAAAAATCCGACAGCCCAATAACTATTTTTGACTCTTTTCATTTGCTCATTTCCTAATTACTTCCTACCTTTGCCAAAAAAACATCAATAATATGAAAAAAATATTTTTACTCCTCACCATCTTAGGTACTTTGCTATCACTCTCCTGTACCAAAACTAATAACTCTGAACCAGGAGGCTGTGTGCTCCCTGAGTTTCCTTCTTCTCCTTTAGACAAAAAAGCCCTCACAGGCACCTTTGTACAGCTTTTTGGCAAAGGCGATTGGAGCGAAGCACAATGGGATAGCTTCTTAGGCGAAATAAAAGACTTGGGTATGAACACCCTCATCGTGCAATACATAGGATATATAAATCCTTCTAATAACCTCACTTGGTTCGACTCAAACAATAACTTTACTACCACCAAAATCAAACCTACCCTACAACGCATTCTTGCTTCAGCTCAGCGCAAGGGCATAGAAGTACACATAGGCTTACTCTTTGATGAAAGTTATTGGCAACATCAAACCGATAGAGCGTGGCTACAAACTCAAGCCAACTATTGTATTGCCATTGCCACAGATATTCAGAAACAGTTTGGAGCTCACCCAGCCTTCAAAGGTTGGTATATCCCACACGAACCCGAGCCTTATGCCTATAATACCGATGATAAAATCGCTCTCTTTAGAGAAGTTTTTATAGATCCCATTTCCAATCATTTGCACCAGCTGAATAATAAGCCTGTTTCAATTGCTGCTTTTTGGAACAGTGCACTTTCGTCTCCCGAACAGTTACAGCATTTTATGGCAGAACTCGCTAAGAGTAACCTGCAAATCATAATGTTACAAGATGGGGTAGGGGCACAACACGTAACCCTCGAACGCCTTGCCAGCTATTATGAAGCTGCCCAACGCGGATTATTCGAGGAAAACAAAAACTACAAAGGCGTATTTTGGTCAGACCTCGAAACTTTTGCCTCTCCTAATGGCCAGGTACCTTTCTATCCCGCCACTTTCGATAGAGTCAAACAACAGCTCACCACCGCTCTTTCTATCCCCAAAGTAACCAAAGTAGTGTCTTTTGCTTACTTCGACGATATGTACACCCAAAGCCCCAATAAAACCCAAGCCGATGCCCTACGTGAAGCCTACAAACAATACATAAAAAGCAATTAATAATTTAATTATAAAAAAATGAAAATAGCCATAGGAAACGACCACGCTGGAGTCGATTATAAAAAAGCCATTGTAGCCAATTTGGAAAGCAAAGGCATAGAAGTATTGAACTGCGGAACTGATACTTCTGAAAGTGTAGACTACCCCGATTTTGGTCACGCAGTAGCCAAAGCCTTAGAAGAAAACAAAGCCGACCTTGGTATTGTGATTTGCGGTAGTGGTAACGGCATTGCAATGACGGTTAACAAGCACCCACACGTGCGATGTGCGGTATGTTGGACGAAAGAGCTCTCTGCTCTTGCCCGCGCCCATAACGATGCCAATGTGCTCAGTATTCCCGCACGCTTTACAGCCATTGAACAAGCCGTAGAAATAGCCAACACTTTTCTCAACACCCCTTTTGAAGGCGGTCGCCACGAAAGAAGAGTAAAGAAGATTTAGGAATTTATCTTTTACACAAATATTAGTGCTTAAAAAGAGTAAAAGCCCCTTATTATAAGCAGGTTTTTTTGAAGAAGTAAATAATACTTTGTTAAATAAAAAAGATTTTATACTTTTGCCGAAAAATAGTAGTATTATGAATACAATCACATTACAAGCAACTATCAAAGAAGCTGACTTTCCTACTTTCTTAAGTTTGTTCGAAAAGTTCAAAGTAAAAACAGTTCTTTTGAGTAAAAAAGAAGGAAAAAAGACATATCCTATTGAAACAGCTATTCCTAACGAGGAAACACATAACGCTTTTCTGGAGGTGAAAGAAAAAGGTCACCTTATGAAAAGATATAAAGATGTTAGACAGCTTTTTAAAGATATAGATGATGAACAGCTTTGAAGAAGAAGAAGAAATAATTTTTGATGTTGTAGCAACTGTAGCTTTCAAAAAAGACAAAAAAAGATATAACAATAGCTCTAAGAAGATTGAAAAAGTTCTTAGTGTAATTGATATTTTACAGAGGAAAGGAGTAGAAGGTATTCCTAATGATATGAAGCCTCATTATCTAAAAGGGCAATATAAAGGCTGTTTAGAGTGCCATATAGAAGGAGACTTTCTTATTATATGGATACAAGATAATGAAGAAAAAGTAATTTATTTGATGAGGCTTGGGAGTCATTCTGAATTGTTTAAAAAGTAAAAAGTGTACTTGCTTGCAAGTACAAAGTGAATTATAAGCCCCTTCCATTGCGATGGGGCTTTTTTTGAATATGAACAATAATTGGTTAGAACGTACAGAACTTTTAATTAAACAACAAGGCATCGCTACTTTGCAGAAAGCCCATATCCTTATTGTAGGCTTAGGAGGTGTGGGCTCCTATGCTGCCGAATTTGTAGCTCGTGCAGGCGTGGGCGCTCTTACCATTGTCGATGGTGATACCGTTGCCCTTTCTAATATCAATCGCCAGTTGCCTGCGCTTCATTCTACGGTAGGGCAAGCAAAGACCGAGGTAATGAGAGCTCGCCTTCTCGACATCAACCCCAAGCTGAAACTCACCGTCATTCACGAATTTCTCACCCCTGAGCGCGCTTGGGAAATCGTAGCCCCAGAGTTCGATTATGTCATTGATTGTATTGATAGTATTACCCCTAAGCTGAACCTTATACTTGCAGCTAAACGCAAACACGTAAAGCTCGTGAGCTGTATGGGTGCGGGGGGCGCTACCGATGTCTCTCAAATTAAAGTAACCGACCTTATGAAAACCTATAACTGTCCGCTGGCGAAGTTTATTCGTAAACGCCTCAAGAACGAGCGTATACACTCTGGTATCAAAGCTGTATTCTCTTCCGAAATCGTTTCTAAAGATACTATGCAACGCACCGAGGGTTTAGATTATAAGAAATCGTTTTACGGCACTATTAGCTTTATGCCAGCAGCTTTTGGATTACACGCAGCCGCTACTGCGGTAAATTACTTATTGGCAAAATAGCAAAGTTAAGGCTAAGCAGTGAGAAACTATCAACGTATAATACAAACAAGAGATTTTGTTTATAACGAAGCTCAGGTATCACTTTCTTTAAAACATAGAAGTCCTTTTTTATGCTGATTATGAAAACTTTACGCCTGTAGGTTTCATTTATTTACTAAAAATAATTGTTTTTTCAAAAAAAATAGTGTATTTTTGCCCCAAATATACAAAGTTCGCTGTTTGATGAGTGATTTAAAACAATTGGTAGCGTTATTAGAAGAAAAAGCTATTGCCTTACAAACCAAATTCAATAGTCTTAAGGATGAAAATGGCAAGCTAAAACACACCATTGATGAGCTTCGCAGTGAGAAACAGTCGCTTGAAGGCACTATTGCTACACTAAAGGAGAAGAACGAAACACTCGCCATCGCCAACCGTATATTGGGCAGTAAAGAACACAAGAGAGAAACCAAATTAAAAATCAATACACTCATTCGCGAAATAGATGCGTGTATTGCTCAGCTCACAAAACAATAGCAATGGAACAGGACGAATTGAGAATTAAACTTTCGGTAGCCGATAGGCTATATCCTTTAACCATTGCTCCACAACAAGAAGAGGGATTTAGAAAAGCCGCCAAGAAAATAAACGATATGATTCAAGAATTTGAAACAGTTTATGAATTGCGCGATAAACAAGATGCTTTAGCAATGTGTGCTATCGCTTTGGCAAGGCAAATAGAACAAGCCAAGCTAAATGAAACACACGAAGATGAAGCCCTCAAAGAAACCTTAAAGCAGGTGTATAACACCTTGAACCAAATAGGTTAAACACACGTTCTTTTACATAGAAAACTTACTGCCTATATTGATTGTCCTTTCGGTAAACTCAACATTAACATTTCACAAAAGGGTGAGTTGCAGCGGCTAAAGCGTGCCGGTCTTCGTAGCCGGATACTTGCCCCACTGAGTATCCCTAAACCTGTTTTTCAGAGTTTTACGTGAAACACTCTAATCAATATAGGCATTTTTTATATCAATATATTATTTTTTAAACAACAAAGATGGATAGTACAATTATTATAAGTATTGCAGTTTTTATCATTGCCCTAACCATAGGGTTTGTCATCGCCAAAGTGCTGGAAAAGAAGAATGCCTCAAAAATCATTCTCAACGCTAAGAATGAAGCCGACATTCTTCTGAAAAACGCTAAAGCTGAAGGCGAAAATATTAAAAAAGACAAAATTTTCCAAGCTAAAGAAAAGTTTCTCGAACTAAAAGCCGAACACGAAAAAACAATTAATGCCAAAGATAAGAAAATGGCAGAGGCTGAGAAACGTATCCGTGATAAGGAATCGCAAGTGTCTAATGAATTGGCACAAAATAAACGCCTAAAAGACGAATTAGAGACTAAAAACCAAGAGGCTGACCACCGCTTGCTTTCGCTCGACAAGAAACAAGAAGAAATAGACCGCTTACACAAAAGTCAGGTGCAACAGTTGGAAGTTATCTCAGGTTTGTCAGCTGAAGAAGCTAAAAAGCAACTCACTGATTCCTTGCGCAGTGAAGCCCAAGCCGATGCGATGGCATATATCCAAAATACCATTGAAGAAGCCAAACTCACCGCTCACCAAGAGGCGCGCAAAATCATCATCAACACCATTCAGCGCATAGGCACTGAAGAAGCGGTAGACAATTGTGTATCAGTATTCAACCTCGAATCCGACGAGGTAAAAGGTCGCATCATCGGTCGTGAAGGTCGCAATATCCGCGCTCTTGAAGCTGCTACTGGAGTGGAAATTATCGTAGATGACACCCCCGAAGCCATTATTCTCTCTTGCTTCGACTCGGTACGCCGCGAAATCGCTCGCCTTTCATTGCACAAACTCGTAACCGACGGCCGTATCCACCCTGCTCGCATTGAGGAAGTGGTAGAAAAAACTACCAAACAAATAGAAGAAGAAATCGTAGAAATAGGCAAACGCACCGTGATCGACCTCGGTATCCACGGTTTGCACCCCGAATTGGTGAAATGCGTAGGCCGTATGAAGTACCGTTCATCCTACGGTCAAAACCTCTTGCAACACTCACGCGAAGTAGCCAAACTCTGTGGCGTAATGGCTGCCGAATTGGGCTTGAACCCTAAACTCGCCAAACGCGCCGGACTCCTCCACGACATCGGGAAAGTGCCTCAAGTAGAAACCGAAACCCCTCACGCACTCCTCGGTATGGAATGGGCTGAGAAATACGGAGAAAAACCCGAAGTGTGCAACGCCATCGGGGCTCACCACGACGAGATTGAAATGACTTCATTGCTATCGCCTATCGTACAAGTGTGCGACGCTATCAGCGGGGCTCGTCCAGGAGCACGCCGTCAAGTACTTGATTCGTATATCCAACGCCTCAAAGACCTCGAAGATGCTGCCTTCACTTTCCAAGGTGTGAAGAAAGCTTACGCTATCCAAGCCGGTCGCGAGTTGCGCGTAATCGTAGAAAGCGAAAAAGTAACCGACGATAAAGCCGCTGAACTATCATTCAACCTTTCACAAAAAATCCAAACTGATATGACCTATCCTGGTCAAGTGAAAGTAACGGTCATCCGCGAAACCCGCGCCGTGAATATCGCGAAGTAATATGGACTATATACACAATTATCTATACCAAATTATCGCTACTGCCATTGCCTTGGTGGTCTTTACCGCCTTACGCTATTTGGTGAACTCTATCATTGAACGCTTTGGCAAACGCGCAGGATTAGGTGTGAACCGTACTCATTTGGTAAAGAAGTATATTGACTATTTTATCTATGCGTTGGCTGTTCTTACAATCGTTTCTATCTGGGGAATAAAAACCGAACAGCTCTTCCTGTTCGTCACTTCGGTGCTTACCGTTATAGGGGTAGCGTTCTTCGCCCAATGGTCGATACTGAGCAATATTACAGCTGGTATCATCGTGTTCTTCTCTTCTCCGTTTAGGATAGGAAATATAATTAAGATTTTAGATAAGGACTATCCTATTGAGGCTAAAATAGTAGATATAAAATCTTTTTATACCCTTTTGAAGACTGCAGAAGGTGAAGAAATTAGTTTACCGAACAATCTCTTGTTACAAAAGGGGGTTGTAATTGTCTCGGAAGAGGAATGGGGTACGCGGTGAAAATAAATCCCTAATACCACAGTAAATTAACTAAAACCTAAATAATATGCTAACCAAACACATCAAAAGTTCTGTGATTATTGCCATCGCTTTGGCGGTGAGCATCTTGCTCTATACGGTACTTCCTTATGAAGACCCTACTAACAAAGGTTTGGCTTTATTGACCTTTGTAGCGATTTTGTGGCTTACCGAAGCCATTCACATTACCATCACAGCACTCTTAGTGCCTGTGGCGGCGATACTCTTGGGCTTAGAAACCACTAAAAGTGCGTTGCAAGCCTTTGCCAACCCTACTATCTTCCTCTTCTTTGGAGGTTTTGCCATTGCTACAGCGCTTAGTGTACAGCAACTGGACAAGTACATCGCTCACAGGGTGATTGCCTTGGCGCGTGGTAACTTCCTCTTAGCGGTTTTCCTTCTCTTTTTGGTTACAGCCTTGCTCTCTATGGGGATTAGCAATACAGCCACCGCAGCTATGATTATCCCTTTGGCTATCGGGTTGCTCAAGAATATCGATTACGAGAGCAACAAGGGCACTTACGCCTTTGTGATCTTGGGGATTGCCTATAGCGCGAGTATAGGCGGGATGGCTACCTTAGTGGGCAGTCCGCCGAATGCTATTGTCGCTTCGCAATTACACATTACTTTTGCCCAGTGGTTGCGCTACGGGATGCCTACTTTCTTAGGTTTGTTCCCTTTGATGATTGGCACAATGTACGTGGTATTTCGCCCTAAACTGAACTTCAAAGTAGAAACCGAGCAGGTAAGTCAAAAGCTCAATACCAAGCAATATCTCACCATTCTCATTTTTGCCGTTACAGCCCTATGCTGGATTTTCGGTGACCCTATCAATGAGACGTTCACTTCGCTTGTGGGCATTGAAAAAATCAAAGATTTCGATGCAGTAGTAGCGATGATCGCTGCGGTGTTCGTGTGCTTATTTGGCGTAGCCGAGTGGAAACAAATACAAGAACACACCGATTGGGGCGTGCTAATGCTCTTCGGCGGTGGACTCTCATTAAGCGTTATCCTCACTCAATCAGGAGCGAGCAAAGCTTTGGTGGAATCAGTACAATTCCTCATCGCCGATAGCAATTATTTCATCATCGGTTTGGTAGTGGCTACTTTTATTATCTTCCTCACCGAGTTCACCAGCAACACGGCCAGTGCAGCTCTTTTGGTGCCTATCTTTATTTCGGTAGCCGAAAATATGGGACTCAATCCGCTGGGGTTGGCACTCATCATAGGTTTGGGAGCTTCGTGTGCCTTTATGTTGCCCGTGGCTACCCCGCCTAACGCAATTGCTTATGGCACTGGCAAAGTAGGACAACGCGATATGGTGAAAGCGGGCTTTGTACTGAATATATTAGCGGTTATTTTTATCTCGGTAATTGCCTTTTTCTTCTGGAAATAAAATAGAAATTACATAAAATAAATAGGCTGTCTAAAAATCTTAGACAGCCTATTTTTTATTATATTTAGGTTACCAACCTGGGTTTTGTTGCCATTTACCGTTTTCATTTTGAACATCATCAGGAGGAAGTGGCCAAGAGAGTTTGTAAAGTTGAGCATTTCCTGCTGGTACGTTCAGTTCGTATAGGTTTGTAGGGTCATCGTTTACTAAAAGATTGACGTTTTGAGGGGTGCCACGTACTATGCCCAATCCCCAACGTTTGATATCAATCATACGATAGCCTTCAAAGCAAAGTTCACGGCTGCGCTCGTTTTGTATTTCAGTCCACAAATCGCTATAGGTAACGCTACCGATACCGCGAGCGGTACGGAGTTGGTTCAAATAGGTTTGTGCATTGGTTTGGTCACCCAACCTATAAGCGGCTTCGGCGGCAATGAGGTATTGCTCGGCTACGCGGAAGATTTTAGGACGGTGCAAGTAGGAAGGGTCATCTCTTGGACTATTTTTCAAGACATCGTTATCGGGAAATTTATAAGCTAAATAGATGTTTGAATATCTGGTTGAGCCGTAGTTTGCCCACAAATCTTTTATATATACATTTTTCCTGATATCAGCAGAGTCGAAGAGATCTACAAAAGTTTGTGTAGGAATCATAATAGGGAAATAATTGACTACAAGCCCTGTGATATAGCTTTTTTCTTCACCTATATAGACATTCATCCTTTCAGGCAGTTCAGCTTCACTTCCTACAGCGTATCTTGCTACTAAAAGGGTAATACTTTCGGCAGAGCCGTCATTAGCCCATACGGTAGTAAGGGCGCTTTCGGTGGTGGTGAGGGGGTATCTGTTTGCGGTTATCAAGCTGGTAGCGGCAGCATAAGCACCTGCCCAATCACCTTTGTAGAGCATTACACGCGCTTTGAGGGCTGTTGCGGCATCTTTAGAAAAGGTATACAATCCAGGGGTTCCTGTTACGTTACTTAAGAGATTTTCGGCACGAGTGATATCGGCTAAGATAAAATCAAATGTTTCACTTACAGAGCTACGCGCGGGGAAATCACTTGTCATAAAGTGATCCATTATAGGCAATCCATAAGCGGAACTCTGGTCGTTAAAAAGGCAATAATGGGTGAGCAAATAGGCGTGATAGAAGGCTCTTCCTAAGTATAGTTCCCCCATATTGCGATTGATTTGAGCGGTTTCGGAGGCAGTATATTGTGTAGAGATAGGAATAGAAGGAATACCTTCAATAGCCATATTGATATCTTGTATTGCTCTAAAATATCTTTGCCAGATTGACAGAAGCGTAGCATTGGACGAGGTGAGTAGAGACCAGTTGTGCAAATCTCTTTGGATATCAGTATCGCCAGAGCGGCGTGCTAAATTCAAATAATCGGTTTGGATATCGGAAGCATACATAGCGCTTCCGTAGAAATTAGCTCTTAAATTATTGTACATTCCGTTAACCCAAAACTGAGCGTCTTGAGGGGTTTGGAATGAGTTTTTTTGGCTTAACTCTACATAAGGTTCTTGGTCGAGTTTGAAGCAGCTGGTTACAGAGAGTGTTACAGCTACCGCAAGGCATATTTGATATATTTTTTTCATTATTTTTTGTGTATTAAAAACTAAGTTCTACTCCTAAGGTAAATTGGCGTGAAGGAGGGTATCCGCCTAATGAAATTGCGCTTCCGAACTCGGGGTCGGCACCTTCATATTTGGTAAGAGTAAAGATATTACGAGCCGTTGCATAGAGGCGCAAACCTTGGAAAAGTTTAATTTGGTCGATCACTTCTTTAGGTAAGCGATAGCTGAGTGAAATGCTTTTGAGTCGCATAAACGAAGCGTCTTGAATCAATCAAGAGTCGTTAGATTGAACGAATATGCTGCTATTGATTCTTGGGAGGCGGGTGTCATCGCCTGCTTGTTTCCAATAGTCGAGGACATTACGACTGAGGTTGTAAGCGCCAAATCGGCCAGGGTTTTCTGTATACATTACGTCTTCATTTCTCATCCATTTGCCCAATGAGAAAGAGAAGGCCATATCTAAGGTAAAAGTTTTATAGCCTATATTCCAACCGAACCCACCATTGATAGGAGCCTGCATTTTCTTACCGGTAGTTTGTATCAAATTGGCAGCATTATAAGTACTGGTTACGTTGTTATCATCAGTTACTTGTTCCATACGGTCTTCGCCAGGCACGTAGTATTCAGTTTGACCTGTAGTGGGGTTTACACCTTTGCGGATCACAGCAGCCCATTCTAACGGACGTCCTAATTTATAACCAAGTCCACGCCCTGATGCTACAAACCATTCTCTATCGGTGAAAAGGGAGGTGAGTTCTTGTTTATTGTAATTGAGGTTAAAGTAAGGGCGAATGGAGAGGTCTTCATTAGGACTTTTATAAACCACTGATGACAAGGTAATATCGACACCACGGTTTCGCATTCCACCTGCATTATCAAAGAGCTGAGTAAAACCACTCACCGTATTGATTATTCGGCTGGTGAGCATTTCATAAGTTTCACGGTCATAGTAATCAACACTTAACGAAGTGCTTCGGTTAAACCATTGACACCTACAGAAGTTTTTCGCTGTTTTTCCCATCCTAAATTAGGATTTCCTAACCTGTAGATAGAGTAGGCAGTTTTTTGATCATAGTAATAGTCGGCCTCAATAGTAGTAAGGTGGTTGTAACTTCCTGCACCTGCGTTACCTGAGCTACCCGTACTGAAGCGCAAGTTCAAGTCGGTAAGCCATTTTACATCTTTGAGGAAGTTCTCTTGTTTGATTTTCCACATTGCCCCTATTGCCCAGAAATTACCATATTGGTTATTGCGACCAAAAGCTGATGAGCCATCACGGCGGGCAGATAAATCTAAGAAAAACTTACTGTCATAGGAGTACTCTAATCGGCTAAAGAAAGAGTTTAAAGTGCTCACAGTTTTGCTGTTGTCTATAGACTTATTTTTATTGCCGTGAGAAATCATAGAAAGTCCATCTGCAGGTTGTCCATAAGTAACTATTGAAATGCCTTCAGCACTATTTTCAACAGATTCTTGACCTAAGAGGGCATTGAAGCTATGATGTTTACCCAATCTAAATCGGTATTCTAAGGTATGGTGAGTGTTTTTCTCAGCGACCTATTGCTACTATAAGAGGTAGATGGATTGGTAATAGGTGCAGGATTGCGTTGGCGATAATTTATAAAAGAAGGCAATTCTTTATTTTCATTTTGGCTATAAGAGTACTGTATACCTCCTTGCGTTTTAAAAATGAGATTTTTAATAGGTTCAATAGTGAGGTACATACTGGGCAAAAAATCATCTCCTAAGCTAAAAGAGGGGTGCTTTTCAGCATAGTACTCAGGGTGATAAAATCCTGAAGAACTACTTCTTGTGATGTTAGAAATATAGTCTTTTCGAGTGCCATCAGGATTGGTAGGGGAGTACAAAGGTAAAGCAGTTACCCTTGCATTACTATCGTTACCACTTCCTTCGCGCTCGTTATGTCCTGCAGCAAATGATAGTCCCATTTTCAGCCATTGGGTAATTTGGGTATCAATGCTACCATTGAGGGTATAGCGCGTATGGTTAGAAGCTGGATTATTAGAACCTTCTTGAGTAAAATGGCCTAATGAAATGTAGTAGGAAGTGTTGTTAGACCCTCCTGAAACCGATACATCAGTACGGTTCAATGGCACAAAATCACGGAAGAAGATTTTATCCTAACGAGTGTTATAAGGGTTCTCGGCTAATATTTTTTCTACGGCAGCTTGAGTATCGGCCTCAGTAGTACCAGTAATTCCAGCTACGTTACGAACAGAACGAGGGTCTCTTTGCCCCCAAAATTCCAAATACTCACGAGGGGACATCATATTATCGAAGAACTTACGGCTGGCATTGGTAAGAGCTGAAAATCCTAACTGGTGACTGATAGTGACGTTCATACACGCTCATTTCTGCGACCTTTTTTGGTAGTAATGAGTATGACGCCATTGGCAGCACGCGCTCCATAGATAGAAGTAGAGGCAGCGTCTTTGAGTACGGTAACGCTTTCAAAGTCGTTAGCATTAAAGGTGTTGAGAGTGTTAGCACTTACAGCTACCCCATCCATTATCACTAAAGGATCTATATTGTTAATGCCTGTTTTTCCTGTAAAAGCTCCTTGGAAGTCATTGAAACCGTGAATAGTGATTTGGGAGCCACTACTGCTACCATTAGTATTATTAATCACCAAACCCGCAATACGTCCTTGCAAGGCATCGGTTACGTTGGCAGTAGGAGCTTGTGCAATGTCTTTGCCTTGTACTTGTTCTACTTGTGCTACAGTACGACTCGCGCTATCTTAGGAGCTCCATAGCCCGTAACCACTAACTCCTCAAGCTCTTCTACATCTTCTTTAAGCACTATGTTCAATTGCTTGGTTGTAGCGGTTACTTTCCGCTCTACCGTCTGCATTCCTAAGGTCGAAAAACTCAATGTTTCTCCCACTTTGGCTTGGATAGTATAATTCCCGTCCATATCTGCTGAGGTTCCTCTTTGTGTCCCTTTTACAAGAACAACAGCACCTATTATAGGCTCGCCTTTCTCATCTTTTATAGTCCCTGTGACTTCTATATTCTGTGCAATAACCGAGAGTGTTGCTAACAAGAAAAAAGCCCACGTATACAATAGCTTTATCATCTTTCTGCTTTAATTTTTTAGGGCGCAAAATTAGTAAAAAATTGCGAATTATGAATCACTAATAACAAAATCTTACAGATTGTTATATTTTTCTCGCCTTTCCTTATCTCTCATTCATCTTTATTTTGTACCTTTGCCCCGCTGTAACAAAACCGCCTAAATGTTTCTTTATGTCAAAAAAACTATTGATAGCTGCAGTCTCTCTATTATGCCTTGCTGGCTTTGCCTTTCTCTTTTTTAAAAACACTAATCACGAACCCTATACCCCCGTAGACGAAGTTCCTAACCAAGCTCCTCAAAGCTATGCAGCCTCAGCTTCCTGCCAGCAATGTCACGCGAAAGAATATACTGAGTGGTCACTTTCTGACCATCACAAAGCAATGCAAATCGCTAATGATACCACCGTGCTTGGCAACTTCAATAACACCTCTTACTCCGCCGACGGCATTACCTCTCGTTTCTTCAAGCGCAATGGCAAATTTTTTATTAATACACAAAGCGAAGATGGTTCTTACAAAGATTATGAGGTACTGTATACCTTCGGCTATTACCCCCTCCAACAGTATATCACCGATTTCCCTAACGGCAAAAAACAAGTATTCCGTCAGTCGTGGGACAGCCGTCAAAATAAATGGTTCCACCAATACGCCGGCGAGACCATCCCCCCTGATGATTACCTCCATTGGACGCAAGCAGGACAGAATTGGAACCTAATGTGTGCCTCTTGCCATAGCACCAACCTCCAAAAAAATCTCAACCCTTATACCGACTCCTATCACACTACTTATAGCGAACTCACCGTAGGTTGCGAGTCCTGCCACGGAGGAGCCAAAACGCACGCCCAAAGTAACGGAAAAACGCGCACATTCCCGCTCACCTCGCAAACACAAGAACTCAACGCCTGTATGCCTTGCCATACCCGTAGGGGAGAGGTAACCCAGCACCACGCTATGGTAACCGAGGTAATGGACGAATATCTCCCCGAAGTGCCCGTAACCGACCTCTATTTTCCCGACGGACAGGTGCTCGGCGAAAACTATAAGTATTCCTCTTTCTTGCAAAGCAAAATGTACCACCAAAACGTGCGCTGTACCTCTTGCCATTCGCCTCATACAGGCAAGCTCAAAGCCGAAGGAAGCAAAGTGTGCTTACAGTGCCACGCACCTAAGTATGCATCTGAAGCCCACACTTTCCACAAAGGCAACACCGCCGAAACCGATTGCCGTGTGTGCCATATGCCCACCCGCACTTATATGGGCAACGATGTGCGCCACGACCACAATTTCTACGTCCCTCGTCCCGATTTGTCCGCCAAATACAATACTCCCAATGCTTGTAACACTTGTCATACCGATAAAACTGCTGGCTGGGCTGCTCAAGCCGTTACCAAGTGGTACGGCAAACAGCGCAAACCGCATTTTGCCGAAAATTTTATTAAAGGAAGTAAAGGAAATATCACCGCACTCAGTAGCCTGTTAGAAGACAAAACTACCCCCGCCATTGTGCGTGCAGGAGCCATTCACTATCTCGGCAATCACCCTTCTGAAAAAAGCTTTACGCTTATTAAAAAAGAACTCCACAATGCCGACCCACAAACGCGTTATCGTGCCGTGGTCGCTATTAGCGAATATCCTCTGAACCTATATCAAAATGATTTGTTGCCCTTACTTACCGATAAAGTGAAGGCGGTGCGTATGCTCGCGGCTAATGCCTTGCTCACCCAAAAAGGATTAGAGGCTTGCAAGGTCTATAACGGATTTGAACAAGCGCACCAAGAGTATAAGGAGTTCGTGCTCTCACAGTCCGATTTTCCATTAGGTAGTGCTACCGCAGGCGACTATTTTGTCAAGATTAACGATACCGATAACGCCATTCGTTTCTACGAGCGCGCTCTGCAAAAAGACAAACAACTGAACTACTTGCGCCTAAACCTCGCGGTGCTTTACAACGGCAAAGCTCAAAACAACAAAGCCGAAAACATCTTAAAGGAAGCCTTGCAATACGAACCCAAAAACGCCCAAATCTACTACGATTTGTATTTGCTCTACAACGAACTTGGGCGCGAGGCTGAAGCTAAAACTGCGCTTAGTAAAGCCAAAGCCTTAGGAAGTAAGAGCCGCTTTTAATCTTTAAAGCACACCACTTACAATACTCCTACCACTCACAACCGTCACAACCTCCTCCTGTCTTGACCTCCGTCCGAAATTTCCGACCCCTCACAACCAGCCCTTCTCCGTCTCTTAATCATTGACCATTAACCATTAATCACTAAGCATTAACTCCTAATTGGTATATTTTTTGCAATTATCTTGTCACTAATCTGAATCAAGGTTTGAAAAACAATAATATAGGGTTTATAATGAGTTATGATGACCATCGCCACAACTCCCCCTTTGAAGGGGGGTAGGGGGAGGCTTTCTCACGTTCTCTTCATCGCATCTCCCCCTTTGAAGGGGGCAGGGGGGATGTTTCTCCCTTTTTTTCCGTCACTACACTCCCCCTTTGGAGGGGGTTAGGGGGAGGTTATCCCCCTTTGAAGATAGCCAGCGAGGGCGGGGTATGTGAATGAGGGGGATATTTATAGTCAATAAGTTAATTCAACCCTTGATTTACACTTGTAATAATTTTATCTTATGGAAATACAATTAAAACGCGTGTACGAAACAGAAAGCCCCGATGACGGCTTTCGCATCTTAGCCGATAGGCTCTGGCCTCGTGGTATCAAAAAAGAAACGCTTCATTTAGATTTTTGGGCGAAAGAAGTAGCCCCCTCCACAGCTTTGCGCAAACGCTATCATCAAGACGGCAAATTCGAAGATTTCAAAGCAGATTATACCCAAGAACTCTTGGTAAACCCCGCTTTTGCCTCCTTCTTGGAAATGCTCAAACCCCACAAAATCATCACCCTGCTCACCGCCTCCAAGCTCATCGAAAAAAGTGCCCTCCCTATCCTCAAAGACGCAATCTCCAAAAATCTCCTCAAAACCTCTTAAAATACCACCTTTATATCATCATCATATCATCATATTTTTCCTCTATTTTTTCGTCATACATCCTCTTAATATCTTCACTCGCTCCCTTTTCCCGCCACTACATTTCCCCCTTTGGAGATAGCCAGCGAGGGCTCACAGCTGGGTATGTGCACTGCGAGAGCAGAGTATGTGAATAGGGGGATGTTATCCTCTCTCTAAGGCTTATCAGCAAATACCGAGTAAGTGAGTCGGCGACTATACTCAGAGTTCTTCCAAATTTCTCCAAGTGCTCAAAGCCTCTCCTACTTGTCCGATTTGTCCGACAAGTTCCCCGTCGCTTTTGCATCGCATTTCCCCCTTTGAAGGGGGCAGGGGGGATGTTTATCCCTCTTTTCCCGTCACTACACTCCCCCTCTCAGAGGGGGCTAGGGGGAGGCTTCTGCACATTTTCCTCGTAATTCGTCCCTCGTAATTCGTCCATTTCCCCCTATTGCCTATTGCCTAAGGCCTAACACCTCTTCCTCTTTCTTTCGCCTCGAAACCCTATTTTCGGTATTATTGACATTATGGTATTACAGTATTAATCAATTACTTATACGCCTTTTGTATAACAATTGTCCAAGATTCGTATAAGCATCCTATAAGCTTTGTATAAGCTAACCATACCCATCTCACAGTCCATCTTTTATCTTTTACCTAAAAAACCTCTTTTGAATTCCTCCGAAACCTTTCTCCTTCCTCATCTCTCTTCTGAACCCCCCAGAATTTTCGATAGTTCCCCCAACAAGTCTGAAATGTCCAACTCGTCCCACTCGTCCAAACAAACCTAACCAATCTCCCCTTATTGCCCGTGCGGCTCGCACCGTGCTACGACCTCGCACCTCATTTTCAAAATTCTTAATTCCCAAATTTGCCTATTTTCCAATTAATTCGTATCTTTGCAAAATAAAGAGTTTTTTATACCACACTTCATTTAATTTACTTTCTGCTTACTCCTTTGAAAAATCAGACGTTAATAACTGTAATAAAACCCATTAAATCATATAACAAATGAAAAAAACAATTATCACTTTTGCCGTGGCACTCGCCACCATCATTACCGCTAATGCCCAAGAGTTTAAAGTAGGCGTTAAAGCGGGCTTTCTCTTGTCGAACCTTTCTTTTGCCGAAAGCCCAGTAGCCGAAGGTATAACAAGACAATATGAAAAATTCAATACCGCTTTTAAACCAGGTTTTCACTTCGGTGGCTTTGTAGAGTACGGGTTTAACAAACACTGGTTTGTTGAAGCTGGGGTAGACTACGCATTCCAAGGCGCTAAAATCAAATCATTAGAAATGATTGAAAAAGACAGCTATGGCGATGTAGTAAATACAAACGAAATGAACTTTAAAAATGCTAAGCTCAATGCCCAACAGCTCAACGTCCCTATTTGGGTAAAATACGATATCGCCGGGTTCCGCCCCAAAGTAGGCGTGAACTTAGGATTCCTTACCAAAACTGAGTTTAAAGGAGAATTAGAACAATACGCCGGTACAAGCTTAGACAGTTCTTTAACTCCTGATAAAAAGTTCGACCTAAGCTTAGGCTTTGGTGCCGAATACAATCTGCCCTTCGGTCTCTTCTTCGATGCTTCCTTCAATTTAGGACTCACCGAACTATCAAATAAAGGAGATGAAGAAAACAATGATAATTTAGTTTTTACCACTTCTGATAAATTCAAAAACCGCGTAATTCAAGTAGGCGTAGGGTATAAATTCTAAAAAACATTAAAATATATTACAAATGAAAAAAACACTTATAGCTTTTGTTGTGGTTCTTACAACCATCGTTACTGCCAGTGCCCAAGAGTTCAAAGTGGGTGCTAAGGCTGGCTTCCTCTTGTCTAATACTTCTGAACTTAAACATTCTGAAACAAACATCGTAGGAAATGTAGAAACCACTAAGTATAATACCGTTTTTAAACCAGGCTTTCATTTCGGAGGCTTTATAGAGTACGGTTTTAATAAACACTGGTTCGTTGAAGCTGGACTCGACTACGCTTTTCAAGGAGCTAAAATCAATTCCTATCAAGTAATAAGAGAAGATAAAAATGGAAATGTTTTTTCTGATGTTAAAACAGACCTTAAGGATAGTAGTAAATGGAATACCCAACAATTCAATATCCCCATTTGGATAAAATACGACATTTCCGGTTTCCGTCCCAAAGTAGGAGTAAATTTAGGCTTCCTTACCAAAGCTGAAGTAAAAGTTGAAGAGCAACAGTTTGCTATACATTCTTTTAAATATTCCTTAGACCCCAATAAAAAATTCGATATAGGTTTAGGAATCGGTGCTGAGTACAACTTGCCCTTCGGTCTCTTCTTCGATGCTACCTTTAATTTAGGTCTTACCGAGTTATCAACTAAGCAAAAACAAATATTTGAAGAAGGTGAAGAATTATTACCTTTCCCTTCTTTGACATTCAAAAACCGCATAATTCAAGTAGGTGTAGGTTATAAGTTCTAAAAACCCATTAAATCATATAACAAATGAAAAAAACAATTATCACTTTTGCCGTGGCACTCGCCACCATCATTACCGCTAATGCCCAAGAGTTTAAAGTAGGCGTTAAAGCGGGATTCTTAATGTCCAGCGTTTCCAACCCCCAAGCCTCAGTGTCAATAGGAGGAATTACAGGAACCGCCGAAATTACCACAGGGTATCGTCCAGGCTTTCACTTCGGAACTTTTATCGAATACGGCTTCAACGAGCAACTATGGGTCGAAGCAGGTCTCGACTACTCGTTCCAAGGTGCCTATATCAATTCTTTAACTGGCAATGTGAACAACATTTCCCTTGGTGAAGTTGATATTAAGGACGGTAAATTAAAAATCGAGCAATTAAACATCCCTCTTTGGATTAAATATGACTTCAACGGGTTTCGCCCTAAAATAGGACTAAACTTAGGCTTCCTATCAAAAGCTAAAGTCAGCGCTGAAGACAATTCTACCTACAAGATCATAAAGGTAGATGATGAATCTATAACGCTCGATAAAAAATTCGATTTAGGCTTAGGCTTAGGTGCTGAATATAACTTCAATTCAGGATTCTTCATCGATGCCACCTTTAATTTAGGTCTTACCGACTTATCTACTAAGCTGTATTCAGAAGGAGGTAACCTTCCTCCGTTAACATTCAAAAGTCGCGCATTCCAAGTAGGCGTAGGCTACAAATTCTAAGTGTACATCACACAACCATAAAAAAGGCTGTCTAATACTTTTAGACAGCCTTTTTTATCTCTTACCTGCTACCTGTTTCGGACTGCTACCAAACTTCTTCTTAAAAGCACTTGAGAAATGCGATACATAGTCGTAACCACAAGCGAGGGCTATTTCACCTATATTCTTATCGCTGTGGAGGAGCAGTTGCTGGGCAAGTTGCATTTTGTAGTCAAACAGATAGCCAAAAACGGTAGTGCCAAACACTTCTTTAAAGCCGTAACACAATTTCTTCTCATTCACTCCTACGGCGCGCGCCAGTTCGGCAATGGAGGGAGTAGCGTCCAACTGTGCCGTGATGCGGTCGCGCACTTCGTACATCTTTTGGATATCATTTTGGGTTTTGCAATACTGAAACACCTTTTCTTGTTGGGCTTCTATTTGTTGCAATTGCAAGAGGAGGAGTTCCTGCACTTTCAGGTCGGCGTACGGACGTGCGGCTTTGCCTAAGAGCGGGGCTTGTTGCAGTTGAGCTAAAGCCGTTTGCATCGCAAAGTTGATAGGCAACGAGTGCTCAGCCAGCACAAAATTACCCCCACGCTCATAGCGTTCATACCAATCCATAAAGGCTTCGGGATAAATGTTCGCCATTTGCAAAAACTGTTCTGCGCTAATAGCCAGCGTAATCACTTCTATAGTATCCCCTTGGTGCAACACATCTTTGCCCAAGCATTCTTCGCGCCCAAAAAAGATGTTGTGGGTGCCTGCTTTGGCAATATAAATGCGATCGTCAATGTCTATTTCTAAGCCTTTGCGAGTTTGGGTAACAAAATATAAGCGCAAAGAAGGAATATCCATACGCCCTTCAAAAACGACATCCTCTTTCATTTGCGCTTGCCACCTATAATAGGTATGGCTTCCCAAGCGCTGCTGTTCTAATTGAAATAGCGCTATCTGCTCATTAACCCCTTCATAATAGGTGCGTACATCTGCTTCATTTCTCACCAAGGGGAGGGTTATTTCGTTTGCCATAGTAGTCAGGCCACAGGCATTAGGCCATAGGCATTAGGTGCTAAAAATCTATTCAGATATAAATTTTTGCTAAAGATATTAAACTATCGTACTTCCTTTTTACTGTACTTTTGCTCTCGGAAACACGTTGTTTAGAACAAAAGTAAATAATATAATTGAATTGACCAAATATTTTTAGGAGACAGGAGATAGGAAATAGGGGATAGAAAGCAGTTAAACACTGATTATTAATGCGATAGACTTTGTCAAAGTTTGAGACTTTGACAAAGTGTACACACTCACTCCTAAAACCTGACGCCTAAAACCTAACACCTATGAGACACAAACTCTTTCTTTCATTACTACTTCTTTTTAGCGCTCCTTTATTCGCTCAAAACACCTATGAACTCCTTGGTACTGTTAGCGATAAAGCTACACGACAGCCTTTAGTGGGGGCTGATATTTATATCAAAGAATTGAAAAAAGGTACCAGTACTGATGCTCAAGGGCACTATCATTTGAAAGGTATTCCTGAGGGTAATTATACTGTGCGGGTGAGCTACCTCGGTTACCAAACTTTTAGCAAGAAAATCATAGTGAACGGAAAAGTGTACTTGGATATTTCTCTCAAAGAACAAGCCGAAGAAATAGGCGGTATAACGCTTTCGGGCAAGAGCATCGCTCACCAAAAGAAAGAAGAAAGTATGCCCATCACCGTGATTGATATGAGCAGTTTGCGGGGTACGGTGAGCAATGTGCAGGATATTTTGGTGAAAACGGTAGGCATTACCTTGCGCACTTCGGGGGGTGTGGGCAGCAGTTCGCGCATCTCGGTGAGAGGCTTGGAAGGCAAACGCATCGGTTTTTTTATTGACGAACTGCCCTTGAGCGAACAGACCGATTACATAGATATCAATGATATTCCTGTGGATATGATTGACCGTATTGAGATTTACAAAGGGGTGGTGCCCGCACGTTTTGGGGGGTCGTCTCTCGGCGGGGCTATCAACATCGTGATTCGCGAATATCCTGATAAGTACGCCGACCTCAGCTATGGCTACGAAAGCTATAACACTCACAAAGCACAAGGAGTCTTCAAACGCAACCTCAAGTCACGCGGACTCGTATTTGGTATCGGGGGTGGTTACACTACTTCCGATAACAACTACACCTTCGACTCTCCTTTCCGCGAAGGTTTGCGCATCACTCGCAATCACGATAAGTACAACAAATTGATCATTGGCGGGAGCTTCAAAGCTAAAAAATGGTGGTTTGACGAAGTGGAACTCGAACCCGTATTCGTCAAAACTTACAAAGAGATTCAAGGTATCGAGTACGACATACGTGAAGCCCACAGTCAGTCGCAAATGATAGGACTCTCTAACAAACTCGAGAAAGATAATTTCCTTACCGAAGGGCTCAACCTCGATATGTTCAACGGGGTAGTCCTTACACAAATGAACTTTATCGACAAAGCTACTCGTCGCTACGAATGGGACGGCTCATCATATCCTACCCCTTCGCATTACGGAGGTGAAGTAGGCTATAACTACCCCTCAGATTCCGATGACAAAAAGCTCACCTTCATCAATAAAACCAATTTAGAGTACATCATCAGCGAACGCCATTCTCTCAACTTTAACAGCGTCTTCTCAATGGCTAACGGTACGCCTAAAGACGAACTAAAAAAGTTAAGCCTCGGTAAACAAGTGAATTTTGATTCCCAAATGCGCAGTTGGATTAGCGGACTTACCTACGACTTTCGCACCCTTAACGATATTTTTCTCAACTCCCTCACCCTGCGTTATTACAACTACACAATGCACACCCAAATGGCGCCTCTTTTCGTGCCAGGGCAGTACGATGTGAACCTCAACAAAAGCAATTGGGGGGTGAACAATGCAATGCGCTACCGCTTTTTACCCTCGTTAATGGGCAAACTCTCCGTAGGCTATGAAGTGCGTATCCCCTCCGAAACCGAACTTCTCGGCGATGGCATTGCCGTGATTCCCAGTCCAGATTTGTTGCCCGAACGCAACCTCAGCGCCAATCTCGGCTTGTTGTTCGACCTTACCGGTAAGCACCCTACCAATGCCCAGATAGAAATGAACTTCTTCTATATGTATTTAGAAGATATGATACGTTACACCGCCGGACTCATAGGGGCGCAGTACCAGAACTTTGGCGAAATGCGCACCCTGGGAGTAGAGTTTGAAGCCAAAGCCGATGTGTTGCCCTCGCTCTATTTGTATGCCAACACCACTTATCAAGACCTGCGCGATACACGCCTCTACGAACCCCAAAGCACCGTGCCTAACCCCACTAAAAACAAGCGTATGCCTAATATCCCTTACCTAATGGCAAATGCAGGGTTAGAATTTCACCGTGAGAATCTCTTTGGCGGTACCGGGCAAAACACCCGAATCTTTGCCGATGTAGCTTTTGTCGAAGAATACTACTACGATTTTGAAATGACCCAGCTCCAGAAACGCCGTATCCCACGTAGCACTACACTTGATGTTGGCTTCGAGCACAGTTTTTTCAATAACAAAGTATACCTTTCAGGAAAAGTACGAAATCTCACCAATGAAAAGACCCTATCCGAATTCAACCGACCCCTAATGGGTATCAACGGAGGACTTAAACTGAGAATAATATTTTAAAAAGAAATACTAAAATCTCTCTTGTTCCGTTCGTTTAGTTTCGTATAGCATTGTCATTTCTTGAGTTTTACACCGGTGTAAGCTCTTGTAAATGAAGTGTATATAAACCTTTTGTATAACAATCGTCCAAGATTCGTATAAGGTTCGTATAAGCTTTGTATAAGCTAAGCATAAGATTTCTTCATCCAAAAGACATTTCTTTTAGTTGTTTAAGATTTCTTTTTCTTACCCTTAAAAAGGTAGTTACACAATTTCTTATGTCGAACACACATTAATAAGATGAATTAAGAGTTAAAAAGATAGCACTTGGTATAAAGTAAGTTATGACGTCCGTCACATCTCCCCCTTTGGAGGGGGCTGGGGGGAGGTTTATAATTAATATGTTAATTTGCCCTATTGATATAACATTAATTTATAACGATATGAAAAAAGCACTTATTTTAGGTTTCATAGCCTCGCTCATCACCTTTGCAGGTGATATGCTATTGGGGTACATTCAAGTAGAAAACCCCGAAAAATCACTGATGAATTTTTCTCTCTCCTTGCCTTTACCACGCATTTTATGGGGAGGTTTCTTAGGCGTGATAGGTATCCCTTTGCAGTGCATCGGGTATTGGCAAATTTACAAACTGATGAAAGACGGTAGCAAAACCCTTTCTAAACTCTATAAAGTAGGTATATTAGGTTGGCTCACGATGGCAACTTGTGGTGTACACCTAAACTGCGCTGTGGTGATGCTCATCTACAAACAGCTCTACACCACCGACGCTACCTTAGCTCACAATGTAGCCACTACTTTTGCCGATAGTATATTAGTGCCTTGCTATTACATTTTCATCGTCTTCTTCCTGTTGATGAACATCACTCAGTTTTTAGCTTTTGTAAGGAAAAAGACCGTTTACCCTCGTGTAGTAGCCCTTTGTAATATGCTGATAGGTATTGCTGTAATTTATTTTATAGCCTATTTACTACCCGATTCAGCTATCAAAAACGGACTAAATGTATCGGCTATTAGCTTAGGCAATGCCCTAATGTTTATAGGATTATTGCTTAGTAATCCGTCTCACTCATCAGACCAATCTAACAATTAATAATTAACAATTAATAATTAATATTATGTATTCAAAAGTATTTTTAACAGTGTGCTCATTAGCACTATTGAGCGTGGGTTGCAAGAAAGACGATAACAACCCCACAGAAAAAATCCTAAAAGGAGGTAGTGGTAAATATCTCTTAGAAACTTCCGTAAAAAATCCCGACGGTATGAGCGGTAGCTCTTACTTGCAGCTCTTTAACAAGCTATCGGGAAGCATTGATAATTTACAAGCCGAGCAGATAGAGTTTGGTTCATCAGTACAAGTGGAAGGTAACAACATCTATTTGTTTGATACAATGAAAGGGGTTGGTGGCGTAACTCACTATACTTACGACCCCACCACACAACGCTTTACTAAAGGAGCTAACCTCCCTACCCCTGCTAATTCAATGGTAGGACATCTCGAAATGATAAGCCCTACCAAAGCCTATTTGCCCCTCTATGCAATGGGAGAAGTATGGATTATCAACCCACAAACAATGCAAA
This sequence comes from Capnocytophaga sp. HP1101, assembly GCF_054772415.1. Taxonomy (NCBI): domain Bacteria; kingdom Pseudomonadati; phylum Bacteroidota; class Flavobacteriia; order Flavobacteriales; family Flavobacteriaceae; genus Capnocytophaga; species Capnocytophaga sp. HP1101. The sequence continues at coordinate 84,060 of NZ_BPUU01000004.1, forward strand.
AAACAGGAGCAATCAAACTCAATCAATACGCTCACGGTAATGGAGATAGCAGTCCCGACCCTGCTATGGGAATTGTTCACAACGGCAAGTATTACCTTTGCTTAAACCAAATCAACCCGGCAGCAGGTTGGCAACCATACGCCGATTATCAGCAAAGTGATGTGCTCATCATCAACCCTCAAACTGATGTAGTAGAAAAAGTAGTATCCGAAACTACTACAGGGCTCACTTTCCCCACCCGACCTATGGCGTATTGCAAAGATATGATTTTCACTACCGAAAACGGCGATTTGTATATGGCTACTGTGGGGTATTTTGGCTTTAACCCTGCAAATAAAAAATGTGGATTCCTCTGCATTCCTAAAGCAACAACCGTTTCAGCTACCGAGTTTGATAGCAGTAAGTCGTGGGATATCTCTACTACTACCATTCAAGGCACAAGCTATAAACCTGCAACTGTACTGAACACCGTCTACATAGGCAATGGTAAAGTAGCAGCCTATGTCGGTATTTCGGAACTGTATACCGCAAATGCCTACACCTCCAAAAGTGCGATGGCTGTCGTTATAGATTTGAATGCAAAAACTATCAACCAAATCAAGGAAGTACCTCTTACCGATGGTCATAGTGTAACAATTAGCAAGTGGAAAAACCAAATAGTGTTTGCCGCTTTTGGCAGTGATAAAATAGGGCTTTTTGCCTATAACCCTACTACTGGTCAAACAGAACAGATTTTGAACACCATAGGCAACCCTGCATTCTTTCACGAATTCTAATAAAAATGAACAAAATACCCGAAACAATGCTCATAACCTTATGGGCAAAAGCTACTGAAAACAAAGAGCCTAAGCCGCTCTTACGCGATGAAAAGGCCACTGAGGTCATCGGTAAAATCGATTATGATTTCAGTAAGTTTAAAAAAGCCAAATTCTCTCAAGCAGGTGTGTGCATTCGTGCTCATCTCATCGATGAAGAAGCGCGCACTTTCCTCAATGAGCATCCCGATGCAGTGGTCATCCAACTTGGCACAGGGCTCGATGCACGCTATGAGCGCTTAGGTTCCCCCGAGCTCACTCATTGGTACGACCTTGATTTGCCCGAAGTGATTGCTATCAGGCGGCAGTTCTTTGAAGAGAACGAAAAGCGCAGTTTTCTAGAAATGTCGTTGTTTGATAGTGCTTGGATAGAAACCGTAAAAGCGCATCACAAACCCATACTCATCATTGTTGAAGGTGTGCTGATGTACTTTCCTCCTGCTGAGGTAAAGAAATTTATGATACAGCTTGCCGAATCATTTGATGAGGCGACGCTCCTCTTTGATATGCTGGCTTACGCCTTAATAGGGCACGCTAAGAGCCACGATAGTCTCAGTGCAATGGAGAAAGACCGCCGTCCTGAGTTTCAATGGAGTGAGAAATACAGCGAGGCGATGCAACAGTGGAGTCCTAAGTTGCACATCGCGAAAGAGTACTTTATGAGCAACTACGACCAAGGTCGTTATCCTTTTATCTTTAGGATACTGTACAAGATTCCGTATTTCTATAGAAGGTTTAATCAGAGAGTGGTAAGATTAGTGATAAGGTAAAAATAAAATAAATGTTTGATATATAATATTTTAGATAATATATAGAAAATAAAAGTAATAAAAAAATTAGGAGATTAAATAATTATTATTACTTTTGTGCTTTCAAAACAGAAAATTTTAGTTATATACCTTATTTAATAAATATAAATGAGAACAATACAATTTAGAGAAGCTGTTTGCGAAGCAATGAGTGAAGAAATGCGTCGCGACGAGTCTATTTATTTGATGGGTGAAGAGGTAGCTGAATACAATGGTGCCTACAAAGCCTCTAAAGGAATGCTCGATGAATTTGGGCCTAAACGTATTATTGATACTCCTATCGCTGAAGGTGGTTTTGCAGGTATCTCAGTAGGGGCAGCTATGAATGGCAACCGCCCTATTGTAGAGTTTATGACCTTCAACTTTTCATTAGTAGCGATTGACCAAATCATTAACAACGCGGCCAAAATGCGCCAGATGTCAGGTGGGCAATTTAACATTCCTATCGTATTTCGTGGTCCTACTGCTTCTGCTGGTCAGTTGGCGGCTACGCACTCTCAAGCCTTTGAGAACTGGTACGCGAACTGTCCTGGATTGAAAGTAGTAGTACCTTCTACACCTTACGATGCGAAAGGACTCTTGAAGTCAGCTATTCGTGATAACGACCCTGTTATCTTTATGGAATCTGAGCAAATGTACGGTGATAAAGGCGAAGTGCCAGAAGAAGAATACACTATTCCTTTGGGTGTTGCCGATATCAAGCGTGCGGGTACTGATGTAACTATCGTTTCTTTTGGTAAAATTATTAAAGAAGCGCATAAAGCTGCTGATATTTTAGCTAAAGAAGGCATCGAATGTGAAATCATTGACTTGCGCACCGTGCGTCCGCTTGATTTTGATACTGTATTTGCTTCAGTTAAGAAAACAAATCGCTTAGTGATTTTGGAAGAAGCTTGGCCTTTCAGCAGTGTTTCTTCTGAAATTACTTACCAAGTACAAGAGCACATCTTCGATTATCTTGATGCGCCTGTACAACGTGTTACGACTGCTGATACACCTGCACCATTCTCTTCAGAACTTTTAAAAGAGTTTTTACCGAATGCAGACGATGTAGTGAAAGCGGTAAAAAAAGTACTTTATAAATAAGAATTTGCTATCATTTTTATTTTTTTTAAAAGTTATATTTTATTTTTTAGTCTTCGTGATTATCCTTATCACGGAGACTTTTTTTCGTTCAATAGCGTTAAACTTTTGTTAAACTTTTGTTGATAAAAGCATAAAGAAAAGTTACGCGTGTAACACAAATTAACGTCTTTAACAGCTGGGAATTATTAAGATATTGCCAAAAACACTTGTTTTAAGAGTCTTATATTAACAAAGGCTATCTGTTTAAAAGAAGAGGGGAGAGGTGCAATTAGTTTGTGAGGTATCTAAGTATTAAGAATTTTTTACTACCTTTGTGCGAAATTGTGAAGAGAATTACATATGCCATTAGAGAGAACCATAAATGTAGACAAAAAAACTGCCTTATACATTTGGGAGGTGACGGAGGAACTTGCTTTTTTGGAGCAGGAAACGCCTCTTACTCCTGAACAAAAAGAGGCATATGATGCTATTAGCAATGAGCGGGCTAAAAAGAACTTTTTGGCAACGCGTTTATTGTTAACTCAGTTAGGACACGCCCCTTCTTCATTGTATTACGATGATTATGGGAAGCCTTTTTTAAAGAAGAAGGATTTTATTTCGATTAGTCATTCGTTTGATAAAGTAGTGGTAATGATAAGCAACAAACCTGTGGGGGTGGACATTGAGAGGAAACGAGAGAAGATATTGCGCATTGCGCATAAATTCACTCAATGGGATTATCATACAGCGGATTACTCGATTCATAACATCATTCAGAAACTTACGATGGCGTGGTGTGCTAAAGAGGTGGGATTTAAAATACATAACGATCCTACGCTTACCCTAAGCAATGTGAAGGTAAGAGAGTTTTTCCCGAATGATAAACAGACGGATATCAAGATAGGGAACACTATGTATAAGGTCTTTTTTATTTTGATGGGAGATTTTGTGCTGGGGTATTGTAAAGGTGAAGAATAGGAATTTGATTATATGCAAAAACAAATGGTAGATTTTGTAGCTGTACAAAGTTTGCCATTTTTTTATGTTTGTGTGAATGGGAAAGAATAAAAATGAGGTCGTAGCACGGTGCGAGCCGCACGGGCATGTGCGAGGTCGTAGCACGAAGGCAAGTGTGAGGTCGTAGCACGACAGGCTGTAAGGGGGAGATTGGTTGGAGGAGTTTGGACGAATGGGACGAGTTGGACATTTCAGACTTGTTGGGAGAACTATCGAAAATTCTGGGGGGTTCAGAAGAGAGATGAGGAAGGAGAAAGGTTTCGGAGGAATTCGGAAGAGGGTTTTTAGGTAAAAGATAAAAGATGGGCTGTGAGATGGGTATGGTTAGCTTATACAAAGCTTATAGGATGCTTATACGAATCTTGGACGATTGTTATACAAAGGGCGTATAAGTAATTGATTCATACTGTAATACAATAATGCCAATAATACCGAAAATAGGGTTTCGTGACGAAAGAAAGGGGAAGAGGTGTTAGGCCTTAGGCAATAGGCAATAGGGGAGATGCGGCGGGGGACGAATGACGAATGGCGAAGAAAATGTGCAGAAACCTCCCCCTATTCACATACTCTGCTCTCGCGGACTTCCTCCAAAGGGGGAGATGCGACGGGGGTCGAATGACGAATGGCGAGGGAAAACTTCTCCCTATTCACTTACTTGGTAGTGGCGGACTTCCTTCAAAGAGGGAACAAGCATTGGTTATTTAGTTATAAATATAACAAAAGGTGTATTATAGAGCTTGTTTCTGTTTGATTTGGCATAGTTTTAGTAAGTTGGTGGATATGGTGTATTGGTGCAATTGGAAAATCTTTTGTACCTTTGCGCCCTGAAAAGTATCATTTTAAAAAGGAAATTATTATGAAAAGAATTATAGCGATTGCCTTATTGGCTACTACTGTTGCTTTTGGACAGAACCAAAAAAAGAACGGTTGGGAGCGTGCCAAATTAAATGGGAAGGTGAAGACTTTTGTGCAAACGGGCTTTCAAGTAACTGATGACGGGCAGGAAATCCCGATGAACTCAGAGCTTTTTACGCAGTTTAACAAAAAGGGGACTCCTGTGAAAATGTTATCGAAGCAACAAGGGATGACGATTAACTTTGTGGATGTGTATGACAAAGAGGGGCATATGTTAGAATCGGCTTCAAGAGATGATTCGAACACGTTGCTTTCTAAAAACGTATATGAATACGACGAAAGAGGAAATCTTATCAAGCACGATGTGGAGACTCCCGATGGAAGTATTTTCATCAGTAGGATTAGTGCTTATAATGATAAAGACCAGCTTGTAGAACGTACGGAGTGTATGGCAGGTAACTGTCAGGATAAGACGACTTATGTTTATAATCCTGAGGGGAAAGTATCGGAAGAGTCTAAATTTACTAAGGATGAACTTACCAGCAAAACGCTGTATACTTACGATGCTAAAGGGAATGTGATAGAGAAACAGGTGTTTGACAAGGATAACGTTTTGAAACAGAGGGTTACTTCGACCTTTGACAAGAACGATAATGAGGTGGAGGTGAAATACTTTGACAAAGATGGCAACGTTACTAAAACGGAGACTTATGAGTTTGTGTATGACAAGAAGAATAACTGGACGAAGAAAACGATGTTAGTAAACGGTAAGCGTGCAGTGATTTTCACACAGAAGCTAAAATATTATTAAGAGATAAATGTTTATTAAAAAACATAGGGGTTGGCTTGCGGAGGCGAGTCAGCCCCTATGTGCTAATAAGGAGGGGAATTTTATTTAATTCAAAATATTTTTGTATCTTTGCCCTGTGGGAGGGAATGCTTTAATGAGAAGAGATTAAATAATTATAGCAAGAGGGCTCATAACTCAAGAGTCGGTCGTAGCACGACAAGCAATAAAGAGTAGCAGGACAAACAATAAAGAGTAGCACGGCAGGCAATAAAGAGTAGCACGACAAGCAATAAAGAGTAGCGACACTTTACTAACGACAAATAACAAAAGACTAACGACTAAACATAATACCGTATGAAAAAAATACAAATGGTTGACCTACAAGGTCAGTATGAACGCATTCAAAACGAGGTACAAGCCTCTTTCAATGAAGTGCTTAGCACTACCGCCTTTATCAATGGGCCTCAAGTACACGCTTTCCAAAAAGAATTGGAAACCTATATGGGCGTAAAACACGTTATCCCTTGTGCCAATGGTACCGATGCTTTGCAAATAGCAATGATGGGGCTCGGACTCAAAGAAGGCGATGAGGTGATCACTGCCGACTTTACTTTCGCTGCGACTGTGGAAGTGATTGCCCTTTTGAAACTCACTCCTGTACTCGTAGATGTGTACGACGATACTTTCAATATCAACGTTGAAGCGATTGAAAAAGCGATTACCCCACGCACCAAAGCCATTGTGCCCGTGCACCTTTTTGGTCAGCCGGCTAATATGGAAGCGGTAATGGCACTCGCCAAAAAGCACAACCTCTTCGTAATTGAGGACAACGCCCAAGCTATTGGCGCCGACTATACTTTTGCCGATGGTCACAAACAAAAAGTGGGCACTATAGGTCACGTAGGAGCTACTTCGTTCTTCCCTTCAAAAAACCTCGGTTGCTACGGCGATGGGGGTGCTATCTTCATCAATGACGACGACCTTGCTTACACCCTCCGCGGTATCGTAAACCACGGAATGTACGTGCGTTATCACCACGATGTAGTGGGTGTAAACTCTCGCCTCGACTCACTCCAAGCCACTGTGTTGCGCGCCAAACTCCCTCATTTGAACGATTACAACGCTGCACGCCGTGAAGCGGCTCGCAAATACACCGCAGCTCTCAAAGGTCACGCACATATCATCACCCCAGTAATAGCCGAGGGTTACGACCACGTATTCCACCAATACACTTTGCGCATCACCAATGGCAAACGCGATGAACTCGCCAAAGCCTTTAGTGAAGCAGGCGTACCTTTCGGTATCTATTACCCCATCCCATTGCACGCTCAAAAAGCCTACACCCGCGATACTTATAAAGAAGCTGATTTCGTGGTTACAAACCAGCTCGTACAAGAGGTTATTTCCCTCCCTATGCACACCGAGCTCGACGACGAACAAATCGCGTTTATTACGGAGATTATTAAGAAAGTAGTATAAGTCGTAGCACGACAGGCAAATATTTATAGGGGCGAATAGCAATTCGCCCCTACAAAAAACAACAAGCTCTATGGCAAAAACAACCTTACAAATAACAGTTGAAGACGACGACCTTCCTATTTTTGAATCTATCTTTGAGAAATTTGAGGTAGAGAGTAAGGTGGTGGATAACCCTCTATTTATCATTACCGAAAGCGATGTGCAATTTGAGGCTCAAGAGCGATTAGGCAGGAATTTGAATGATGATGAATTGCTCATAGCTAAAAAAGGCTTAGAATGGGGATTACTTACAGATATTGATACTGTATATGGTGCTATTTTCAGCGAGATAAAATGAAAGAACTGACAACTGACATATTACACGGTGATAGTGCGGAAGTGCTCAAAACACTTCCCAGCAACTCTATTGACCTCATTGTAACCTCTCCCCCCTATGCCGACCAGCGCAAGAGTACTTATGGGGGCATTGCTCCCGATAAATATGTTGATTGGTTTTTGCCCATTGCTGAACAATTGCTCAGAGTGTTAAAACCTACAGGCACTTTCATCTTAAATATCAAAGAAAAAGTAGTAGAAGGCGAACGCAGTACCTATGTAATGGAACTCATTTTGGCAATGCGCCAACAGGGGTGGTTGTGGACAGAAGAGTTTATTTGGCATAAAAAGAACTCATACCCAGGTAAATGGCCTAATCGTTTTCGCGATGCGTGGGAACGCCTCTTGCAATTCAACAAGAACAAGAAGTTCGCAATGTATCAAGAAGAAGTAATGGTGCCTATGGGCGATTGGGCTAAAACCCGACTCAAAAACTTATCAGAAACTGATAAACATCGTGATAACTCTAAAGTAGGCAGTGGCTTCGGCAAAAATATATCAAATTGGGTAGACCGTGAAAAAGCTTATCCTACCAATGTACTACACTTAGCAACCGAGTGTAATAACAAAAAACACAGCGCTGCCTTTCCAGAAGAATTACCCGAATGGTTTATCAAACTCTTTACTAAAGAAGGGGACACCGTGCTTGACCCCTTTGCTGGTTCTGGCACTACCCTTTTTGTAGCTGAACGTATGGGGCGCAATGCCATTGGCATTGAGCTGATGGAAGAGTACTATCAAATGATAAAAGACCAATTAGAAGAACCTTATCAAACAATGTTGAGATTTGGATAATTATGAAAACATTAGATATTCAAAAAGTAGTTCAATACGTAGAAGAAAACATAGGTCTGTTTCATCAGAAGAGAATACAAAGCCTTGATAACTTGAAACTTTCACAGGTTTTGAAAAGAAAGAACCCTTATCTATTCAAAGCTAAGTATATGCAAACCTCTGAACAAATAATAAGAGGTATTGTAGATGCTCATATTTCTTCTAATGAAGAAACTATCTTTGGCAATTGGCTTGAAGGATTGGCTATTTTTATAAGTAACGAAGTATATGGAGGTTTTAAATCGGGTATAACAGGTATAGATTTAGAATTTGACAAAGATAATATTCGCTATATTGTTACTATAAAATCAGGGAATAATTGGGGAAATAGCTCTCAAATTAAGAGGATGATTTCCGATTTTAAGACTGCAAAGAAAACGCTTCGTACAAGTAACTCACAGATAAATGTAGTAGCTATAAATGGTTGTTGCTATGGTAAAGACACAAATCCTGATAAAGGAGATTACTTTAAATATTGCGGACAAGAATTTTGGGAGTTTATTTCAGGAAACAAAGATTTATATATTGAACTCATAGAACCCTTAGGACATCAAGCAAAAGAAAGAAACGAAGAATTTATGTTGTCATACACTCAAATGATAAACAAATTCACTCGTGAGTTTTCTAATAACTTTTGTAAAAGAAATGGAGATATTGATTGGAAGAAATTAGTAGAGTTCAATTCTAAAAAATAAAATTATTGTAAACAAATAGACTTTGTCAAAGTGTGTACTAACTCACTAACGTCTAACGACTAATTACTAACGACTAAACAATAACTAAAACAAAAATAATGAGTCATCAAATTCCTTGGCAAGAACGCCCCGACGGTTGTACCGATGTAATGTGGCGTTACTCCGAAAACCCTATTATCGGTAGGTACGATATCCCTACCTCCAACAGTATTTTTAACAGCGCCGTAGTGCCTTTTGAAGGGGGCTTTGCGGGCGTGTTCCGCTGCGATAACAAAGCGGTGCAAATGAACATCTTTGCAGGCTTTAGCAAAGACGGTATCCACTGGGACATCAATCACGAACCCATCGTGATGAAAGCTGGTAATACCGATTTTATCCCTTCCGATTACAAGTATGACCCTCGCGTGGCTTTCATTGAAGATCGCTACTGGGTAACTTGGTGTAACGGTTATAGTGGCCCTACTATTGGTATCGCCTATACCTTTGATTTCAAAGAGTTCTTCCAATGCGAAAACGCCTTTTTGCCTTTCAACCGCAACGGCGTGCTCTTCCCCGAGAAAATCAACGGCAAATACGCAATGCTCAGCCGCCCCAGCGACAATGGGCATACGCCTTTTGGCGACATCTTCATCAGCTATAGCCCTGATATGAAATACTGGGGGGAACACCGCTGTGTGATGAAAGTGAGTCCGTTTATGGATAGCGCTTGGCAATGTACCAAAATAGGGGCAGGAGCGGTGCCTATCAAAACCAAAGACGGTTGGCTATTGTTCTATCACGGGGTGATCAACACTTGCAACGGTTTCCGCTATTCAATGGGGGCTGCCTTGCTTGACCTCAGCGACCCCAGCAAAGTGATCGCACGCACCCAGCCTTACCTCTTGGCACCTGCAACCCTCTACGAAACTACTGGCGATGTGCCTAACGTGGTATTCCCTTGCGCTGCCTTGCATTCTATTGAAGAAGACAAAGTAGCCGTGTACTACGGTGCCGCCGATACTGTAGTAGGCGTTGCCTTCGGTCACATTTCTGAAATCGTAAAATTCACTAAAGGAAACTCATTGTAAACAAGTATAACTAATTTAAAAAGCGCAAACCATCGGTTTGCGCTTTTTTTATTGCCCTTTTTTTACTACCTTTGCGCCTTGTATCATCATTTGTCATTCGTAATTCATCATTAAAATGTATACCCTTTCCCTTTATATCATCAAGGCAATCCTCCCCTTCTTTGCCCTATTCAACAAAAAAATACGTCTCTTTGTAAGCGGACGTAAAACTGTGTGGTCTACGCTTACCGCAAAACTCAACCCTCACTCCCGCTATGTCTGGATACACGCCGCCTCTCTCGGCGAGTTCGAACAAGGCTTACCCGTCGCTAAAGCCCTCAGAAAACAAGGTTATAAGATATTCATTACCTTCTTTTCTCCCTCAGGCTACGAGGTGCGCAAAAACACTCCCGATGCCGATATAGTAGTCTATCTTCCTCTCGATACCCCCACTAATGCCCGCAAATTCGTGCAAATGGTAAATCCTGCAATGGTTATTTTTGTGAAATACGAGTTTTGGGTCAATTACCTTTCCGAGCTCAAAAAAGCACAAGTACCTACTTATTTACTCTCCGGTATTTTTCGCAAAAATCAAATCTTCTTCAAGCCTTACGGCGGAATGATGCGCCGAGCCCTCCATTCATTTACCCATTTTTTTGTCCAAAATCAGCTCTCTCAACAACTGCTAAACAAATTAGGCTTCACTAATGTAACCGCCAGTGGCGACACCCGCTTCGATCGCGTAGCCGAAATTTTAGAACGAGACAACCATTTAGATTTCGTAGAGCAATTCAAAGGCAACCACTTATGTATAGTCTTCGGAAGCTCTTGGCAAGCCGACGAAGAGGTTTACCTGCCGTACATCAACACTTGCACTGCCCCAGTGAAGTTCATCATTGCCCCTCACAATATCCACTCTGCCGAGATTGCCCTACTCAAAAACGACCTGCAAAAGTCAGATTGTAAAGTAGCTCTCTTCTCTGAAAAAGACACGCTTAACCTTGCCGATTACAACGTGCTCATCATCGATACCATAGGCATTCTCACCAAAGTGTACAGCTATGCCGATATCGCCTATGTAGGAGGCGGAATGGGCACTACAGGCTTGCACAATGTCTTAGAGCCCGCCGTATTTGGGGTACCTGTGATCATTGGTAAAAACTATGAAAAGTTCAATGAAGCAAAAGAGTTAGTCGCCTTAGGAGGCGTACTCTCAGTAAACAATAAAGAAGAGTTCGCCCAAACGATGAATAGTCTTATTGTTTCACCCGAAAAGCGTACCGCTATAGGCAACATCAATCGCCAATATATAAACGAAAAACAAGGTGCTACTAACGCATTTTTGCAAGCAATAACCACACCTTAGCATCGCCTTACCGTCACTAATTCCCCTCTTGAGGGGGGCTAGGGGGGAGGTTTCCCTCGTCATTCGTTCCTCGTCCATTTCCCCCTATTGCCTATGGCCTAAGTCCTAACACCTCTTCTCTTTCTTTCGTCTCGAAACCCCATTATTGGCATTTTTAGTATTATTGTATTACAGTATGAATCAATCACTTATACACCCTTTGTATAACAATCGTCCAAGATTCGTATAAGCATCCTATAAGCTTTGTATAAGCTAACCATACCCATCTCACAGTCCATCTTTTATCTTTTACCTAAAAACCCTCTTCCGAAACCCTCCGATATATTTCCTGTTTCTCATCTCTCTTCTGAGACCCCCCAGAGTTTTCCAGACTTTCTCCAACAAGTCTAAAATGTCCGACTCCGTCCGACCACCTCCAACCAATCTCCCCATTATTGCCCGTGCGGCTCGCACCGTGCTACAACCTCCCACCTAAAAACCACAAAATCATTACATTCATTTTTATTTCTTTCTTTTTAGATAAAAAAATTACAAAATAATTTGCATATTTATTCGTTTCTGTTTACCTTTGTAAGGTCTTTTGAAACCTAAAGGTCTTCCGAAAGAGAATATAATAATTTTAAACTGTATAATTAAGATGAGAAAAACATTATTATTCGTAGCCTTGCTATCGGTGATGGCAACTACATTCGCTCAAGAGAAAATCAAAGACGTAAGAACCAAACCCGACCTTTATTACTTACAAATAGGTGAGGTCGCTAACAGTCTTGAACTCCTACCTCCTCCTCCCCAACCAGGTAGCATTCTCTTCCTTAACGACGAAGCCCAATATCAGTGGGGCGTAATGCAACGCCGTACCCCTCGTGGCGACCAAGCCGTATCCGATGCCCGTGTAGAAGGCTCCGGCGTGCCTAACGCCTTCTCCGAAGCCTTCGGTATCAAGATTTCTAAGGAAACAACCCCCGAAATCTACAAATTAGTAGTTAATATGCGTGAAGATGCTGGCGACCTCGCTACTCGTGCTGCCAAAGAACACTATATGCGCGTGCGTCCATTTGCATTCTATGAAAAAGAAACTTGTAACCCCGAGCAACAAAAAGAACTCTCTACAAACGGCTCTTACCCATCTGGTCACACTTCCATCGGTTGGGCTACAGCTTTAGTGCTCGCCGAAATCAATGTCGATAGACAAAACGAAATCCTCAAACGCGGGTATGAAATGGGGCAAAGTCGCGTGATTTGTGGTTATCACTTCCAAAGTGATGTCGATGCCGCTCGCCTTGTAGCAAGCGCTGTAGTGGCACGCCTCCACGCCAACGACGCCTTTATGAAACAACTCGAAAAAGCTAAAAAAGAGTTTGAAGGCCTCGTGAAAAAAGGTAAAGTAAAGAAAAGTGAACGTATGACTAAATAATTTTAAAGCTATGAAAAAGATATATTTTATGATGCTCAGCCTAATGGCTGTGGGCTATACCTATGCCCAAGAAGAACCAACCACCGTTACCGATACCACCGAACCTATGCCACCCGCACCTGTACAAGAAGCTCCTAAACCCGAAGAAAAGTTAGAAGTAAAACCCTCAGGACGTATTTTACTCGATGCTGGTTATTTCAATGCTAATGAACAAAAAGATAAGTTTGTAAGTGGTGTAGCCATCCCCGATGTCCGTTTGGGTGTAGGTGTACGCTATGGCAATTGGAAAGGTAAAATAGATATAGGTTTTGCTTATGGCAAAATCTCCCCTAAAGATATCTTTATCGAATACGGATTCAGCAAACATACCCTCTTGCGCGGAGGTTATTTCGTACACCAATTCGGTATGCAAAGTGCCACAAGCTCTTCTTTCAAAATATCAATGGAAGAACCCCAAAGTAACGAAGCTTTCTTTAACTCTCGTCTCATTGGGTTGATGCTCTTGCACCAAAAGAACGACTTTATGGGTACTCTTAGTCTCTTTGCTGAAAATGAAACAATGAAACAAAGCACTGATAAAACAGGAGATCAAGGTATGGGTATGATGTCACGCTTGCTCTATCGCCCACAGCGTGAAGAAGGTAAAATCTTTCACGTAGGTATCTCAGGAGCTTTTGAAACACCACGTTATAACGAAGATGCCACACTTAATCATAATTCTTATGTGCTTAAAACACCATTCCCTACTCGTATCGCTAAGGTAACAGCCCAACAAGCAACCATCGATAACGCTACTTTCCTTTATAAGTTCTCACCTGAACTATTAGTAGCTCGTGGTCGCTTAGGTTTAGAAGCTCAATACTATTATGTAAACGTAAACCGCAAGAGTGGTTTCGATAACTTTAAGGCAAGTGGTGCTTATGGTATGTTGCGCGCTATCGTAAAAGGAAGCCCTTATGAATATACCGATATCGATGGGGGTATTGCTACTCCTAAACCAGGAGCTATGGAACTCGTAGCCGGCTATAACTATACTGACCTCTCCGACTCTAAAGCAAACATCTTAGGTGGTAGATTGAACGACTATTCGCTCACTTTCAACTATTATATCAATAAGTATATGATTTGGCGTGTACGCGCTTCCTACACCGGTGTAACTTACCGTGAAGGAGTAGCTAACACCAATCTAAGTCTTATCGAAACTCGTTTGCAAATCAAATTCTAAGTGTGAGCCCATAGGCAATTATACACTTTGCCAAAGTTCTAAACTTTGGCAAAGTTGAATAAATAATTATAATACCAAAAACAAATGAAAATAAGAATTATAAATATTGTCTTGCTGTTGCTATGTCCGCTCTTAGCAATGGCGCAACTCAACCGTTCCGAAAGCTTTAAAAACCAATACAAGCTGAAAGAAGTGGTCATTTTAAGCCGTCACAACATTCGCTCCTCTCTATCAGTGAATGGTAGCACCTTGCAAAAAATGACACCTCACCAATGGATAAAATGGAGTGCAGCTCCTAGCGAACTTACCCTTCGTGGGGGAGCTCTCGAAACCATTATGGGTCAGTTCTTCCGCAAATGGACGGTAGCCGAAGGCCTTTTCACCGAAAACGCTGTCCCTTCTGTTGATGAAGTAAATTTCTATGCCAACAGTATGCAACGCACAGTGGCTACTGCGCAGTACTTTTCATCAGGGTTTATGCCTTTAGCCAATTTGCATATCAACCATCGCTTTACCCCCAGCAAGATGGATCCCGTGTTCTTCCCTGCGCTCACCAAGAGTAGCGACGCCTTCAAAGCGCAAGCTATGAAAGAAATCGCTGCTATGGGAGGTAAAAAAGGAATTGTAGGCATCAATGAGGGGTTGAAAGAGTCTTACCAACTCTTGGAAAAAGTACTCGATTTGAAAAACTCTCCTGCGTGCAAGTCTGGCGAAGTTTGTGCCTTCAACGATTACAACACCCAGCTGAAACTCGAAAAAGGCGATGAACCTAATATGAAAGGCTCACTAAAGTTAGCCAACTCCGCTTCCGATGCTTTTATCTTGCAATATTATGAAGATAAAGACCCTGTACAAGCAGCTTTTGGTAATAAACTCACCACTGCTGACTGGGAGAAAATTGCTAAGGTAAAAGATGTCTATGGCGATGTGCTCTTCACCGCTCCTATTGTAGCTGTAAACGTAGCTCACCCGCTCTTGGTATATATGAAGGACGAATTAAACGCCAAAAACCGTAAATTTACCTTCCTTTGTGGGCACGATTCTAATATTGCCAGCGTAGGAGCTGCCTTAGAAATCGAAGAATATAGCTTGCCAAAATCTATTGAGAAGAAAACCCCAATAGGTAGCAAATTGGTATTCGAAAAATGGGTAGACCAAAGCGGTAAAGAATTTGTATCGGTAAATATTGTATATCAAACTACGGAACAGCTACGCGGGGTAGAACTCCTCGATATGGAAAATCCTCCTGTAGTATTCCCTCTAAAACTCAAAGGAGTGCAAGCCAACGCTGATGGACTTTATACCTTAGAGAGTGTAAACAACCGCTTCGATAAGGCGATTCGCGCCTACGAAACTATAAAATAGTAATAATAGCTATTAATACAACAAAAAGCTGTTCTATATGTAGAACAGCTTTTTTGTTTTTATGTTTGAAAAAAGGAAGATTTACTTCAATATATAAAATATTATATAGGGGTAATAGCACTATAAAAAAATCTAAAAAGAGGTGTTTTATTTATCATAATTACAGTGCTTGTAATCTATTTAACACGTACTCGTGAGGAGGCTACTAATGAAGCTAAAACTCCTAAAACTACAATGGTAGCAAAAACAATAGCTATGTTTAAAGCTGTGATAGTTACAGGGTAGGCTAAGGTAGGGCTGATCATTACAAACTCAAATTGCTGTTGCAAAACCACAATCGTCGCTCCTAATACAATACCTATAATGGCACCTAATACCGAAGCCATTGTGCCTTGCCAAAAGAAGATTTGTCGCATTTGGTGTTCGTTCATACCGAGGGCGTAAAGTGTTTGCAGGTCGTCTTTTTTGTCGAGAATCATCATAATGATAGCGCCTACAAGGTTGAAAAGCGCAATGATGAGCACTAAGATGAAAATCAGATATACAGCTATATTCTCGGTATTGAGCATACGGTAAAGCGCATCGTTTAGCTGTACGCGGTTTTTTACTACTACGGGTTGGTGAAAGAGCTGTGAGAGCTGTTCGGTTACTTGCTTTTCATCAGCATTGGGGGCTAATTTTATTTCTATGGCTGACACTTGTTCTTTCTTTAATCCCAACAGAAACTGTGCTTGGTCTAAAGATGAAAACACGTACTTCTTATCTAAATCTTCTGTAAGTTGATAAATACCTTGTACTACCGAAAAAGCTTGACGATAAGGCATAGGGTCGTTTAGGATACTGCCTTTACCTGCCTTGGGTACGACTATCTGCAAAGGAGAAGAGCCGTCGAGGAGATTTAAGCCGAGATTATTGAAAATGGTTGCCCCTACTATCACACTGGGGGGAGTGAGCTCCCAATTGCCCAGCACAAGAATACTATCGACATCGTTTACTTTGGGGTACTCAGTATCTACTCCCTTGATATAAGCGATGTGGTTCTTTTGGTTGTGGGTGAGAAATACTTGTTCTTCCAATACTTTAGAAAAGTGTGCTACCGATGAGAGTTGTTGCAGTTTCAGTGTATCTTCAGCAGTAAGTGATAGGTATTTACCTGTTTTTGGGAACACTTTTAGGTCGGGGTCGAAGGTGGAGGAGAAGGAGAGGGTAAAGTTCTTAAGTCCTGCGAAACCGGCGAGCACAATAAAAAGGGCAGCACCGCCCAGCACCACCACAAAAGCTGTAACCCTATTGATGATGTTGATAACGTTCTGCGAACTTTTGGCGAACATATAACGCCTTGCTATGTAGAATACTGAAGTCATTTTTAATGATTAATGATAAATGGTTAGTGGTTAATGAGAAATAGGGAAAAATTAACAAATTTAGGAATTAGTAAACTCTGAAATATTTCATCATTTCCTTGTAGTCGTCTTGAGCGGTAAGACAAGTATCGAGTAAGTAGCCTTCTATTTGTTGCCAATTTTGTAGACCGCGATAGTAGAACCATCGAAGTTGTTCGGTGATGATAAAGGGCACTATGTTATTCGCCAAGGACTCTTTAAAAAGGAGTAATCGACCTACGCGACCGTTACCGTCTTGAAAAGGGTGAATGCTTTCAAATTGCCAGTGAAAATCGACTAAATCGCGAAGTGTTTTGGTTTCTTTTTGGTGATAATTAGCTAAGAGAGCTGTCATTTCTTGAGCCACCTTTTCAGGAGGTGTAGTAGCGTTGCCTCCTACCTCGTTAGGCAGTTTTTTGTAGTTTCCTACAACAAACCAATCTTTTCTACTATTAGAAGTGCCTGCTTTGAGAATACTGTGAAAGGTTTTTATCATTTCTTGGGTAAGAGGTTCGGTAGCGCATTCCAACATCGCATCAAAAGCTTTGAAATGATTGATAGCTTCGAGAATATCATCAATTTTTACCGCTTGTTCGGTAATGCCAATGGTATTGGTTTCAAAGATATAACGTGTTTGCTCGTGTGTGAGCTGGCTGCCTTCAATATGATTGGAGTTGTAGCAAAAGTCTATTTGAGTGCGGTGATAGATACCGCCCTTGAGGTGAGATTCTTTTTCTTGTAATAATCGTTTTAAAAGCATTTTCAACTGACTACGTCATTTTTCGTTTATACAATAGCTCTCGGTTTTCGATGGGGTTTTCTTCTTCTTTGAGCGATTGCTCGATGCCTTCGATGTACTGCAATGAGTCATCAATATAAAAATACAATTCGGGCATACGGCGGAACTGATGTTTGGTGATTTGCGATAGCTCGTGCTTGATGAGTGGCGCATTAGAGGTTACGCCTTTGAGCACTTCAGCAGCTTGTGCCTCGGGGAATACGCTGAGGTACACCTTAGCTACCGATAAATCAACCGTTACGGTTACTTTGGTTACCGATACGAGTAGGTTTTGTTGCCCTGCATCGCGTATGGATTGCTGCAACACTTTGGCTAATTCTTCTTGAATAATGCCTGCTATTTTCTTTTGTCTGTTGTTTTCCATTGGTTTGTTTATTTATGGTGCAAAGATACGAAATAATACCATAATAGCAATAATGCCAATAATACTGGATAATGCCAATAATACTGATAATACCGATAATACTGATAATGAACTTTGCCAAAGGTTGTAGCACGACGGGCAAGTGTGAGCCACACGGGCGTTAATGGGGAGACTGGTTGGAGGAGGTCGGACGAGTCAGACATTTCAGACGAGTCGGACAGCTCAGAGGGTAGGAGCTTTCGGAAGGAAACGGAGAAGTTCGGAAGGGTGTTTTTAGGTAAAAGATAAAAGAGAAGAGGTAAAATGGGTATGCTTAGCTTATACAAAGCTTATAGGATGCTTATACGAATCTTGGACGATTGTTATACAAAGGGTATGCAAGTAATTGATTAATACCATAATACAATAATGCCAATAATGCCGAAAATAGGGTTTCGAGGCGAAAGAAAGAGAAGAGGCAATAGGCATTAGGCAATAGGCCTTAGGGGGAAATGCGACGGGGAAGATGCAAGAAATAAAGGACGGAGAGGGGATAACCTCCCCCTAGCCCCCTCGTGGAGGGGGAATGTAGGGACGGAAAAGTGAGAGAAACATTCCCCCTATTCACATACTCTGCTCTCGCAGACTACCCTCAAGGGGGGAATTAGTGACGGAAAAGTGAGAGAAGCCTGCTTCTATTCACTTAGTTGGCTATTGTGAATAGCCTCACAAAAGGGGAATGTAGAACGTGAGAGACTCACTAATAATGCTTATAGTTTGCTGATTAGGAAGTTTTTCTTTACTTTTGCACTCAAAATTCATAAAATATTATATTCTGATGAAAAAAGTTTTATTCAGTTTTGTGGCAATGGCAGCGCTTATAGGCTGTGGCAGTAAAGACGATGATACCCCTAATGGCGGTAATGGCAACGGCGGTAATGGTACTACTACCCCTACTACTCAAAACGAGTATTTACCTACTAAAAAAGTAAGAACAATTTCTTGTAACTTCATTGAAGTGGAAATAGACTACAAAGGTGGTAGTCCTGCACCTTCTCTTGAAAGTGTGTTAGAACCGACTCTCAACGGTCAAAAATTTGTAGCAAAAACTCTAACTTTTGCTTATGACTACGATGAAAAAGGAAGAATCAACAAGATTACCAGAAAGGAAGAGGGAGAAGAGGACAATGTAAAAACTTTCACTTATGGGGCTACCTCTGTAAAAATAAGCTTACCCAATGAAGATACAGGAGAGGTAGAAAATTTTGAAGTGGGACTTAATGCTGCTGGCAATATGTTGGGCATTGGTGCTTACGACAGCAAGCAACGATTGACAAATGTTTCCAGAATAGGTGATTTTGAGTGGACAAACGGCAATTTGACCAAGATCACTGAAAAGAAAAATTGGGGTGACAAAATTACTATCTTTGAAAATCAGCTTAGCTACAACAATAACTTGAATAAAAATAAGTTTTTGTTGTACAACTTTGAGGGGGATATTGTGGGTAGTTATATGCAATATTTTGATTTTCGAATAGGTTGGATACAAGGAGTGGCTCCTAAGAACTTGCTACAACAAATGGTTTTGACAGAAGATGGTACGGCGTTAAATTATACTTACAACTACACTTATACTTTTGACAACGATGGTTTTGTAAAGACTATCAACGAAACACGAAATGCAAGAGCAGGTATGCCTACAGGTTTTGGTGGTTTTGATGCTACCTATTTAACAACTTTAGAAACACTTATTAAGAACATTGAGAATGGCACTGAGAAAAACAGAAAGTACCAATTAATCAGTGATAAGGCTGATGAAAAAGTGTTTGACATTATAATCCCTATCAAAATAGAGAAAGATAAGAACGGAAAAACTATGAACTTAACTGTGAATAAGGTAGTTCGCCACACAATTAAGCTCAAGACTGAAAACGGAGAACAAGTGTTAGATAGAATTGGAATTGACTTAAGTTACAATAGTGATATGACTACTACCTATCAGTTGAATTACTAATATTCATTAAAAAAAGCGACTTTTGGGAGTCGCTTTTTTTATCTCTTACTTTTTAATATGAATCAAGGGTTAAATTAACTATTTGATTATAAACATCCCCCTATTCACATACTCTGCTTTCGCAGACTACCTTCAAAGGGGGAGATGTGACGCAAAGGCGACAATACACTGTATATCAGTAATAATTATTTTTCAACTCTTGATTCATATTCTTACCTCTTAGCTAAATTAAATCTTCACTTTCAATCCTACAAACACAGTGCGAGGTAGGGAAGGACCATAGATGTAATTGGCATCGCGTTCGGGACCTTTGTCAAAGTCTTTTTGATATTGGTTGAAGAGGTTTTTGACACCGCAACTCACTTCTAAGGGGAAGAAGTTTTGAAACTTGAACTCATAAGCGGTGTTTACGCCTATATCCCACATCGCGGGGGTAGTTTCTAAGCGCGTGGCGGGGATATATCCTTTTAAGTGGGTGGTTTTCATTGAACCAGTGTACACGGTTACAAGGTTGATATCCCAATTAGGTTGCGGTTTATAGGTTGCCATTAGGTTACCATACACATTAGGGGTACGCAAAATCTCATCGGTTTCTACATTCTCTTCGGGCGTTTGCACGCTGTTGTACTTAGCGCTTTGGATAGTAGTGGCAAGCTGTACCATAAATTTAGGATTGGGACTGTATTTTAATTCTATATTTATGCCTTTTACCACGGCACCATCGGAGTTTTGTTTCTCACGGATAGGCAAACCGTTCTCTAAACCTGCATCTTCATACGTAAAGCGGTTGTGCAAAGCGGTATAGAATCCTTCGAGCATCGCTACAAACTGGTGTGTGTCGTGAGTGTGGTTGTATTCAAAGGAAGCGGTAAAACTATCGGAAGTTTCTTTTTTAAGATCGTCGGCGAGGCGTACCCGACGAGCTTCACCACCTTGCAATTCGCTGTGTACATCTTCGGAATAGAAGAAAGGTGCACGGAAACCACGTGAGTATGACCCCCTTGCGATAAAGTTCTCGTCGATATTGTACAACACACTCGCACGAGGGTTGAGTGCTGTAACACTTTTCTTCATTATATCGGAACTTACATTGTCAAAACGCAATCCACCGAGTACTTTGATTTTGGGAGAAATACGCCAGTCGGCTTGCGTAAAGAGTCCGAAAGTATTGGCTTTTTGGTTTACGGCAAGCACATTAGGGTTCTGGCGCTTTTCGGCAATCTTGTCATATTGATATTCAGCCCCTGAGGTCCATTGCAAATTGCCGTTGTCAGTAGGCACATAAGCGGTATGTTGCCCGCCGAGTAGCCAGATGCTTTCTTTAGTAACGCCGTAATTACCTGAAGAAGCCTCTATATCAGTACCATCAAAACTACCGTAATAGTTATCGGCGCGAGTGCGTTCGGCACTGGTATAGACAGTGAATTTGTGGTTGTAAGCCGGTGAGAAGTAGTCGAAACTGGCATTACCTCCCATCATTTGAGTACGAATGCTCTCAGCAAGGTCGGCTAAATGTTCGGGTACATCGAGTTTGTTCCCTCCACGACGATTTTCGTTGCTCACGTTTAGTTCGGCGGTAAGTTTGTGGCGGTCGGTGAAATCGTTGAAGAGTTTTGCTCCAGCATTGAGGTTGCGCAAACGGGTAATTTCGGTAAAGTCATCATCATTGGCATCATACGCCTGACGTGTGCGCTGCATTGCGTGGAAAGAGATACCCCGCATATAGTTGTCGCTCACGAGCGAACCGTTGAATGAGCTCACCACATCGCCCGATTCGCCTCCGATGAGATGGCTCACGATGCTGGCTTGTGCCTCGTTTTTAGTAGGGTTCTTCGTAATCACATTGATAGTACCCGCAATGGCATTCGAGCCAAAAAGAGCAGAACCCCCGCCGCGAATCACCTCAATGCGCTCAATCATATTGGCAGGGATTTGATCTAAGCCATATACGCCATTAAGCGAACCGAATATAGGACGGCTATCGATAAGGATTTGCGAGTAAGCCCCCTCTAAGCCATTGATACGCACTTGCGACGTACCACAATTCTGACAATTTACTTCGGTGCGGAGACCAGGTTGGAACACCAGTCCTTCCATCAAGGTATGGGCTTTCACATTTACCAATTCGCGGTTGGTGGTTACGCTCACCAATACAGGAGCGTCCCTGCGGTTTTCTTTGGTTTTGGTAGCGGTAACGACTACTTCTTCCATTCCCACAACGTCTTCTTTAAGGGAGACGTCTTGAGAGAGGGTTTCGTCTTCAACAATAGTTACTTTGTCGTTATAAGGGATATAGCCGAGCGAACGTATTTTTAACCGATATTCACCGGCGGGTACGGAAAGGGAATACTGACCATTGCGGTCGGAAGTTGTCCATTTTTTGAAGGTTTTACCTTCGAGCTGGATAGTTACAGCCTCTAAAGGACGCCCTTCAGAAGTGATAGTACCTTTGATTGTTCCTTCTTGGGAAAAACACAAAGTACAGAAAGCTAAAGTAATAGCTAATAAAAAAGTTTTCATATACTAATAATATTGTTAATTCGGGGCAAAAGTAATATATTTTTAGATAATACAAAAACTTTTGGAAAAATATTTTTAGACAAAGGTAAAAACATATAATAGGCGGCGGCTAATAATTGACAAGCAGAAGTTATTATTTAGAGCTTGCGGAATATACATCCGCTGTAATTAGAAATTTATTAGTAATATATTATGGAGCGATTGAATGGAGTTTTTAGAAATAGGTTTTGAAAGATGGTGTGAGATTGTAGCACGATAGACTGGTAGACAAAGAATGAACGAACAAAGAGTAAAGGTAAGGAGAACGATGAGTGGCTCATCAGTGGCTCAACAGCGAAGGAAAGACGAACCTAAGACGAAGGAAGAACGAAGGAATGATGAACGAAGAGCGAAAGAAAGATGAACAAAGGACAAAGGAGAAGAGGCATATTGTAAAATATCAAAGATAGCAAAGATGTGCTTGGAGTATCGTGTAAAGGTAAAAGATACTTATTAAGAAGTAAAAAAAGACTGTTCAAAATATTTTGAACAGTCTTTTCAAATATGAAAACAACATTTTTTAATTTGTTTATATTGCTTTGCACTAATTATCTGTGCAACTCGCACTACTTTTGTTGTGCATCAATCACCGCAAGGGTGGCGAGGTTTACCATCTCATCGACGGTAGAGCCGAGGGTGGTGATATGAATAGGTTTACTTAAACCTATAATCACGGGACCTATGGTATCTAAATGTTGGGTTTCCTTGAGCAGTTTGTAACTGATATTTGCTGCTTCGAGATTAGGGAACACAAGCGCATTCGCCCCTTTGCCATTGTTGAGCTTAGAGAATGGATAGTTCTTAGCAATCTTATCGGGATTGAGAGCAAAATCGGCTTGGATTTCACCATCAACTACCAAATCGGGGTGGTGTTTGTGCAGATAAGCTACGGCTTCACGCACTTTGAGGCTACTTTCGGATACGGCAGAACCAAAATTAGAATAGGATAGCATCGCTACCGAAGGTTCTAAGCCAAAGAATTTCACGGCACGTGCGGTAAGCAAGGCGATGTTAGCCAACTCTTCGGCAGTAGGGTCGATATTAATGGTTGCATCTGAAAGGAATAGAGGACCTTGTTTGGTGAACATAATGCTAGTAGCGGCGATACGTTCTATCCCTTTGTCCTTTTTAATAATCTCTAATACAGGGCGAATGGCTTTTGGATAAGCGTGAGAGTAACCTGTAATCATTGCATCGGCTTGACCGGTTTCTACGAGCATCGTGCCAAAATAGTTGCGTTCGCGCATTAGGCGTTCGGCTACTTCGTAAGTGATGCCACGGCGTTCGCGCAATTTCCAATAGTGCTTAACAAACTTCTCACGGCGTGCTTTTTCGGCATCGCTTTTCGGGTCGATAACATCTACACGACCGTTGAAGCCCAATTGGTGTTTCAGCGCTTTGATCACGTCTTTATTACCCAAAAGCACTGGAATACCGATACCATCTTCATAGATGCGTTGGGCTGCTTTGAGCACTTCTAATTGGTCGGCTTCAGCAAATACTATGCGTTTAGGGTTGCGTTTGGCGCGGTCTTGCAAGAGGCGTATTTCTTTGCTCCCGACGCCTATTCTATCCATTAGTTCGCCTTTATAAGCTTCCCAATCGGTGATAGGTTTTTGAGCGACACCTGAATCGATAGCGGCTTTGGCAATAGCGGGGGGTACTTCGTATATTAAGCGAGGGTCGAACGGTTTAGGAATGATGTAGTTGCGACCGAAGGTGAGATTTTCGCCTCCATATACTAAGCTCACTTGCTGAGGTACGGGTTTCTTGGCTAATTCGGCAATGGCACGTACCGCAGCGAGTTTCATTTCCTCGTTGATTTTGGTAGCGCGCACATCGAGTGCCCCACGGAAGATATAAGGGAAGCCGAGCACGTTATTCACCTGGTTAGGGAAATCGGAGCGACCGGTAGCCATAATGATATCTTTGCGGGTTTTCACAGCCAAATCATAGTTAATTTCAGGGGTAGGGTTTGCCATTGCAAATACAATAGCGTCCTTATTCATTGAGAGAAGCATCTCAGGAGTGAGTACATCGCCTTTTGAAAGTCCGATAAATACATCAGAGCCCTTTACAGCTTCTTCCAAAGTGCGAAGATTACGGTCGGTTGCGAACTCAGCTTTTTGAGCGGTGAGGTTAGGAGCATCTTTGCGAATCACGCCCTTGCTATCGCACATCACAATGTTCTTAGGGTTGGCACCCAAAGCCACATAGAGGCGTGTACACGAGATAGCGGCTGCTCCTGCGCCGTTTACCACAATTTGGGCTTTGGCGATGTCTTTGCCTACGATTTCTAAGGCATTGACTAAGGCAGCTGCTGAGATAATAGCGGTACCGTGCTGGTCGTCGTGCATTACAGGGATATCCAATTCCTCTTTGAGACGACGTTCAATCTCGAAAGCCTCAGGAGCTTTGATATCTTCGAGGTTGATACCCCCAAAAGTAGGCGCAATAGCTTTTACGGTTTCGACGAACTTATCGACATCGGTGGCATCGACCTCAATATCGAACACATCGATACCAGCAAAGATTTTGAAGAGCAAGCCCTTGCCCTCCATTACGGGCTTAGAGGCATCGGCACCTATATCGCCTAAACCGAGCACGGCGGTACCATTAGAAATAACGGCTACGAGGTTGCTCTTGGCGGTATATTTATAGGCATTGCTTTTATCATCGGCAATTGCCAAGCAAGGTTCGGCTACTCCAGGGGAGTAGGCTAAGGAAAGGTCGTGTTGTGTAGAATGCTTTTTGGTAGGCACTATGGCAATTTTTCCAGGTTGCGGAAACTCGTGGTACTGCAGTGCCTCGTCTTTTTTTCTTTGATCCATTTGATTTAGGTAAAAGGTAAAAGGCAAAAGGTAAAGAGGTTGTTGAACTTTACTTATTTACCGGTTACTTGTTCAAAATGCAAAGGTAGAGAATAATTAGCAAATGAGCAAATTTGTAAATTAGTAAATGGCGTAAACGTAGGAAATTTTCTTTTAATAGTAGTCGGGGAGGGGGTTACAGCTGGGTATGTGAATGCCTAAAGGTATAGAAATTATAGTCTAACAAAAGGAATTTGAGAATAAGAAGGGTCGTTATAAAAGGGTTATTAAATACGCTGTGAGAAAGGGCGGGTTTGGCTTCTTTGGGCGTGCTTGAAATGGAAATACAAAATAGTGCCCAAAAGAGGGAATAGCAAAATAACAAAGAGCCAATAGGTTTTTACGGTTGGGTCTTTCTTATATAAGCGATAAAGAACGTCTGACAGTCCCCAGAGTGTTAAAAGGGAGAGCAGGATTAGAAAGATTGTGGTTAAAAATGATTCCATAATATAATGATTTAAAAAGTTTATCAAGAAAATAGTCCTACTGCACTTTGAAAAAAGTGTACTTGAGACAGGTAAGCCGTAGCACGGCAGGATTTTAAGAATCAAACAAATGAACAGCTTCGCTACTACTTTAAAGTCTCGCACAGATTACACGGAGAGCACGGATTTTTTAATTAATTATCACTTTTTGCACGAATTACTCACCTAAAGGTGAGAGATTTCACAGATGTACAACATAAAAGCGATTATAAATCAGTTTTTGTTATGTAGAACTGAGATAAAAAAAACTCTTATAAATAAAGAACATTGTATAGAAAAGGATAATCAAAAAGGAAATTAGCGACGGATAATATTTTGTTTTGTGGGGGCAAAGTAAGAGAGATTATTTCTAAATTCCAAATAAGAAACGTTAAACATTTGTTAAATAGTTTGCTTAGTCATCTATTAATAGTTACCTTTGTGGGGTATTTTGATTATAAAACGGAATTATTCATTTTAAAAAAGTATATATTATGAAACAAAGAGTACCTGTATCACAAATTATGAGTAAGGAGCTGGTTACACTTACTCCTTCTCAATCGCTTTACGATGCTGAACGCTTGTTTAAAAAGCACAATATCCGCCATATTCCGGTAGTGGAAGGTGATAGGCTGATTGGTATTGTGAGCTATTCTGACCTTTTGCGCATTAGTTTTGCGGATATGACTGATGGCGATGAGGAGGTTACTTCGGTGGTGTATGATATGTATACCATTCCGCAGATTATGGCTAAAACGCCTCTTACAGTAAGCGCGGATACGTCGATTAAAGAAGTGGCTGAGATTTTGGCTGACCAGAGTTTTCACTCTATACCTGTGGTGGATAACGGTAAGTTGGTGGGATTGGTGACCACTACTGACCTTATTAAATATCTTTTGGAACAATACTAAGTGCGAGGTCGTAGCACGGTGCGAGCCGCACGGGCAGGTGCGAGGTCGTAGCACGACAGGCAGGTGTGAGCCACACGGGCTGTAAGGGGGAGATTGGTTGGAGGTGGTCGGACGGAGTCGGACAAGTCGGACGTTTCAGACGAGTCGGATAGCTCAGAGGGTAGGAGATTTCGAAAAGAAACGGAGAAATTCGGAAGAGGGTTTTTAGGTAAAAGATAAAAGGTAAGAGGTAAAATGGGTATGGTTAGCTTATACAAAGCTTATAGGATGCTTATACGAATCTTGGACGATTGTTATAGAAAGGGTGTATAAGTGATTGATTAATACCATAATACAATAATACTAAAAATGCCAAAAACAGGGTTTCGAGGTGAAAGAAAGAGGAAGGGGTGTTAGGCCTTAGGCCATAGGCAATAGGGTTGTGACGGTCATTATTGTTGTATAAACATCTTTTTAATATTGTGTAAACATCCCCCCTGCCCCCTTCAAAGGGGGAGATGCGACGAGGGACGAGGGGCGAATGGCGAGGGAAACCTCCCCCTAGCCCCTCAGAGAGGGGGAATTAGTGACGGGAAAGGGAGAGAAACATCCCCCCTAACCCCCCTCAAGGGGGGAGATGCGATGGAGGACGAGGGGCGAATGACGAAGAAAACCTCTCTCTATTCACTTATTTGGCTATTGCCGAAGGGGAAGTGATGCAATGAAGAGGAGATAAATGTAGTTGTTATGGTGGTTTTTTGGTGGAGATAAATTAATTTTATACTTTTGCGCGCTGAAATTAGAAATACTAACTCATATGAAGAAATTTTTATTTGGGGCATTTGTTGCCCTTGCGACAATGATTTCGTCTTGCGGAAGTAAGGACGACGATACGCCTGCGCCTCCACAGAAAACTTCATCATTGATAGGTGCGTGGCAAATGGAATCGGCAACGCTTGATGGTAAGGAGCTAAAACTTTCGGAATGTTCTTTGAAAAATGTGACTGTTTTTACTGAAAACACCGTAGAAGAGCTTGTCTTTATGAAGTATGATGAGTATAATTGTACATATAAAAAACAAGGTGCCAAGCCTTATACAGTATCGGGGGCTACTATTACCGCTGAAGGTAAGAGGCTTACTTTTACTGTGACAGAAGATAAACTTGTGACAGAGGGGACGGAGTTAGATAAAGAAGGTAAAACGCATTCTTTTTCATATACCCATAAGAGAATTACCGACAGTGAATTGGCGGCACTTAGAGCGATGGAGTATAAACCAACAGCTCCTGATTACAAAAAACAACTGGTAGGGGCGTGGCAAGTGAGTGTTGTAATTATTGATAATAAAGAGCAAGAAATCTCTGACTGTGATAAGAAACAGACTTTTGTTTTTACAGAACAAACCGCTGAGGAACTGAACTTTGATATAGACACAGAAGGCAAGTGCACATATAAAAAATCTGTACCTCAAACTTATACTATATCGGGTACGACGGTTACTGTGACAGTAGGTTCTACCGCTCATACTTTTGTGATTGAGAACAACCAATTGGTGTACAATACTTTTGGTACAGACACAGATACAGGGGCTCAAAAGGCTGCGAGAATTATTTATAGAAAACTTTCTGATAGTGAATTGGCTGCCCTTAGGGCATTGGAATACAAAGCTCCTGAAACGATTACTGACCCTAAAGCTCTTGTTGGGGCGTGGCAAATGGAGAAGGCAAGCCTTAATGTAGTACAAGGAATATTGGAGCGTTGTGATGAAAAAGCGGTGGTAATCTTTACGGCTACTACTATACAGCACTATGATTTTGACTTTAACGACACTACTCAAAGATGTGAATTTGAGAGAGGAAGAGCCGTACCCTACACGGCATCGGCAGGTGTTTTTACATCGGCAGGCGATACTCCTGAGAATTTTTTTGTAAGAGGAAACAGGCTTACTGTATCGCTTATAGATGAAGACGAAGATGGTAATGAGGGTAAATACGAATATGTATACCGCAAACTTACTGCTGCTGAGCTGGCTGAAGTAGAGAAGCTAGAGAAGAAATAAAAATTGTTACTCATAGGTTGTTTATTTCAGCTACCTTATATTAAAAAGAAGAAAAAAATGCTTTCTAACGACTAATAGCTAACGCTTTAATTATTAGGTAATAAACAGAGGGAGAAGCGTTAAAGTTTTGTTAAACTTTGGAATTGTTTTGGTAATTCAAAAAAACGCCGTACCTTTGCAAACGCAATGAGGGTGGTAGCTCATTGTAAAACTTCAAATAATAGTTTTCATAATTTAAAGTTTTGGTTGGTTAATGGAAAAGTCCGATAGCAATATCGGGCTTTTTTTATTTTGCAGAAAAACTATTGTTATTTAAAAAAGATTTTATACCTTTGCAGTGGAAAAAGTGATATAGAGAATGACACCCATATACAACCAGTTGCTAATACCTTTTCTCATTGCAATGGCAGTAGCCATTACGATGGGGGGTAGTGGTACGGCTCCTGCATTCTCGGCGAGCTATGGTGCTAACGTGATTAGGAAGACTGTTATCCCGGGTTTATTTGGGATAATGGTGTTTATAGGAGCGTTTTTGGCAGGGAAGAAAACAGCGGGCACAATGGGGAGTGGTATATTACCTGCAGAGTATATGGATTTTATGGTGGTATCGATTGCTTTGTTCTCTATAGCGGTAACGATGCTTATTTCGAACATTGCGGGGATACCGCAGTCCACCAGTCAGGCGGCTGTATTAGCTTTAGCAGCACCGGCGTTATATTTTGAGAAGTTAGACACGAACAGGTTGTTTTTGGAGATTATACCTGCGTGGTTTATATTGCCTGTGATTGCTTATTTTCTGAGTTTTTTTGCGGGGAAGTATATTTACCAGCCGATGCGCAGACGTGGGCTGACAATACAGCGAGCGCAGAATGAGAACAAGAAACATATTTGGAATGTGGCATTGGTGATAATGGCTTTGTACGTATCGTTTGCGATTGGCTCTAACAACGTAGCGAATGCAGCAGGACCGCTATATACTATGACGATTAATGAGTTACACATTCGGGAGAGTGACCATATTGTTATCTTGATGTTGGCTACTTTGGTGGTAGCACCTTGTTTTGGGATTGGAGCATCGCTTTTTGGGCATAAGATACTGAAGAATACAGGGAAGGAAATAGTGCTCTTTGGGAAGTTTGAAGCGGTGATTATTGCGTTTATATCGGGGAGCTTGTTGCTTTTGGCTTCGGTTGTAAAAGGAATACCCACTTCGCTGGTACAGGTGAATGTAGCGGCTATCTTAGGGATAGGTGTAGCGAAGATGGGTCACAAGAATATCTTTCGCAAGACTCAAGTAAGGCGATTCTTTGCGATGTGGATGATAGCGCCTATCATAGCGTTCTTTCTGTCGTTGTTGTTGGTTTTTTTAGCCGATAGGTGGCAAATATTATAGACAAAATACTTAAAGAATTGTTAAAAAACGAGTGGTAATTCAAGGAAATGTGTAAAAAGGGAGAAGTGGTAAAGAGAGTGTATAAAACTATAAATCAACAATATATAAAAAATACACAAAAAATAGAATATTAATATATAGTTAAAATTGAGAAAAGATGATACTACATTAAAAAAAAGTAGTATCTTGCGCCCGAATTTTTATGCTAACAAGTGTTTTTACTATGAAAAGAAATTTATTAAAAGTACCTGTTTATATGGCCTTAGCAGGATTGTTGCTCGCAGGTTGTGGCAAGAAGACTGATAAGAACACATCAAGTGCGACAGGTTGGAAAATCAACGCGAAAGAAGGTGGTTTTCAATACAATACAGATTTTAAAGACCAAGAGACAGGTCCTGGTCTTGTGCTCATTGAGGGAGGTACGTTCACTATGGGTCAGGTGCAAGATAACATAATGCACGACTGGAATAACACGCCTACCCAACAACACGTACAGTCTTTTTATATGGACGAAACTGAGGTGACCAACAAGATGTATATGGAGTACCTTGATTGGTTGAAACGAGTATTCCCGCCAGATGAAGAGCAATATAGAAATATATACATAGGTGCTCTTCCTGATACTTTGGTATGGAGAAGCCCTCTAAGTGCTAATGAAGCAATGGTTAGCAACTACTTGCGTCACCCTGCTTATGCTGAGTATCCTGTAGTAGGGGTAAACTGGGTGCAAGCTGTACAGTTTAGTTCTTGGCGAACTGACCGTGTGAACGAGGCTATCTTGGAACGCGATGGTTATCTTGCAAGAGATGCTCGGTACCAAGTAGATGCTACAAGCACGTTTAGTACTGATACCTACCTAAACGCTCCATCACAAACTTACGGCGGTAAGATAGCTGGCGAAATGGGAGGTAAGAAAACTAATAAAGAAGGTGAAGCAACGTATGCTAAACAAACTAGCGGTATTTTATTGCCTGAGTATCGTTTACCTTCAGAAGTAGAATGGGAATACGCTGCTAAATCTTTAGGTGGTATTCGCGAATATAACTCATTGCAAGGTAGAAAGAAATACCCTTGGAATAGTCAATACACTCGTTCAACCAAACGCAGTACTCGTGGAGACCTCTTGGCTAACTTCAAGCAAGGTAAAGGTGACTACGGTGGATTGGCAGGTTGGTCTGATGACAAAGGAGATATTACTGTAGCTGTAAAAACATACCCACCTAATGACTTTGGTTTGTATGATATGGCAGGTAACGTAGCTGAGTGGGTAGCCGATGTATATCGTCCTATTGTTGATGATGAAATAACAGACTTCAACTACTATCGTGGTAATGTTTATATGAAACACGCTATTGGTGAAGATGGAAAACAAATAGTAGTAACTCCTGAGAATGTGAAGTATGACACTTTGATGAACGGTAAAATTATCGCTCGCAACTTACCAGGTAACCTTGCTACTATTCCTATCGATTCAAACGAAACTTACTTGCGTTATAACTTTACACACTCTGATAACCGTAGTTATCACGATGGTGATAAATCATCTACACGTAACTATCGCAACCAAAGTGAATTGATGACAGAAGATTCAGAGTATACAAACTCAATGTACAACGCTCCTCGTCCTAAAAAACCAGGAAGTGATATTAACGGTAAGGACTACGATACCTCTAACGACCGCACTTCACTTATCGATGATGAAGTACGCGTATACAAAGGAGGTTCTTGGAGAGACCGTGCTTATTGGCTTGACCCAGCACAACGTCGTTTCTTACCTCAGTACATCGCTACTGACTATATTGGTTTCCGCAACGCTATGAGCCGTGTTGGTTCAAAAGCTAAAAAGAACCATAAAACTCCTAAAGGGTAAATAAAATAAAATTTCTCATAGGCAGAAGAGCCTTCTTGAACTTTTCAAGAGGGCTCTTCTCTTTTTCGTAGAAAGTAAGAAATACTATTTGCGTAACTCAAAAAAACGCTGTAGTTTTGCACTGTAAATAATCTAATAGTTTATGATAGAAGAGCTTTATCAAAGATTTATAACATCATCGGGCGTAAGTACCGACACCCGCAATATAACACCAAACAGCATTTACTTTGCCTTGAGAGGATCTTCGTTTAACGGCAATACCTTTGTTCAAGAAGCACTCAATAAGGGAGCCTGCTTTGCAGTGATTGACGACCTTGCTTATTACATCGCCGATAAAACACTTTTGGTAGACGATGTCCTCACTACACTCCAGCAACTCGCTACGTATCATCGCAGAAAGTTAAAAACTCTCATTATTGGTATTACAGGTAGTAATGGCAAAACCACTACTAAAGAGCTTATCAAATCCGTATTATCGCAACAACTGAACATAGTGGCAACTCAAGGCAACCTAAACAACAATATAGGGGTACCTCTCACTTTGCTCACCATCAAACCAGAAACCGACGTTGCTATCGTGGAGATGGGAGCTAATCACCCTGGTGAAATTGCTTTTTTATGTGCTATTGCTGAGCCTGATTACGGCTATATTACCAGCATTGGCAAAGCTCATTTAGAAGGCTTTGGCTCTTTTGAAGGTGTGATTAAAACCAAAGGAGAGCTCTATGATTACCTTAAGGCGCACCATAAAACTATTATCGCCAATGCCGATAACCCTATTACCGAAGCACTCTTAGAAGACTATAACAATGTATACAGTTTTGGAGTAGGGGAGGGGGTGAACGTCTCTGTGCAATGTCTCAGCACTCAACCCGTGAAGATACAGTTTGCTGACTCGTCCCTACAAACCACTACAGAAGGAATCCCCGCCAATATAGAAGGCTTTAGTAATACCCCCACGGTGGCAACTTCTCATCTGGTAGGAAGCTATAACTTCACTAATATCGCCGCTACAGTAGCTTTTGGGCGCTACTTCAAACTCTCCACAAAAGCTATTCAGGAAGGCATAGAAAGCTATATTCCTCAAAACAATCGCAGTCAGTTGTTGCAATGGGGGAGTAATACTGTTTTGCTCGACGCCTATAACGCCAACCCTAGCAGTATGACCGCTGCTATCGACAATCTCCTTTCTATGAACACTTCTCCTAAAAAAGTGCTCATTTTGGGCGATATGTTTGAGCTTGGTGCTTACGCTACTCAGGAGCATCAAAGCATTGTCGATAAGCTCACAGAGCACCAATGGGCGGGCGTTTACCTTATTGGGAAGAATTTTAAACAAACTAACGCTCCTTATCCGCAGTATGAAACCTTTGAGGAGTTTCAAGAAGCATTCAAAAATCTTTCTTTTCAAAATAGCCTAATACTCATCAAAGGCTCAAGAGGAATGGCTTTAGAAAGGCTTCTGAGCAACTCATAAATCACACTAAAAAACAACAAAGGGCTGTCGGCAATGCCGACAGCCCTTTGTTTATGTCCTAATAACTACTGATTGTGTTTCTTCACATAATCAATAATCCTTTCTGTAAGATTGATATGGTCTGCGCCCCGCACACCGTGTGCGTGCATCGGGTAGATAAATAACTCTATAAAGTCGTTTTTCTTGATAGACTCACGTGTAATACTCATCAGGTGCTGAGGTACTACTACATCGTCTATACTGCCGTGAATAAACAGTAACGGACGCTTCAAATCCTTGAGGTATTTACCCACTCGGCTATTCTCGTAACCCTCTGGGTTTTCTTGTGGGGTATCCATATAGCGCTCGCCATACATCACTTCGTAATACTTCCAATCGGTTACAGCACCTCCTGCTACAGCCGTTCTAAACACTTCGGGGTGACGAGTAAGCAAGCTCGACGCCATAAATCCGCCGAAACTCCAGCCGTGTACTGCTATCCTATTGCCGTCTACATAAGGCAAACTCTTCAAATAATCTACCCCTTTAAGCTGGTCTTTTATCTCCACATCTCCTAAATGGCGGTGAATCACACTCTCAAAAGCAAAACCCCTGTTAGCACTACCGCGGTTGTCTAAAGTAAACACAATATACTGTTCGTTTTCCACAAAAGCGTGTAACCATAAGTAAGTATCTGCCAACCATTCATTCTTCACTTGTTGTGCGTGGGGACCTCCATAAACATAAATAAGCACAGGGTACTTTTTGTTAGGGTCAAAAGTCTTAGGTTTGTGTAACTTACCGTAAAGAGGCGTACCGTCTTCAGCTTTTAGAATTACAAACTCAGTCGTGCCTACCGCAATACCTTCCAGCGGATTCTTAGCCGTAAGCAAACGCTGCCGACTACCTTTGTCCGTTGCTACAAGGTCTATATTCTGCGGAATGCTAATACTACTGTAGCTGTCCAGCAAGTATTTGCCGTCACTGCTCAGATGTACGTTGTGAGTACCCGCTTCCGGAGTAAGAGCCATCACCTTCTTAGGGTTCTTAAGCTCTATTTTAAAAGCGTGTTGCTCACGGGGGTCAGCTCCTGTTCCGGTGATGAAAACATATTTTCCTTGCGCATCAAAACCTAAAATATCTTGCACTACCCAACGGAATTTGGTCACCTGTTTAATCAGCTTACCGTTCAAGTTGTACTGATAAACGTTCATAAAACCGTCCCGTTCGCTTAGCCATAAAAACTCATTAGCGTTGTTAGGCAAGAACACCGCTGGCTTTTCGGGCTCTACCCACTTGTCATTGCGTTCTTCAAAAATCGTATTCACCTTTTTGCCCGTATGTGCGTCATAACGGTTTAAGGCAAAATAGTTTTGCGCTCTATTTACTTCAGCCAATAAAATATACCGCTCATCAGGACTCCACGCCAAGTTAGTGAGAAAGTGTTCATCAGTAGTGTTGATGTCCAAATAAGTAACCTTCCCACTCTGTAAGTCGTAAATCCCTACCGCTGCCTGTTCGCTCGGCTGACCCGCCATCGGGTATTTAATCGCTTTAAGGGTAGCAGGCGTAGTGGTAATATCCACCAAAGGATAATCAGCCACCTTGCTCTCGTCTTTCTGATAAAAAGCTAAGTAATTGCCTTTAGGCGAAAAGAAAGTACCTTTGTCAATGCCAAACTCATTGCGGTGGATAGCCTTCCCCGCTACGATATTCGCATCGGTAAAAGCTGTAACCGCTTGTTTTTCGTTCTTTTCAGTAGCCAAATACAAATTATTATCTAAAGTATATGCCAATGCTTTAGCCAGCGAATTGTATTCAGCATTTTCAGCTCCTTTAGGTAATGTGACGCTACTGAGCACATTCTTGCGCTCGTAATTGTAACGGTAATAAGTATGATCCACTTTTAATACCATTTCCTCTTTACCAATATAAGTAATAGGAGGCAACGAACCATAGTTCCTCAAGTAGTTTTGCAACCCCTCAAACCCCATTGTAAACTCACTGCCAATAGCACCCACTTTCTCTCCTTTAGGGTTAAAAATCTCATACGTATCCCCTTTGCTGTACAGATACAGGTCAGTGCCCTCAATCCACTGCAAATTATCCAAAGTTTTAGGAGAGAGCAAACGGTATCCCATTTCTGCTGAAGGGTCTTGTACCGCGTGAAAAACCGCTTCGGCAACCGTCAGTTTACGGTCTTGAGCTAATACCGAAAGCGTAATAAAAGCTACAAATAGCGAAGTAATGACTCTTTTCATAATTCAGTTTTACTAATGTAATGAATTGTTTCTACCGTGCAAAAGTAAAACTTTCTCTGCAAATAGCCAAAGCCTATCAAAGTTATTTTCTCATTCTTTTTCTCGAAAAAGTTCATTATAAATTTGGTCAATTCATTTTTAAATACTACTTTTGCACCGTCTTAATAAAAAACAGACAGGTCTCATAGCTCAGCTGGTTAGAGCATCTGACTCATAATCAGAGGGTCGTTGGTTCGAGCCCAACTGGGACCACCCTCACAACAAAAGCACTTACAAACGTTTGTAAGTGCTTTTTTATTATACCCTAAGTTCTGTTTCTCTATTTACTATAGTATTGCCACACCGCACTTCTACTCTTGCAGGTTATTCGCATTTGTCGAGTAAGTGAATAAAAAGAAGTTTTATACACCTTTCCCGTCTTCACATTCCTCCCTTTTCCGTCGTCACAGTTCCCCCTCCACGAGGGGGCTAGGGGGAGGTTATCTCCATTTTTCCTTCACTCCCCCATCGCCACACTCTCCCCTCTTCGAGGGTAGTCAGCGAGCTGGCACAGCTGAGTATGTGTATTAGGAGGTGGTTATCCCCCTCTCTGAGGCTATTCACAATAGCCAACTAAGTGAATAGAAGCAGGCTTCTCTCACTTTTCCCGTCGCCACAGTTCCCCCTCCACGAGGGGGCTAGGGGGAGGTTTTCTTCGTTCCTCGCCCCTCGTCATTCCTAATTCGTCCCTCGTCATTCGTCCATTTCCCCCTAATGCCTATTGCCTAATGCCTAACACCCCTTCCTTTTCTTTCGCCTCGAAACCCTATTTTTAGTATTATTGGCATTGTTGTATTACAGTATTAATCAATTACTTATACGCCCTTTGTATAACAATCGTCCAAGATTCGTATAAGCTTCCTATAAGCTTTGTATAAGCTAAGCATACCCATTTTACCTCTTCTCTTTTATCTTTTACCTAAAAACACCCTTCCGAACTCCTCCGTTTCCTTCCGAAGGCTCCTACCCTCTGAGCTGTCCGACTCGTCTGAAATGTCCGACCTGTCCGACCACCTCCAACCAATCTCCCCATTAACGCCCGTGTGGCTCACACCTGCCTGTGTGGCTCACACCTGCTCGTCGTGCTACAACCTTTAGCAAAATTAATTAATAGTATTATTGGTATTATTGGCATTTCTGGTATTATTAAAAACATTTTGTTATTTCAATAAAAGTTTGTAATTTTGCTCGTCTAAAAATATATTTTGAATTATATAAACACCATATGAACCTTAACTTAGCCTCTCTTAAAATAAATCAAACCGCTGTTATTGCAGGTTTTACCCCCGATTGTTCCCAAGAAGTACGACAACGTTTGCTTGACTTAGGCTTTGTGCGCGGAGCAAAAATCAAGATAGAAAACATCAGTCCGCTGGCTGATCCTATTGCTTATACCATTCATCACACACAAATCGCCTTGCGCAAAACTGATGCCCAGTGCGTGGTAATTACGATAGAGGAAACGAACGAAATTTAACAGATAAAAGGAGTATGGCTAAAGCCATAAAAATTAAACAAAAATTTCTGAGGCTGTCTGAAAAGTTTTAAAAAGGTATATTTGCGGATTGTCCCCCTTTGGAGGGGGAACGGGGGAGGTTGATAGTTAAAGAATTACAACATAACCTTCTCCTAACCCCCTCAGAGAGGGGGGAATTGTAGCGATGTAAATGCAACTTTTCGGACACTCTCACCCCCTTTAACAGTGTAATTTTTAATTATTAATTCTGAATTGTCAATTGTGAAAAATATTTGTGATACTTGTGCCCTCAATCCTTCCGCTTCCCTAAAACCATTAGGCGAAGAGGCAGGTGCATCTCTCTATACTATTGCCTTGGCAGGGAACCCGAATACAGGAAAGAGTACGGTGTTCAACGCGCTTACGGGCTTGCGCCAACACACGGGCAACTGGCCTGGTAAAACCGTAACCCTTGCCGAAGGAAGCTTTTCTTTTCACGACGAGCGCTATAAAATCATCGACTTGCCGGGTACTTATTCGTTGCTCTCTACCTCAGAAGACGAGGAGGTAGCACGCGATTTTATCCTCTTTGGTCGTCCTGATGTAACGGTGATAGTCGTGGATGCGAGTAGGTTAGAACGCAACCTCAGCCTTGCACTACAAATCCTCGAAATTACCGATAAGGCGGTGCTCTGCCTCAACCTGATGGACGAAGCGCGCCGTCATCATATCACTATTGATACCCGTACGCTCTCACGCGATTTGGGGATACCCGTAGTGGCTACCTCCGCACGTACCAAAGAAGGTATTGCCGATTTGCTCTTTGCGATTGAAGAAGTGGTTACCGGCAAATTCCATACCGAGAAACGGACTTATATCGACCTCCCCAAACAAAATGCGGAAGCGGTTGCCGAACTCCAAAAAGCGCTCAGCGAACTCAATCCCGAATTGCCCAATACGCGTTGGCTTGCAATGCGCCTCATTGAAGGCGATGAGAGCGTACAAAAAGGTGTTATGGCAGGTACTTTTTCTGCTGAAAATAATCCTGAAAAGCAAGCACGCATCCTCCGCATTGCTGAGGAATACCACCATTTATTAGGCGATACTTACCGCAACGATTTGGTAGAAGCGATTTACGCTCAAGCGACAAGCCTTATCAACGCCTTAGTAAGCACCGACTTTTCTGCGCGTTCTTTCCGTATCGACCGTGCCATTGATAGAGTTGTTACGCACAAAATTTGGGGCTTCCCGATTATGTTCTTGCTCTTGGCAGGCGTGTTGTGGATTACCATTATCGGTGCCAATTACCCCTCACAATGGCTCTCCGATGTATTAGTGGGGTGGCTTTACCCGCTACTCAAAAGTGGTGCGGTGGCTATGCACTTCCCTTGGTGGCTCAGCGGTTTTCTCATCGATGGGGTGTACTTGGCAACGGTGTGGGTCGTTTCGGTGATGTTGCCCCCAATGGCGATTTTCTTCCCGCTGTTCACCCTGCTCGAAGATTTTGGCTACCTGCCTCGCGTGGCGTTCAACCTCGATAAGCTCTTCCGCAAAGCAGGCGCTCACGGCAAACAAGCCCTCACAATGAGTATGGGCTTTGGCTGTAATGCCGCAGGTGTGGTGGCTACACGCATTATCAACAGTCCGCGTGAGAAACTCATTGCGATTATCACCAATAACTTTTCGCTCTGTAATGGGCGTTGGCCTACCCAAATACTCATTGCTACATTATTCATAGGGGCGTTGGTGCCCAAAGAGTGGAGCGGTACCGTAGCGATGCTCGCCGTGATAGGCATAGCCGTGCTGGGGATTGTGTTCTCATTCTTCACCTCGTGGCTACTGAGCAAAACGCTCCTCAAAGGCGAATCATCGTTTTTTGTGTTGGAGTTACCCCCTTATCGTCCACCGCGTTTCTTTCAAACCCTCTACACCTCCCTCATTGATAGAACCCTCATCGTGCTATGGCGTGCGGTGGTGTTTGCTGCTCCTGCAGGGGCTGTGATATGGCTCATCTGCAACGTGCAAATCGCTCATCAACCCATTGCGTTGTGGCTCATTCAAGGCTTAGACCCCATAGGCGTGTTTATCGGACTCAATGGTATCATCTTGCTCGCCTACGTAGTAGCCATTCCTGCCAATGAAATCGTGATTCCTACCATACTGATGCTTACCACTATGGTATTGGGGCAAGCGGCTGTAGGCGAAGGAGCAGGCGTACTGATGGAAGCCAGCACCGCCCAAGTAGGCGCACTATTGCACGCGGGAGGGTGGACGCTACTCACCGCGGTAAACTTAATGCTCTTCAGCCTCTTGCACAACCCTTGTAGCACTACTATTTACACGATATACAAAGAAACCCACAGCAAGAAATGGGCGCTCATTGCTACCCTCTTGCCCGTGCTCTACGGAGTCCTCGTGTGCTTTTTGATTGCGAGATTGTGGTAATAAACGAAAAAACATTTGCTTTTTCTCTACAAACTCACTATCTTTGCCCAGATATTTTAATAAGCAATGATATGAAACGCTTCCTTTTGCTATTCACACTTCTAACCACTACAACCTATGCCCAACTCTCTTCTTACACCTATAAGCAAGAGCTCAAAGGTGTGAAGGGGAACACTTGGCACAAGCTCACTTTGCCCGACGAAACCTTTGCTCAATTCCAAAGCTATGGTAGTGACCTGCGTATTTATGGCGTATCAACTACCGATACTATCGAAGTCCCTTACACAGTAATTGATACCAATAATATCGTAAAACACAAGGTAGATTTCTCAGTGATAAACAGCAAAGAAACTAAATGCAGTTATATAAATTTCAGTCTGCCTCAAGCTCTCCGCCTTTGTAAACTGCGCATTCTCCCTCAAGCCTCTTATGATTATTATAGAAAACTAAATCTCGCTACTTCTGCAACCGAATCGTATGCGCAAAAGCGTTGCGATAGCTATTGTTCTTATACCTTAAAAGAAGCCCCTCTCAGTTCTAAAACCAATAATACCTTCTCTTTTGATGATGTCCTTGTCAAATACGGGCAAATAATAATAGAAAACGGAGATAATGAGCCACTTCCTATTAATGAAGTTATAGTGTATGCAGTGCGTTATACTTTGGCCGCTCGTTTTTTAGACTCCAATCGCACGTATTATTTAGCATATGGCAAAGAAGATGATTACACCCCCGAATATGATATAGAGCACTTTATAACCGATATCCCTAAACAACTCACCGAATTGGAATATGGCAAAGTAGTTAAACAAATTAAAACAGAGCCTTCGGTAAAGGAATCACCTGCGCCCGCTAAAAAATCTCATCAGGAACTCCTCTGGTGGGTGATGGGATTCATTGTAGCGCTCATTTTTATATTTTCAGCAAAGATGATGAAGAGATAGTCTTATACTCGCCTTTGTTCTAATACCCCAACCCTAATTTTTCAACTATTTTCTTCTTAAGTCTCTCTTTTAAAACTATTCACTTTTATGTGACATATAAAATAGAAAAAGCCGTTCAGACCCCTCCGAACGGCTTCTTCAAATCTAGTTAGTGAAAGAAATAATAATAATTTTACTTGTCTATAGACCCTACTACACGCTTCATAAAGCTGTTTAGGGCGCCTTTCTGCGAACTCCCTTGTTTGACCATATTGTCTACCTCAATGGCTCCGTAGAAATTCGAGAGCAGTTCACCAATTACGTCGAGTTCCTCATCTTTGAGTTGCTCGCATTCAATGAGGTTTTCAAGCGTTTCTATCGTCTCATTTACGTAATCTTGGTCGTTTGTCTCAATAAATTGAACGATGTGTTTAATTACCGGTAATCTCATCTACAAATTGTTTTAAGAGTTCGGCTTTATTTGTTTGAATTTGTTTTACCAAAGTACCGTTCTTAAAAGCAGCAAAAGTAGGTAAGTTATCTACCTTAGCCAACTTGCGAGACTCTGGAAACGCTTCTGCATCTACATACACAAAGGTAGCGTTAGGCGTTTCACTGGCATACTTTTTAAACTTTGGCTTCATTATCTTGCAGTTGCCACACCAGCCTGCGCCGTATTGCACAAACACAATAGGATTAGTGGCTACTACTTCTTGCAAATTATCTTGGGTAAGTTCTGTCATTATAAAAATAAAATAGTGATGAGTTTTTTAGTGGTAAGTTCCCCATTCTCGTACCCTCTCTCCTAAAAAGAAAGAGGGGGAGAATGAGTTCTTACAATGATCAAGTTACTTATTAAGCGTGTTGTTCATTTTTAGTGAGAAGCCAAATAATTAGCTACTCCTTTACGGTCAGCGTGCATAGCATCTTTGCCTTCTTCCCAGTTAGCAGGGCACACTTCGCCGTGTTGCTGTACGTGTGTATAAGCATCAACTAAACGCAAATATTCTTTTACGTTACGCCCTAATGGCATATCGTTAATACTT
The DNA here is from genome assembly GCF_054772415.1 of Capnocytophaga sp. HP1101. Taxonomy (NCBI): domain Bacteria; kingdom Pseudomonadati; phylum Bacteroidota; class Flavobacteriia; order Flavobacteriales; family Flavobacteriaceae; genus Capnocytophaga; species Capnocytophaga sp. HP1101. Next base: position 125,479 of record NZ_BPUU01000004.1, read on the forward strand.
TCGTGAAACACTTTACCTGTCTCATCAATAAGATAGGTAGCACGGAAAGTCACATCATCTCCTTCAAGAAGGTAAGCATCTGCTACTTCATCGTAAATCTCACGAGAGTCAAGTATCCCTAATGTGCGCGCTAAGTTGCGGTTGCTATCAGCAAGAATAGGGTAAGTAACCCCTTCTATACCTCCGTCATCTTTAGCAGTATTTAACCAAGCAAAGTGTACTTCAGGAGTATCACAAGACGCACCTATTATTTTTACATTGCGTTTTTCAAATTCAGCAAGTGCCTCTTGGAAAGCGTGAAGCTCCGTAGGGCATACAAAGGTAAAATCTTTAGGATACCAAAAAAGGAGCACTTTCTTTTTGTTGTTCACTGCTTCTGAGAGCACGTTTATTTTGAATGTATCCCCAAGGTCGTTCATAGCGTTCACTTCTATATTGGGGAATTGTTTTCCTACAAATGACATATAATATTGTGTTTTATCTACAGGTGCAAAAGTAGGGCGTTTTTATGTATGAAGAATCGTTTTTTAATTGAAAGATTTTATATAAAGATAAGGAATAGTTATGCAAAGGAAAATACTGCTATTTCTTCTTGCGTATTTCCCGCCATACGTACACTATTTGCACTACTACCAAAAAGGCATTAGGCAATATCACAGGAATACTACTGATGAAATAACCGTATACTACAAAAAGAGCACACCCTACCAAATTAGTAAGGCGTATATACACAAGATTATCTTTAATCAAAAAACTCAGCACCACAAATAGTGAGGCTGCATAACCTATTATCTCAATCATTGTTTTTTACGTTTAAGTCGGGTTTGACGTCTGAACCAAAACATAGCTAAGGCTCCTAAAGCAAAGGCAATATACAGATACCACTGCGTGCGGTCTGCCGTACCCCACAAGTTATAAACCTCATAAGCGCAGTAAAGCGCAATTGCCAAATAAGCATATTCAAAAAATATACGTGCGTTCATATTATTATATTTTGTTATTCTTCTTCTTTGTCTTCAATAGCTAAGATTCCTGTAGTCTTATGGGCTTTTACAGTCGAAAATTTCTTGTCAAAATCCATTCCTATACCATTAGTAACCGTTCCCTTTGTCTCATCAGTAAAACTAAATTCTCTATCGGTGAAAATCCAATCCTCCTTCTGGTCCCAAAAGAGTTGCTCTGTTTTTAGTCGCTTCCCATCATAGGTCGTAAGCACTACATTATCGCGCAATTCTACCATATCTGAGCTCGGATAGATAATACCATAGTTAGCCTCTACAATGTTCTTATGTCTCGCTTGGTCGTAAAACTCTACCCTCACCCCTTCAGGAAACTCAGAGTACGGCATACGCTGATTCGTGAAATCTTTGTTTAATTTACTGGTAACCACAGCCACTACCTTAGTTGAATCCGTATATACAAGTTTAAAATCAAACGCTTCTCCCTGAGGAAACTTCTTTTGAATACTCAGCTGTTGGAGATTGCGCATATCGTTATTACACGAAAAAAGCATTGCCATACATAGTAGTACGGCAACACTTTTTACAATATTTAAATTCAATAACTTCATATATTACAAACGTGGCACTGTGATAGATTGCCCTATCCAGCATTTGAAAGTAATGTTTTTACCTGCTAAACCAGATTCAAATACATCTACTTTTGATGGTGCTAAAGCATCATATCGAGCAGCCAAACTTTCCAAACCTCCTTTGCGAGCAGTTCTGGCGGCTAACCAATATACAGCTCTCTTTTCAAATGGGGTGCTACCACATTCATTAGCTGAGCTTGCATAGGCGTGTGCCATAATACGGTAAGCATCTGAGTTCGAAGGGTTATAAGCAAGTGCTTTCTGTGCATATGATACCGCTTGCGCTTTGCTGTGTTTAGAGGCAATTCTAATAAGCAATTTTGATTTCTTAAAGTTATCTGTCTCTAAGTTTACTGACTCATTGTAGTACTGAATAGCTTTAGCTGAGTTCCCTGCTTTGTCATTCATTACCCCTAAATAGTAAGCCGAATTCGCTGATGGTTTTACATTGTGCAATGAGGTCACGATTTTTACGAATAGCGGGTCTTTAGTACAATCCTTATCCGACATTTTCCCTGCAGCACGACGCAACCACTCTTCATTGTTCTTGTTCGCTTCAAAATTCTTAGTGTAAAGTGGTATCAAATTCTTACAATCAGCAAGCTGACCAAGCTTAGCATCTACACTCTCCGCAATAGTCTCGTAGTTATCTACACGTTTACGACAACCATCTAAAAGCCTTTTGTCCTTCTCACTAAGAGTTCCTGCTTCCTCTTGTGCTAAGTACTTGTTGATAGTTTGTGAAAGCTCGTTCTTCTCGTCTTGAATTTTATCCGATACGTTATCATAAGCATCAAACACCTCTTGCAATTCTTTTTGCCCCTTTTCGTGTAAGGAAACTAATTCCGAAAAGTATAAGTACACCGCCTTTTCGTTTTTAAAGTTAGCTTTATCTTCAGTAAAAGCTTTGTGCAAAAGGTCGTAAATCTCCTTATCAGTACCTATCTTCTCGTCGAACATTAAAAGAGCTTGACGAATACGCATTTCAGTACCTGAAAGACGGGTAGGAAATGTCTTGTTATAATCAGTATAGAGCTGTAACAATTCTTTCGCATTTTGGGTCTTTTCTGCTCCTGTAGTGGTATTCATTCGGTCTTGCAAGATGCGTTCACCATAGGCAAAGGTAGCATAGTGCAAAGAAGGACATTGCGTATATACTTCCTTCCATACAGGATAAGCCTCTTTGTAATTTTTGGCTTTCGCATACTCACTAAATATAGAGAGTTTTTGCTTCAATTCTTCGTTGTTTTTGCAATCTTGTGCTTGCGCATAAGATGCGTAAAAGAAACTTGCAACTACTGTGGCTAATAAAATTTTTCTTCTCATTCTTTGTTTGTTTTTTATTGATATTTTGTTCGCTGGAACCACTTATCGTTTAAAGTGAATCCTATTTTTAAGTTGAAATAATTTTCCTTGACTAAACTGGCTGAGGTCGTCCCTCTTATCCCGTATTCTCCTACAAGCGTCAGATTTGAAAATCCTTTTACTGGTAAACTAAGTCCAAAAGACGTGCCAAAGTCATTTATACTTTTATCATTAAGCACTATCCCTGTGTTTTCATAACGCAACCCTATGCGGTAGGTCACTCTTTTCCAGTAACTTGAATACGAGTTGTAGTTAGGCACCCAAAAACCTCCTATGCCTATTTTATATCCATCAGTATAACTGACATTAGTGGTCGTAAGAAACGGATTCGAAAATGCCTTGGTGTTCGCATAAGTATACTCAATCCCTGCAAACCATCTTTGGTGTTCTCCTAACCCCAATCCAAACTCTATCTGTGTAGGTAAAGTCAGCGACGTGTTTTTAAGCCCTGAAGCTTCTAAATCCAACGCACGGGTTTCACGCACTACCAACTGTGCTGACGAGCGCAAGCTGCTTCCTGCTACATAACCTAAAGTAGAAATATTCCGTTCATTATCAGAAGATAATTTGCTCTCCGGCGAATATACCAATGAAGTATACAAACGCAAGCGGTGCTTCAATGTCTCTTCGTAATACAATCCCAAGTTAAAAGCTCCCCCTTTTAGGCGTGACTTGCTGAACTCTTGTGTGTAAAACTGAACATCTTTCTGTTGCAAAAGGTCTGTCATATCAATAGCCCCAAAGTTATATCGAAAAGACGCTCCTAAACTCAGCCCTCCATAAATCCTCACTCCTGACGAAAGAAAAAACTGATTCACATTCCCTCTCCCTTCAAACTGACTTACCGCTTGGTCGGTAGTATGCTTCAGTTTGTACCCTACTGATGAATAAGGTACTAAACCAAACGATACCCCAAAGTTCTCAAGAATAGGAAACCCAAGAGTAAAATAATCAAAGGCGGAAGATTTAGTCCCTACTTTTGTTTCATTTGTAACAATATTTTTGCTTTGCATTGTGAAACCAGCTGAAAAAGCAGTGAATTTTAAGTGCGAAAGTGAGGCTGGATTCTGCATATTGATGCGCGTCGAATCAGCATAAACACCAATTCCGCCCATTGCTCTCTCCTCAGCTATACCGTTAAAATTGCGCTCCCCTACCCCGTAAAATGAGTATGGCGACTCGGTAGTTTGCTGCGCAAAACTCACGTAAAAGGTTGTAAATAAAGCACTAATAAGTGTGATTAGTTTCTTGTTCATAAATATTTTCCAATATTAGTAACGTGCGCCCCTCACTCTTTTATTTGATATTCTAAGATGGCATTCAGCCCCTCAAGCAACACGTATGAGCCTGCAAATATCTGATTTTTTATTCTTTCTTGCAAATATTTTTGATTTCCCCCTGTTAAAATAGTGATAAGCGACGGAAATTTTGCTTCATATTTCTCAATCACTCCCTCAATTTCACACACCACATTATGGTAAACGCCCGAAAGCATACAACTTTCGGTAGTATTGCCAATAAACTGCTCTACGTCAAAATCCTGTTTAGACACTAAAGGTAGTTTCGAAGTGAACTGATGCATCGCTTTCAGTCGCATTGCTATCCCTGGGGCAATCGCTCCCCCAAGGTATTCTCCTCTATCAGTAACTATATCAAAAGTAATACAAGTCCCCGCATCAATAATCAGCACATTGCGCTTAGGAAAACGCGTAACAGCCCCCGCTACTAATGCCAAACGGTCAATACCCAATGAGTGAGGCGTCGCATACTTATTAACGAAAGGCACAGGGGTTTCTGTCGTAAAATATAATACCTTTGGCAGAAGTTCCTCTAAGAACGAAAAGCGCTCTTCAGCCCCTCTTACCACCGAAGCAATAAGGCAATGCATTACCCCCTCTAAAGGCACTTTCTTAAAAAACGATTCCTGAAAATCCTCTTTAGCAATCGAAAGGAAAAACGTCTGTACGCCTTTCTCAAACAACGCCACCTTTACAAGTGTATTCCCTTCGTCTATTATTAAATTCATCTTCAAATACCACTGAGTGTGTGATTCTCCTGCAATAATTGAGCCAAAAAATATCAGTCCTTGTCACCACTTCCTTGATTTTGCTTATCAGCCAAGAGAATACTCCCGTGATAACTGCTAATGTATTACACCATACATTTAGCTACCTCATATCCCTTACTGTCTAACCCCGCTTAAACTGTTCAGTGCGGTTCTTTCCTTCTCTCTCCAACTTGTCCAACTTTCTCCGTTTCTATCCTACTTATCAGATTTTATCCGATTTATCCGACCCCCGTCCATCTCCCCCTAATGCCTATGAACTAAGTCCTATTGCTTCTTCCCCTTTCTTTCGCCTCGAAACCTTATTATCGGCATTTTTAGTATTATTGTATTACAGTATTAATCAATTACTTATATACCCTTTGTATAACAATCGTCCAAGATTCGTATAAGGTTCGTATAAGCTTTGTATAAGCTAACCATACCCTTCTCACAGCTCATCTTTTACCTTTTACCTAAAAACTCTCTTTTGAAAATCTTCGTTTCTTTTCTATGTTCTGCCTACCGTACTACGGTTATTCGTTTATTCGTGAGTAGCTTTAAAACACGAATATACTATTTGTTTGATTTGTTTATTAATGTGAAGTTTCTAAGACATTAGCCTTATTTAGGATGAAGATAAGAACTGTATAAGGAAGAAAAACTTTCTCAAAATCGGTATGAGCTGTGCAGTAGTAAGATGTAACAATAATTATAATAAGCAAAAAGGCACATTGCAAAAGTTATTATACACCCTTTTCAGGCAACTATCGCCAAGCCTCTTGCTTATTGTTTTCTCTTGTTTATATCAAATTCATTGTTTTAAGAGGTTTGTTACTTTAGCATTGATAGTCTTCCTTTCCTTATCAAAAAACCAACCGTACTTATTGAAGTAATAGATAGCGGATTTGATATGGGCTTTCAATAATTTGATATTTTTATAGGATGCTTTTTGATATTCGTGTACAACAACGGCTTCGGGGAAGAAGATGGTTTTGTAGGCACGGTGGATGCGACGGTTGAGGTCGAAATCTTCCATATACATAAAAAATTGTTCATCAAATAATCCTACTTTCTCAAGGGCTTCGGTACGCAAGAACATAAAGCAGCCTGAGAGTATGGGGATATTCATTGTTTGGTTATAGCTAAAGTTGTGTAACTCAAAATGTTTGTTGCTTTTGTCTCTCCATTTTTTAAAAGGGATAAAACGCCTAAAAATGAGGTCGATAGGAGAGGGGAGGAGTTTGCAAAGGTATTGCAGTTGACCATCGGGATAGATGATTTTTGGCATTATATTGCCTACCTCGGGGTGCTCATTCATATAGAGAGTGAGTTTTTCTAAGGCACCTTCTTGTATTACAATATCAGGATTTAAGACTATGTGATAGGGTAGCCCTTGCTCCATAGATTTTTTGATAGCAATATTATGTGCTTTGCCGTATCCCATATTCTCGTTGTTGAAAATATAGTGTATTTCCTTATCGGGGTACATCGTTACTACGTTTTTGAGCACATCGGTAGGTGAGTTATCTACAAGGAACAACTGTAGTGCCTCACTTTTGCAAGCGAAGTAGCTATCGATGACCTTTTTGAGAGGTGTGGGGTCGGTTTGGTATAACACTATGGAGGCTGAGAGTTTCATTAGTTTTTGCAATATAGTTTTAAATATTGATTACTCATATTTTCAATGCTATAATCATCTATGGCACGTTTGTATATATTTTCAGCGTACTGTTGTTTATTATTAAAGGCTTTTGCAATAGCCTCGGATAGAGAGTCTATGTTATCTAATTCATAGAAAACTACTTCATTTTCATTGTATTGTTCTTTAAAAATAGCGATATTAGAACATACGGTAGGTAATTTGCATTGTCCTGCTTCAATAAGTGAGAGGCTAAACCCCTCGGAATAAGAGGTTGCAGCATATACATCAAAATACTTTAAGTAACTAATAGCATTCTTTTTGTAGCCTAAAAATAAACATCTATCGGCTACACTTTGTTCATTTGCTAATTTTTGTAAAGCTTCTTTTTCAGCCCCCTCTCCTATCACTATGAAAAAATAGTCAGGTAAATACTTTAGGGCTAATATCGTTTGGTGTACGCCTTTTATTTTGGTAACCATACAGTGAATGCCTATGATTTTAAACTGTTTTTTGATGGCTAATAGTTTTGAATGTTCTTCTACAGGGGCATTTATTATTTCTTTAGAAAAAGTTCTACCGTTATAAATTACGTTACTTGTTTTTTTTATACGATTTTTGTAAGTATGCTCCATTATATGAGTGAGATATACTATTTCGTCTTGTTTTTTAAGGGCATGTATCCATACTTTCTCAAAAAAGAATGCTATAAACCTATTATAGGTATTTTTTAAAGTTTGATAAATAAATTGATGTAGGGTGGAGACAAACTTACAATTATCAGTTTTTTTTCGGTGATACCATATATAAAGGTCAGGACGGAGCATATGGGTGTGCACTACATCATATTTATTGAAATCTATTTTCTGAAAGAAAGAAATTCTATAGGTATTGCAAGGGAAAGAAAGGGTGTTTTCTTTTTCATCAAAATAATATACATCTATTAAAGTCACTTTATCTATAAGTCCCTCAATAATATCTTTAGTGACAATCACGGGACCTTCATTGATAAGAGAGGGTATTATAAAGGCTATTTTCATTTTGCTATTAGACTATTATTGGATAAATTATTCTCCGGTTTACTACTTTTTATTTTAATAGAACTCATAAGTAGTAAATAAAAAAACATTCGTGTTATCAGAGGTTCTGACATCAGACATACTATTAAAATTATAAAAAACAACCATTTTTTTTCAAATAAACGTTGATGATATACTCTATATAATATAATTATAGCTAAAGGAATTCCAAAATAAAGGCATAACAAAATAATGGAATTGGTATTTCCCCGTTCAATAGTTAAGTTTTTTCCATTCACTTCAACAAAAGACAAGCCAGTTTCTTTTTTATATTTATCATTATCAATTCCAATTCCTGTGAAAGGATATTTAGAGATGATATAAAGCCCCATTAGAGCATCATAGGTTCTTAATTCTGAAGACTGTTGCCCCTTCCCCTTAAACTTATACTCTATATCATTCATTAAAATAGGAACAAAAGAGATTCCTACTAATACAAAAATAAAAAATTTTTTTATATCAAATTCTTTAATACTTTTAAGAGTAAAAAGAAAAGCAAAAAGAAATAGCCCAGTGGTAGAAGCTGTTGTTAATAGTATAAAAATTGGTAGTAATATATACTTTAATGATTTTTTTTCTTCAAATAAATAATAATAAACCAATATATTCATTATGACTTGAAGAACACCAGGTTCCCAAAAAATGCCTTGGTTTCTAAAGAAATTGATACCTGCTATTTGATAAGAGACTCCCAAATCATTGAAAATATAAAGAATAGTAAATACTTCATAAGAACTATCGTTAGCAATAGCTCTTACAAATAAATTTGGTAATAGAGATGTTAGAATAAAATTTATAAAAGCTAACCACATTACTATTCGGCAAGCCTTTATAAAATAATTCGCTACTTCCTTAGTACTTTCAAAAGAAGAAAGTATTAAAACACTCGAAAAAAGAGACATAAATATACCTCTATAATTGACAAATGAAACTTCATTAATATAAATAGAAACTATTAATATTGCATAGATTATAAGTAAGAAATATAGATATTTTTTCTTTATAAGAAAACGCCTTCTTAAAATAAAAAAAAGAATAGAAAGAGAGAGAATAGCTAATCCTAAAGGGATAGGGTAGAAAAAACTCAATACTCCTCCAAAATTAAGGAGTACTAAAAACATTATTGTTGTTTTTAATATAGAGTATATAAGCTCTTTTCTCATCTACATTTATTTATAAAATAGTTTTTAACCAATTATCTATATACAATTCATCTGTTACAGAGTTTTTTTCTTGTTTTTCAAAAGGAGATAATTCTATGTTATTTATGTCAAAAGTTTGAGCCCAACTTTTATTATATAGAGGGTCTTTTTCAATAGATTTGTTAGTTGTTAATAATTTTTTTCCTGCACCATAAGTTTCTGTAACTCTCATAGATAGTCCTGTCTGTGTAGAATGGTTGATATCTACTACTATATCACATTTGGATAGACAATCTATATATTCCTCACGATTCATAGGTGAAAAAGACAAAAGAGACTTATCTAAAGGGCAGCGCAATAAATACTTATACTTAAAAAAAGTACGATAGGGGAGGTAACAGAACTGTTTTACAGTTAAGTTGTTTTTTTTGCAATAACTTAGAACCTTTGCTATGGCTTCATACCGTTCCATAGAAAAAGAGTTGAAAAGGAAAAAGTTATACAGAGTAGAAACTTTAGTATCTCTTATTTTTTTGATATTATCGGTATAAAACAACTGTAAAAAGTGTAAATCATTTCTCTGTTCAAAATCTTTATAATCAAAAGTATATGTTTTGTCAAAACAAGGAATTAAGTATTCATAAGAATTGTTTTTTATAGAATCCCATTGATACATTGTGGTTCGTATATTAGGGAATTTCTTTTTTAATTTTTTAATAAAAGAAATAGGCATTTTGTACCCTCTAATCACAAAGAGGTCTGTGATATTTTCTTCTTTTTTTACTTGTTGCCATATAAAGAAGAAATATATTTTTTGATATAAATTGATTAGTTTAGGGTTTATGTTGTTTAGGATAGTATACAACCCATTGGTTTTTCGTTCGGGGAAAAAAAATGTTTCTCCAAACAACTCCCTTAACTTTTTTGTGATTATTTTATGGTAATCATAAAACTCAGGAGCAATAAATATTATTTTTCTTTTTTCCATACCTATTTATACAATCCTTTGGCTTTCATTTCGTCTATAGACTGTTGGTACTTATCTTCTTCTACTTCTTGAGTGTTTACCCAATCAGTGAATTGTTTTAAACCTTCTTTAAAAGATACTTTAGGTTCAAAGCCTAACAATTGTCTTGCTTTAGTGATGTCGGCGTAATTATGGCGGATATCTCCTAAGCGATAGTTGCCCGATATAGTGATAGGTACTTGTATGCCATAATTGTTTGAAAGCTCTTTTGCTACAGTGATCACATCAGTAGCTACTCCTGTTCCTACATTGAATACTTGGTTGTTAGCTGTTTCTTTTTCTATACCCAAAACGGTAGCATCTACTACATCGCTGATAAATACGAAATCGCGTGTTTCTTTTCCATCTTCAAAAATATTGATGCCATTGCCATTTTTTATTTGGGTAGAAAAAATGGAAAGGATACCTGTATAAGGGTTTTTAAGTGATTGACCTGGTCCGTATACATTTTGGTAACGTAAAGCAACCCCTGCAATACCTATAGTAGGACATACTGTCATTACCAATTGTTCTTGTACCTGTTTGGTGATGCCATATACCGAGGTAGGGTGAATGATTGCATCTTCGGTAGTAGCAACTAATTCAAGGACATCTGAATGATTTTGAGGGTCTTTTACTTCAAAATCTCCTCTTTGCATATCCTCATCGGTACGTTGTAGAGGATAAACAAAGGTGTTTTTAGTTTTGTTGTAATACTTGCCTTCTCCATAAATAGCACGAGAGGAAGCAACTACTACTTTTTTAACTGAGTGCTTTTCGTTAGTGAGAATATCCAAGAGTAAAGAAGTACCTCCTATGTTTACTTCAGTATATTTTTGGATTTCGTACATTGATTGCCCTGTACCTGTTTCGGCGGCTAAGTGCACAATTACCGTATTATCGGCAATAGCTTTTTGCAAGGTTTCGCGAGAAGCTACCGAACCTTTGATAAAATACACCTTATCCTTAATACTTAGGTATAAAGGAGAGGTTGTTTCAGGGTTTTTGCCGTGAATTTGTTCTGATAAGTTATCAAGAACGGTTACTTGGTGTCCTCTTTTGAGGAGCGTTAGAGCGAGGTTAGAGCCTATAAAGCCAGCACCTCCTGTAATAAGTATTTTTTCCATTAATCTATAAAATTACCATTGTTATCTGTTTTTCTCCATTTTTGTTGTTCAAAGCAATAGCGTTTTACTATTTTAGCAGGAGCCCCTACTATTACGCAATAATCGGGAAAATCTTTGGTTACTACTGAATTAGCGCCTACAACACAATTTTTACCTATAGAAGCACCCATCACACAAACATTTTCCCCTAACCAAGAGCCTTCGCCTATTTCTACTTCTTTTTTTTGTACAATAGGTTGTTTAATAACAGGAGTATTGATATCTTCATAACCGTGTAAATTATCAGAGATATAGACTTTATCAGCAGTTAGTACATCTTTCCTAATAATAATGGATTGGGTAGCATAAATGTGATTAAAATTTCCTATATGTACTCCATTTTCAATCATAAGTCTGCTTTTTTCTCTAGTGAGAGGCATAGCAGCTAACCAAGTTTTATAGGCTATAAACACATTATCACCTATTTCTATATTTTCGATTCCGTCTATTTTTAAAGGAGAATGTAGGTATGATTTTTTGCCAAAAGATTTGAACCTATATTTATACAATAAGGTTATAAATCGCAAATAGAAAGCTCTTGAGTATCTTAAAAGTATTCTTATCATCACATTAATAAATATATTTCTTCCTAATTTTAAAGTAAAAAAATAAAGATACTAAACATCTTGAGAAAAAATAAATATTGAAACAGATTATGAATGTTTCTAAAGACATAAATTTTTGGATATAGAACAACAACAAACTAATGCAATAAAGGGACAGAGAGATTAGTTCTGACCAAAAGATATAATTTAGTTTTACAATACTATTAAAGAACAGAGAAAAAGGATCTACTAATGTTCTAAAAAACAATCCTATTACAGATAGAAACACTAAATATACATAGGGTAAATGGTTAGGAAAAAAAAGTCCTACTAAAGGAGTTAGCAAAGTAAATAACAAAAGAGATCCTATAATATTGTATGCTATTATAATTTTGATATTGTTATGAATTGTTTTATTAAAATTTGGTTTATCACCCACGTCATAATATTTTATGGCTTTTGGGAAAAAGATATTACCAATAGAGTTAGGGATCAGTATCCAAAGGGTTATTATTATAAAAAAGAGATACATTTTTCCTAGTTCTTCATTTCCTAATATAAAAGAAACGCTCCAACGTTCTATTTGTGAATAAACTAAAGAAAAAACGCCTGCAATAAAAGGGATAAAACCAAAACTTAATATATATTGTAAATGCTTTACTTCTATTTCAAAATTAGTAAATTTAAAAGATTTATCTATTGATAAAATCATAAAAAACATAGGTTGTGCAAATAAACATATCAAAGCACCCACAAAACCAAAGTAATATACCAAAACAAGACAGAGCAAGGATATTATAGCACTCACTGAGTTAGCATAGTTTAGTTTTTGTAGTTTCCCACTTCCTATTAGCCGATTGGTAAACCAATTATTAAATAATAACAGGACACCGATAGTTATGCTAATAAAAGCTGTGGTATAGTCTTTTATTACACCTAAAAGGATTAGGATTGCAGTGATTATAAAAACACCTCCAGATACTACGATTAGAAAACTAAGTATATTATTATTAGTTTTTTCAATAGCTTTTTCGTGTCCTAAAGCTATGATACGATATCCACCATTGATAAGTCCTATTTGAAAAAGGGACAATAATGAGGCGGTAGTATTAACCATTGTTATCAGTCCTAATTCTTCAAAAACTAAGTATTTCATAAATGCAAATGAACGTACAAACCCTAAGCCTGCAGTAAGAACATTTATGAGCACAAAAGAAAAAGAAGCTCTTCTAAAAAAACTTAGAAATTTACTCATTTGTAATAAAATTGATCCATTTATCAAGAGAATTAGCTACTGTTTTAGCATTTTCGTCTAAATTGATATGTAATTTTTGGTGCATATTGCTATAAAAATCGGTAAATCCAGGTAATAAATTTTTAAGGTAAGCTAGAGTAAATCGATATAATTCATCGTCATCTTGATAGGATGGCTCTTTCAAAGAATAAAAAAGTTCTTTTAAATCGAAGACGTTGTCTAAGAAATTGACTCTTTTAGAGATTTTATAGAAGCTATTTCCGAATGTTATGACTTGTTTGTTAAGCATTAGGGCTTCAAATCCGCTGGTACCATTGATAGTTATTACTCCTTTACTATAATTGATAATTTCTTTTCCTGGTGTATTTGTTTTTAAAAGTTTGATATTAGGGATCGCTTTTAGGCGGATATAATCTTGTACGTCTCTATAACCAAAGAACAGTGGATGTTCTTTTACATATAGGAATTGATTAGGGGGCAGTTGAGCTGCAATATTTTCGATGAGTTTGATTTGGTGTGAGTATTTATTATTTCCCCAATAAATAACAACGGCCTCTGGTTCTATATGTATAGGATAATAGTAATACTCTTTTGATGTATCTAAATCATCAAAAGTAATTTGTTTATATTTTTTTAAATTTTGAACTCTTTTTTGTAATAAATTATCTTTATATATGAACAGATCGACATTATCGACGATAGGGTTGAAAGCTTTTGGCAGGATGGTTCTTTTAGCTTTTAAACAATAGAGTTTTAATTTCAAGAAAAGATATTGTTTAAGAGATATACCGCCATTTACTTTCATTTTTGAGAAGAAAGTGGCGTTATCCTGACGGATATTTTTAATAAAACTATCAATTCTATCTTTATTTTCGTCAATATCTTTTTTTGTAATTGAGAGGTATTCTTTTTCTAATGAAAAGGGGGTACCTATAGCTCCATCGACCATTGAAAAGTCGAAAGAGTTTTTATTTTCACCTATGAGTCTTATATGAGTTGCATAGATTGCTTTTTCTTTTTTACAGAAGCAATCGGCAATTTGTGTCATCAACAAAGCTACAGGTTCGTGTATAAAACAATCTATTTTATTTTGTGAGAAAATAGAATTCCAAACGATGTAGTATGTTTTTAAAAGGGTTATATTTTGTTCATAAGAGAGGAATTGACTAGTTCTATTTGCTGCTAAGGCACCATTGGCATTAAAATTCCCATCAGTATTTTGTAAAATAAAATTATCTATTTCTTCTAAAGTAATTTTAGAGATATCTTCATGGGCTATTTTTTCCATTTCTTTTTTAAAGATAATGGGGTGTTCAATTCCAAAAGATTCTTTTAATAGTTTAGCATCTTCATTATCATAGGCTATATGGATAAGGTTGTATTTATTTTTCAAATACTTATGAAGGCTTCCATATAGGTAGGTGAGTTCTGAACGGCTAAAAAAGCATAAATTTTTCATTTTTAAATATACCTACAGATTTTCAAATATACCTCTTCTATCATCTCTTTTTGTTCTTGTAGAGAACAAAATCGCTCTGTTTTTCCTTCGAGGAATGATTTTACTTGTAGATAAAGACCTGGTTTGAATTCTTTATCTAGAGTATCATCTATTTGGACTGGATTTACAGCTACAGATCCTATCTCTTGTATTTGTAGTGTTTCCATTGGTTTAAAGTATAAGCGGTGTTTAGGAGTTAGGATTTCCACACTCCACCTACCAGGGGCTTCCCAATTGGCGTGATATGAAAAGAGAGCATTTTTTTCTGTAATTCCTGCACCAGAAAAAATGCTTGCTGTAGGATGCCATTCTAAACCGCCTCGTTGGAATGTAGCTAATTCTTTTGGTTTTCCTCCTAAGAAAAAGGCTAAATCTACAACATGTGTGGAGTTACCAAGGAAAAAGTAGAAGTATTTAGTAGCGAGGGTTTCTTCATACATTTTTTTCAATATATGGCTCCATTCGGTAAATTCAAACAAGAAGGAAGAGACACCACCATCGGCCTCAATAATTTCTTGAGCTTTGAGGGTAGAGGCATAGAATCGGCGGTTATAAGCCAGCCATACATTTGCTTTTTTTTGTGAAGCTAGTTGTGTTACAGCTTGTATTTCGTTAGGGTGGCATATACCAGGTTTTTCTAAAAGAATATGTTTAATGCCAAAATTTAGGAGGACTTTAGTTGTTTCGGCTAAAGCTTCTATATTTACATCAATAATTACGTGAGAAGTTTTTTCGGGATTAGTTGCTATATAGGCTTCTACTCCCCCTATTATAGCGGGATGTCCTGTCTCTTCTTCGAATTTTTTTGCATTATAGCTACCTCTTCCTATAGCTACATAATCAACATTTAATGCATTGAGTACTTTTGCATAATCTAAAGCGATTGTTCCTAGACCTACTAACCAAACTTTACTCATAATCTTTTTTTAAGTAATTGGACAAATTTTGTTATTTACATTCTTTAGAATTTCTTGGTTATAGAAAGCTAATAATGATTTGATAAAAGGTAAATGTAACTTCATAGATTCATCAAAAGGAGTAAGTCTTACCTCTTTTTTTAGTAATACTTCTTCAATTAATATTCCTGTAAGTTGGCTTTGATAATAAAGATTAACTTTTTTTGTTTTCAACTCTTCGGCAGTGAATAGTGTATAAAAAGCCTTTGTTTCATCTACAACAATTGTTTTTTCTTTTGTTGTGATAGTCAATAGAGGGGGTATTTGAGAGTTTTTAGAAGAGTTGAGAATTAAAACATCGCCTCTGGGGGTAGTACCTAACAGTGTACCTGTAAATTCATAATATCCTTTTCGTTTGCTTTCATAAACTGTTTTGTCAAGGGCATTTGTATTTATAGTTATTTCTTTCTGATTAGTGATGAAGGAGAAACAGTCTATAAAGTGAATGCTATTACAAGCTAATCCCCAATCACTTCCTGAAACATTAAAAATGACAGTATCTTGGGTAATTATATTTTTAATTTCGTCATAAAAAGGAAACATTCTGCGTGGGCAATTCACCCAAGCATTGATATTGTATTTTTGAAAAATATTTTGAGCTTCATAATACTCTTCTTCTGTTTGGAAAAGTACTTTTTCTAATATAATATTTTTTACTTTTTTTGTTGTGACAAGTTCTTTTATCACTGATAATCGTACTGCTGCACTTGTAGCGATAATCACTAAATCTAAATTATTATTCATTTCTTGTATAGAGTTAAGATAATGAACTTCTTTAGAAAATTTATTTTCAGGTATTTCGTTGTAGTATTGTTTAGCTTTTTCTAAAGAATCTAAACTGCTATCTACTACATCAATTTTTAAATTTAATTGAGCTGTTTTTGCCCCTTGTAGGTGTCTACTCCCCAATTGACCAACACCTATAATTCCTATATTTTTTTTCATTGTTTATTATTTTCTACAATGTGAAACCATCATCTACTACTATATTTTGTCCGTTTACAAACTCTGATAAATCAGAAAGTAAGTATAGTACAGTGCCTGCAATGTCTTTAGCATTGAGCATTCCTTTGTTTAAACAAAATTCTTTATACGCTTTTAAGAAAGGCTCAGGTTGTTTATCCTCTATACCTCCTAAAGAGATTGTATTTACTCTAATATTTTTTCCTTTAAAGTATTTAGCCATATATTTGCTGAGGTGTATTAAGCCCGATTTAATAGCAGCATACTCTACAGGTGTGGTCATTTGGGTATTATTGTAAATTTGAAAACGAGGAGCTACGACGCCATAAATAGAGGCCAGGTTGATGATATTACCAAAGCCTTGCTCATAAAAATATTTTGCAAACAATTGTGAAGTAAGGAAATAACCACCTAAGTTCATTCCTAAATTTTCACAAAAGTCATCGTAAGTTACCTCAAAGAAGTGTTTTCCGTAGTTTTTGTTGCGTGGGTAAGCACTATTTACTAAAGCATCTATTTTACCGTATTTTTTGGAAATATTATTGATAAGAGCTTCAACAGAAGCTTTATCAGTAATATCGACTTGTGCAGGTACTATACAGGCATTTCCTAATGAAGTACATAGTTTCTCAGCTATGGCAATATCATATTCAGCTACCACAGCAATACCTCTATTATCAGCTATTGCCTGACAAAAAGTTCTGCCTAACAAACCAGCACCTCCAGTAACTATTACTACTTTATCTCTTACTAATTCGCTCATAGTATTTCTTTGTATAGTGTTATTTTTCTATCGTTTTTAACAGGAAATTCTGCTCTGTATTGAACTACTTCCTCAAGATTGAGTTCATATAGGGTTACCTCTTCTGAGAGAGATGTACCTTTCAGCACTTCACCGTAGGGTGACACAATATGCGATGAGGTTACATATAACAATCCATTGCCATCTCTCCCTATACGATTTACACCCACCATAAACACTTGGTTTTCTATAGCTCTTGCCTTGATAAGTGTCCACCAATGAGGTACTCTGCGCTCAGGCCAATTAGCTATATTTAGTATTACCGAGCAATCTTTAGAGTATGCTTGGTAAAGTTCAGGGAAGCGCAAGTCGTAACAAATGGTTAGGCCTATAGTAGCTCCTGCGATAGTTAGCTTTTTCAGTTCTTCACCTGCTTGGTAAAAATCATTTTCATTAGCATACGAAAAAGGATGTATTTTAGCATAAGTAGTTAGCAAGACACCTTGATTGTTTACTACAGCCAAGTTGTTAGTAGCTTTATCTCCTTTTGTCAGAACAACTCCGAAAGCTATAGACACATTATGTTTTTTAGCTTGTTCTTGAAAGAAAGTAATCGTTTCTGACGAAAATTCATCTTCCTTCACCTTTTGGCTTTCCATTGTAAAACCTGTGAGGGTCATTTCAGGATATACTACCAAATTGGTATCAGAGCAATATTCAGTAATAAGAGCTAATGTTTTTTCTACCTTTTGCTTATTCTCGGCTTTATTCTCCCAACTTTGGTTGAGTGAAACTAAGGCTATTTTCATTAGTTATATTTTCTAAATACAGGTTTGATAGTGTCGCCTACTAAATATTTATCTACACCTTCATTAAGAGCTTTTGCATACACTTGTAATGATTTTCTCACTGCCTCAAGAGTTCTGTTTAATTCTTTGTCAGTATGAGCATACGAAATAGCAATCCAAGGTATTAAAACACCATTTTTAATCATTTCTTGTGAAAAAAGTGTTCTAAAAGCCAATGATACTTCTTTATTAGTATCTTTTGTAATATAGTTAGGAGAACATTCAATTCCTGTAGCTGCAAAATAATCACTTATTTGTAATTCCTTTGCAATAGCATTCATTTCTGAGACTAATTTTTTACCATAGTTCCATAAATGATCTACCACTTTGTGTTCTTTATAGAATTTTATAGTTTCTACTAAAGCTCCTAAACCACACATTTCGGCGCCGTGAGTAGTAGAGGTTAAGAATACACGTTCAGCACCTAATTCTTTGATACCACCTATTTTCATAAACTCTCGTTTACCACATAGGGCAGCTACTGAAAATCCATTAGCCATACCTTTACCAAAAGTACAAAGATCAGGCTCTACATTATAGTAAGTTTGTGCTCCTTGCAAGTGCCAACGGAAACCAGTAATCATTTCATCGAGGATAAACAAAGCACCATTTTTATGACATAGTTCTTTTACTTTTTGCAAGAAGTTATCTTTAGGATGCTCCCCTGTGGCAGGCTCTAAAATTACACCAGCTACTTGATTAGGGTGTTGAGCAAACAAAGTCTCTAATGACTCTATATCATTATATTTAAAGTGTACTGTGTGCTCATAGTTTTCTTTAGGAATACCACGAGTAAGCACTGTATCACCGATAAACCAATCATCATAAGAAAAGAAAGGGTGGTCTAAGCAACGAATGATATATTTTCTACCCGTATAGGCACGTGCCATTTTTACGGCGGCAGAAGTTACAGTAGATCCATTTTTAGCAAATTTGACCATATCTACACTAGGTATAAGGTCTACCATCATCTCAGCAGCTTCTAATTCTATCACTGAAGCACGTGTAAGGTTATTACCCTTCCAAATTTGCTCAATAGCAGCATTGGCAACTCTTTTTTCGCCATAGCCTAAAGTAATAGCTCTCAAAGCCATACCATAGTCTAAGAATTCTTTCCCATCGGGGGTGTAAAGATAAGCACCTTCACCTCTTTCAAATATTTGAGGGGCATTTTCGGGGTATTGGTCGTCTCCTCTACTATAAGTGTGACAACCACCAGGGATTAGATTATTGAGTCGTTGACTATAATTCATTTTAGAAACCTCCATCTGATTTTTCTATTTGATTTAATAATTCTAGTACTTTTATATCGTCTTGAACTGTATTGGGATAGTGTTTAGGGTTTTCAATTCCCTTTATGAAGCTATTCACTTCATCAATATACATTTTCTCACCAATATTCTTGTTATATCCTGAAGCAGATTCAAATTGAGGTTGTTCAAAATGTATCCATCTGCCATTTTCTACTTCATACAAATGGAAAGCAGCCTCATCCCATTTCCATTGTATTTGGGCTTTTTCAAGATTAATTATCAAGTTTCTAACAGCATAACGAGAGGCTACATCTACAAGAATTGTACCTACCTTATCGGCGTATTTTAAAGTAAAAGCATAGGAATCTTCTATTTCACAACCAAAATCAATTGTTTTCTCAAAGACTCCCTTAGCTGAAATAGGCCAACCTATGGTATCTACTATCCAAGTTAGCTCAAAAGGTACAATTTCTCTTCCTCCCCCCATAATACGATTTGAAACGTAAAAATCATTTACTCCTTCCCAAGGATGCCAATCGGGTAGATATTGTCCTGAATGATATGAAAAGTTGGTTACTTTTCCATATTTTTCATTCTTTATAATCTTAGTAATATCCTTTATAACAGGGTGAAAACGAAGCGTACAAGAAGGGGCAATAAAAGTATTGTTTTGGTTGTAAGCAAGCATTTCTTTTACTTCTTCGATAATAACACTAGCCTCTATAAAAGCTGGCTTGTTATAATCAATTGCTATTTTTGCATAGTAGGTATGCAAATTAGGAGGAGTAGAAATAATAAAAGCATCAAAAGCAGACAAATCCTCAGTGTCTAAAGATTTTATCGTTTTTATATGAAACTTATTTTCTGCTTCTTTTCTTCGGTCTTCTCGGGGGTCAAAGCCTACTACATCAGTATATTGTAAGGCTTGCAAACATCTCACACGCCTTTTGCCCATTGATCCCAAACCAATTACTAAAAATTTCATAGTATATCGTTCTTTTTATAATTTAGAATTGTTTCTATACACAAAAAATCGTAGATATCATCTACTTCATAGTTTTGCCAACGTTCAATAAAATAAGGTTTAGACTTTTCACTATAAAAAAGTTTTTTTTCTTCAAAATAAGAGACTTCTACTAAATAGGCTACTCCATAAGGAAAATAGGCTTTAGATAACTCTTGTCTTTGGGTAATTTTTTTAGCACCTTCTATAAAAGGGCTTATTTTATTATCCTTTATTGTTTTTACTATGAAAGGATGTTCTGTATGCACTTCTCCTAAGCTAACTACTCCTACACTATCCTCTTCCAAAAGGGCAATACAATTATCTATATCTCCTTTTTTTCTTAAAGGAGAAGTAGGCTCTAATAGTAGTATGTAGTCAAATTCCTGTCCTTTGTTACGATAATATGCTATTGTATGTAGGACAAATGCTGAGGAGGGAGAAGTATCTGTTGCTAATTCTGAAGGTCTTAAAAAAGGTACTTTTATACCAAAACTCTCAGCTACAGTAGCTATTTCACTACTATCAGTTGAAACAAATATTTCATCAATATACTCACTTGCTTGGGCTTGCTCTATACTCCACCCTATTAAAGGTTTACCGCATAGAGGCTTTATATTTTTGCCTGGCAGCCCTTTGCTATCTCCTCTTGCAGGGATAATAGCCAATATTTTTTTATTATTATACATTATTTAGTGGTCTAAATGTTTAATAAACTCTTGTGCGTGTTCATAGTCTACAGTTTTACCGATGTCTATCCAATAGCCTATGATGGGGTCGTATACCAATTTGCCCCCTTCAGTAACTAATTGTTCCATTACATCGGTGATGTCGCAATACTTGCCTTTTTCTATTTTAGCAATCAAGGAGCGTTTTAGTATATAAATACCAGCGTTTGAGTGGTATATAAAACTCGGTTTTTCTTTAAAGTTAGTTATCCTTCCTCCTTTAGTTTCGAAAACTGCATAAGGTATATCTACTTTGTACTCAGTAGAGGCTACTGCCATATCAGCCCTTTCATTGATAAGTTTTAGGTAAAGAGACTCGAAGTTTACATTGGTAAACAAGTCGCTGTTCATCAACAAAATATGCTCAGTGCTTAAGTTATCTATCAGAGCTAAAGCACCTGCAGTACCTAAAGGTTCATCTTCCCAAATATACTCTATAGTAATACCTTTTTGGCTACCATCGCCCAAATAATCTACTATTTGCTGTCCAAGGTATTTTACTGATATATAAATTTTTTTGATACCAAAACTAATGAGCCTATCTATGTTGTGTTCTATGATAGGTTTGTCGCCTAATCGCAACATTGGTTTAGGCATAGTATCAGTGAGTGGACTGAGGCGTTTGCCACGCCCTCCAGCCATAATCACTGCTTCTAAAGGAAGTTGAGCTTTGGTATATTCTAGATCTATCAAATCTACCATTTTTTCTTCCCGATTGAGGATAGGTAGGATTTTTATATCTAATTTTCTATACATCTCAAAACTTTGGTAAGAGTCCGTTTGGTATAATCGTTTGAAATCTGGGTTTGCAATCTCTCCCAGAGTTTTCTGTAGATTTTGTTCGGCGATGATAGACCTGCGTATGTCACCATCTGTGACAGATCCTACAACCTTCTCATTATCATCTACTACAAAGAGAATAAGCCTACTCAAATTACGCAATTCGTTAAGGCGCTGTAACCCCTCTACCAAGTTTTTGCTTTTATGTATTAAAATGTCAGTTCTCATTATTTATCAATATATTTGATAAGCTGGAAAGCCTCTGCATATTCTACACCTACACTTGCACCACGGAAAGTAGCTAGGGCTTCTATATTTTTTAAACTTCTAGGGAAAGGATGCTTTCCAAGTTCAGACTCATATATTTTCATTAGATTCATTTTTTCTTCTAAAAAAGAAGAAATATCTACAAAATAATTAGGTATGAATACTTTTTCGGGCAATTGAGGAGCGAATTCTGTTTCTGAAATGCATTCATACATAAGTACTTGTTTTATAAAAGGATATCTAAAAGATTTGGTGCAAGCCATTACAGCATCGAATGTAATTCTATGATCTGAATGAGCGTCCGAACGATTCAAACAATATACTATCTCAGGTTCAATTTCAATAAAGATTTTTGATATTTTTGGTACCATCTCAATGAGAGTGCTTGTAGAAAGGGACATTGTAGGATAGTTTAACATAAAGACCTTTTCTACACTCAATGCTTCAGAAATTTTTTTAATTTCTTTTTGTCGGTTACTAATGCGTTGCTTGGAAAAACCTTGGTTTTCAAATATATTGGTAGTAATAAGCCAATATATTTTATCTCCATTTTTCTTGTGTTTTAGTAAGGTGCCACCAACTCCTAAAATCTCATCGTCGGGGTGTGCTGAAATGACTACAATATTTCTCATAAGTATTGTCCTTTTTTTGGGAGTTCAGAGAACTCGTGTTCTACAATTTGAATTGCTCCATCATAAGTTTTTACAAGAATTTTGTTGTCCTCGACATCTAAAACTTTTCCTGGTTCGCAGTTTGCAAAGTTACAACTTTTTTTAATTACTTTCCAAATTTTCACCTCTTTTTCATCACTTAGTATAAGATGCACCCCTACATAAGGATGAGTTAAAGCTCTTACTAAATTATAGATAGCCTCAGATGACATTCTAAAATCAATTTGTCCATCTATTCTCCCTCGTTTTCTCCACGAATTTCCTGCTGTTATATCTTGCTTTCTCCTCTCTATATCATTGCCCTTTAACTCAAATTCTTTAGAAAAAGATATAATTTGTTTTATAGCTACATCAGTTATTTTTTTATAAAGAGTAGCTGCTGTATCGGACTCCTCTATAGTTACTATTTCTTGTGAAATAATATCTCCTGTATCTGCCCCTTCATCCATTATGAAGAAGGTGCTTGCGGTTCTTTTTAATCCTAGGAAAATAGCCCATATTAAGGGGTGACGACCTCTGTTGTTAGGAAGTTCGGCAGGATGAAATCCTACTACTCCATATTTTGGAATAGACAATATCTCGGCAGGGAGTATATGAGACCAACCAAAACAATAAATTACATCAGGATTTTTTTCTTTTAAAAAAGAAATAATGTCTTCTTCATTATCTTTTTTTCTAAAAAAAGTAGGGATATGATATTTTTCTGTTAATGGAGTTAAATCACAGAAATCAGCATTAAAGTCTGATTTCTTTTTAGTAATGACCCCTACTATGTCAAACCCATTTACTATCAATGCTTCCAAAGCTTGATATGAAAAATCAACAGTACCGATAAAAACTATTTTCATTTGTTACAAATCATAAAACTGTTTTTTAAGTATATCATTTAAATCTACACTTTTTAAAACTTCTACTATTTCTTTTGAAGGATTTTCTATTCCTTTATACGGGTTTTTTACAGTCCTTAACAGCTCTTTAAATCCACTTGAAATTGCTTTATTAATAGCCGCTTCAATATCTTGAGATGAGTTATTACATTGTATCACACTTTTAGCCATTATTCTACCTCTTTGTCTATCACCTATATTTATAGTTGCGATTTTAAAACTAGGCGCTTCAAGTAATCCACTTGAAGAATTACCTATTACAGCATCTACATATTGTAGAGCTGAAAGATAGCGTAGTTGCCCCAGGGAAGTAAAACAAACTGTCTTTAAAGTATTTTTAGCTACATATTCATCAATCATTTGGTTTACAATTCGCCCATCGGTGTCGGAATTTGCTTTAGTGAATATAATTTTGCAGTTTTCAATCTTGTCCAAAGCGTCCAATAGTTGTTGCACTTGTTCAGATGAAGTTGACTTTTCAAGAGTAACAGGATGAAAAGTAACTAAAAAGGCGTATTTTTTATCTAACTTAAAATTAATAGAGGCTTCAAAATCTTCTTTAGATAAGAGTTTCAGTTTAGAAATATTTTCAAGCCCTAAAGCTCCTACATTAAAAACCTTAGTAGGGTTTTCACCTAATTGTATAATTCTTTTTTTATATTCCTCTGTAGCACAAAAGTGTGTCTGAGACATTTTTGTTATACTATGCCTAATTGCCTCATCTATTAATCCCTCTGTTGCTTCTCCCCCGTGACAATGTGCAACTGGAATACGAGCTATCATAGCTGCACTTACTGCTGAAAAGATTTCAAATCTATCCCCTAATACTAAAATGATATCAGGTTTCAGTTCAGCAAAAGCTTCTGAAAAAGAAATCATTGCCAACCCCATACTTTTGGAAATCCCTATAGGAGTATCGGAAGAGAGGAGGATTTCTATCTTTTTATCAATGGTAAATCCTGCTTTTTCAATTTCTTTATAAGTTAAGCCAAATTCTGGGGAAAGATGCATTCCTGTTGCGATCAACTGCAGTTGCAAATCTTTGTCTTCTTCAATTGCTTTTATAGTACAATATAACAAGCCAAATTCGGCTCTTGTTCCGGTTATGACACAAATCTTTCTCATAGTTCAATCAAATCGTCTTCTTCAAAGTCTTTTTTAGCTGTTTTACCTATTACTTCATCCCATTGCATAGGAGAAATGCCTGTGCCAGGGCGTTTTACTGTTAAGTTCTCAATGGTAAAAGACTCTCCTTTCACTATTTTTTTAGCAGCTACAATACTCTTCCTCACAATAGGTTTGTTTTTAGCTTCAGATTTTGAAAC
Organism: Capnocytophaga sp. HP1101; assembly: GCF_054772415.1. Taxonomy (NCBI): domain Bacteria; kingdom Pseudomonadati; phylum Bacteroidota; class Flavobacteriia; order Flavobacteriales; family Flavobacteriaceae; genus Capnocytophaga; species Capnocytophaga sp. HP1101. The sequence goes on from NZ_BPUU01000004.1 coordinate 150,235, forward strand.
TTCTTTCAGTTCTGAACCTCCTATAGCTTTTTCTATATTGCGAATGGCTATTACCATAGCTTTTAGTTCCTCAGGTTCAAGTGAGGCTTTATGATCGGGACCAGGTAAGGTTTTATCCAAGGTAAAGTGTTTTTCAATAACCATAGCTCCTAAGGCTACAGCTGCAATGGGGACTTCTATCCCTAAAGTATGGTCAGAATAGCCAACTGCTACCCCTAATTCTCGCTGGATATGGAGCATAGCTTTTAGATTGACATCCTCCATAGGGGTGGGATATTCTGTATTACAATGCAATATTGTTATATTATCTTTAGTGATACCATTATCTATAAGGACTTTTACAGCATCTTTTATTTCTTGAATAGTAGCCATTCCTGTAGAGAGAATGACTTCAGTAAAAAGAGTTGCTACTTTTCTTAAATAGGGCAGGTTGGTAATTTCACCTGAAGGAATTTTAGCGATGGTAATTCCTAACCCAGCTAAGAATTCTAACGATTCGAAATCAAAACCTGTAGAAAGGAATTGTACGCCTTTTTTTGTACAATAGTCAATTAACTCTTGATGAACGGTCTCGGAGAGCTCTAATTTTTTGAGCATTTCATACTGAGAGTCTTTGTCTTGTGTATTTTTATCTTGATAAGCCGCGCGTTTTGCTTGTTTGGTTACCAAGTTACCAGCTTTAAAGGTTTGGAATTTTACAAAATCCACACCAGCTTCAGCTCCCTTATCAATAAGGGCTTTGGCTTTGGCGATATCGCCATTATGATTTACACCTGCTTCGGCTATGATAAGAGTTCTTTTCATCTTTTTACAAATGTTCCTGCTGATATAATACTATTAGGTGGAATGGTTACCCCATTAGAAATAGTAGCATTACTACCTATAAAAGTACCTCTGCCTATCACACAATCTCCATTGACTATTGCTCCCGTAGAGATATGACAAAAATCGTCTATCACTACACCGTGTTCGATATTTGCTTTGGTATTGACAATACAGTTTTTTCCTATTTTAGCCCCTGCATTCACTAAAGCGTGATGCATTATAATTGTACCTTCTTCTATAATAGTGTGTTTTGATACATACGCCAAAGGAGAAATCACTACAGGCAAATGATAGCCTATTGCTTTCAACTTTTGGGACAAGTGCACTCGCAAAACATTACTTTTTATTTGTCCTACTGAAATTATAGCATTAGGGCAAGTAAAGTATAATTTTTCTAAATCATCATCAGTAGCTATAATTTTATATCCTAATACTTCTTTTCCTAAATGCTCCTTAGTATCAATAATTCCTTTGATGAGATATTTTCCTTCTTGTTCAATCACATCTATCACCGAGGTGCAATGTCCTCCACCTCCTACAAGGATGATATTAGGCTTTTCTTTTTTCATCTCACTCCACTAGGTATATTCACTACTCTTGCTTCTAACCATTCGGCATTGCTGAGGTCTGCTTTAGGACAATCTTTAAACATCGGTAGTCGGTTCATTAGTTGCCATATTGGACGGCTCATTACACCCTTTGCATTTGTTTCGGTAAGGAAAGTGTCGCGCTCTTCTTTATTGTTTAAGATAATGGCATTGAGCCAATAGTTACATTTTTCGTATTCACGTTCGGCAAAAAAGGTAATACCTTGTTTTTCAAAATAGGCTTTATAGGCTTCGGCTGTAGCGCGTTTGTTGGTTAAAAAGCCTTCTAACTGTTCTAATTGGGCTACCCCTAAGGCAGCATTGATATTGGGCATACGATAATTATAACCTATTTCATCGTGTACGAATTCCCAAGCGTGAGGTACTTTGGCTTGGGTAGTGAGGTGTTTGGCGTGTTTGCCTATAGTCTCATCATTGGTGAGTATCATACCGCCACCTCCTGTAGTAATGGTTTTATTACCATTGAAAGAGATACCTCCTATTTTGGCGAATGTGCCCAAATGTTTGCCTTTGTAATAACTACCCATAGCCTCGGCAGCATCTTCTATTACTTCTATATGATAACGATCGCAGATAGCTATAATTTCTTCTATACGACAGGCGTGTCCAAAGGTGTGTATTGGCATACACGCTTTGATACGTCGGTTTGTTTGTTTATGGTAGCATTCATTCCCTCGTAGTTCGGTATTTTCTTTTAAAAAGTGCTCTAAAGAGGTAGGAGAGAGTCCCATTGTATCTTTATCGACATCTACGAATACGGGTACAGCTCCTGCATATACGATAGCATTAGTAGTAGCTATAAAGGTTAGCGGTTGAGTGATTACCTCATCACCGGCTTCTACCCCACTGAGCTTTAGGGCTATGTGGAGGCCATTGGTGCCATTTACGCATACTACAGCATATTTGGCTCCTGTATATTCAGCTATTTTTTGTTCGAAGAGGTCTACAAATTTTCCTACGCTTGATACGAAAGTAGTATCAATGCACTCTTCTAAGTATTTTTTTTCGTTCCCTGCAAAAGTAGGGGCGTGTAATGGAATAAAAGCCTCTTTCTCATCGTAAAGGTCACGTATAAAGGATATGGTTTCAGCGATATTCATTGCAATATTTAAATGATTTGGTAAAATATAAATTTTCTTAATCAAAGAGTTTTAAAAACTATGATTGATTTTTATATTTTGAATTTATCATAGCTTTCTACTTTTCTTTTTTCAAGAGAATCTAAAACTTTTTTTCTAATTTCTTTTTCATTTCCTCTTTTTTTAAACTCCTTGTCTAGATTTATTTCAATTGACATTTGAAATTCAGAAGATTCATCTTTAGATTTGATATAATCCGGAAAACCTATATTAACCGAAGTAAGACCTTTTATTCCATTTATATTAAAACTATACTTTAGCTTAATTGTTGCAAATATTAATTTAGGATAGTATTCTTTATTAGTTACCAATATATGCTCTTGTAATTCTCTCCCATTTAGTTTCAAATTATCAAGTTTATCTAAAAAATCTTTTATATCTTTATGACTTTCTATATTTTCATCAAAGTATAAATTTATGTCTGTTATAGACTTAAAACTCATATATATAGAAAAATCTTGAATAAAAGAATAGAAAAACTGGATTCTATTTACATTATCAAAATTATTAAACTTTATGGTTATGATATCATTATTTGAATTAATTATAGAATTATCCTTAAGTTTTTTCTTTAGACCGCCTATTAAAATATCATTAACTTCAAGGGTTTCTTTTGTTGTGAAATTATGTTGTATAGAAACTTGTATTTCATTATCACTAATCTTTCTTTTATTTAATATAATAGAGCCTTTATGAGTAGTTTTGCTATTATACATATCTGATAAAAGATTCTCTCTTTCTATTAAATAATCTAATACTGCTGTATTGAGATCATTCTCATAGTAAAAATTAGGTTGCCCTATAACTGAATAATTTGGTTTATAGGTATGATTATTTACTATAAGTTTATTAATATCAACGTTATCTATTATATCAGGCCAATCAAAATCTCGAGAACACTTTATAGAAATTGTTCTATATTTTATGGTGTCTTCTTTTTTCTTCTGAATTTCAGAAAGAAAAAAGAAATCTTTTGGAGAGATTATACTTTTCATCAAAAGAGGAACAGAGACATTTTTATCTCCAACAGAAAGAAAGACTCCTTTCTCTCTTAATAATGAATTAATGCTTGCTTCACTTATACTTGATTTGGCTAATAGTTGCCTTAATATATCTCCTTGAGGTATGATATTGTTCATTATTTAATATTTCTAAAGTTAATAGGGAAGCCTTTTACTTCTACCCTTTGTGAAAATTGAGATAAATGTTCTTCTAAAGAGTTATCCAATTGCCCATCATATTCTTTATAGTATATAATAGTTTTATCTAAGGTTTCCAAATAGTCAAATTGTTTTATAAAACCGATTAATAAATTAAAAGATTCTGTATCAAATAACTCATTAACATAAATATGAAATTCAGTATTTTTTTCATTAGTTATTCGCAATAATATAATATTTGAATAAAGGTATTGTATAGGGAAATCTTTTCCAAACATCTTTCCTTCTTGTTGTCTGGTAAAATTAAGTCCTGTGTTATGATATACAAAGTCAATATTATCAGCACCATAGGCCAGTTTACTTCTATAAATACTTTCAAATAAAAAATTTAATCTATTATTGTCTAATAATATTATTTTATCAAAGAACAATTCATTCCCTATATGAATATTACTTATTTTTGAAACCAAATCAAATGTTAAATCATCACCCAAAGAAAGCCATACTAATATACCTATTGTTTCTGTCTGTTTTACATTAGAAACAGAAACATTTTGATTAATTAATGATTTCATTCTTGAATTATTAAAACATTCTAAAGTTTCTGCTAAATCTTTTATATACTCTTTTAGAGTTTCAGCAGAATTTTTAGGATATGGTTTTGATGTACATTTAGAAGAAATAACTCCTATGTCTAATATATAATCTTGTAAAGGACTTACATAGTATATTAACCCATCTATTCCATGCGTTGTTCTATCTGATTTTGCGGCTATTCGTTTATGTTCTTTTGGTCTATTACAATCAATAGGGAGATTATGTGAGATTTTAAAGTTTAAAATTTCTCCAAAAATAAAATCAACTATCTTTTCTCCCTTATCGCCTATTTTCTTAGAAAATTCTCCAGCCATATTTCTTAGTGTTTAATGATATTGATAATTTTTTTAAATATTTATTTGTATTACATTTTGCTATCCAAATACTTTCCTGTTTCTTGGTGGTCGAAATTTACTAAGAATGTTTTCATCAGCAGGGTAATGTCTTTTTTCTCAGTAGTAGGATTATCGAATAGTAGGGTTAGCTTATCTATAAAACTTTCTATTTCAGTTATTTTTTTAAAAGATTGTAGACTAATCACTCCTAAAGAAGTGTATTTATCTAATGTTACTTGTTCTCCTTCAGTATAAAATTCCTCGTAGGGTTTTTCGCCTGTGGTATCACTTGTTGAGAAATAAACGGGATACCATTTATCAGTTTCTTTTCGGCTTTCAGCCTTAGCAATAGCTTCAGCTTCACTCTTGCATTCCAGAGGGGTATATCCTAAGTCTTTTAATAGCTGGGAGGCTATTTCGGAGAAAGTAAGTACTTGTTCTTTCTTCAATTTGGGGAAGTATATTTGTCCTGTAGTGCCTAATATACAAGCCATTAAGCAAATTTGTCCACTTTCTTCGGGAGATACAAAGTAACGAGTTACATCAGAAGGGGCTGATAATGGTTGGTTTTTAGCAATACGCTCTAAAAATCCTGCTGGCAATGAGCCATTAGAGAAAGCTACATTGGCAAAACGTGCTGTAGTTACGGGGAACTTATGAGCATAAGCCATTATCATATCTTCCATTATTTTTTTGCTACCTCCCATTATATTTACAGGGTTAGCAGCTTTGTCGGTCGATACACAGAAGAAATGTTCAGGAGGATAGTCACACAATAAATCTAAGAATTTTTTAGCGTTTACAACATTGTTTTTGAGTAAGGCTTCTACCGAATATTTATCTTTTTCGCTTCGTACATGCTTGTGAGCTGAAAAGTTAGCTACTATATCAAAACCGTCACGAGCTTTGAACATTTTTACAAAAGTATCATCGGCGTAATTCATAGGATAAGTTACGTAATCGGCAGGTAAGGTAAAGGCTGAGGAGCTACGGAGTTCGCGGGTGAGTTCGGTCAAACCGTTTTCATTGATATCAACCACTACGAGACTTTTTGGCTGGAAAGGCAGTAGGGCTTTGATAAAAGAACTGCCAATAGATCCAGCGCCGCCAATGACCAAAACGCTTTTGCCTTGAATAGCTTTTGTTAGTTCATTTTGATGAACGAGTAAATCGCCATTGAACATACTTTCAGGGCGCTTCGTAACGTGTTTTGCTATGAATTGAGTGATGTTTAACATAATAATTAATCTTTTTACACTCCAATTTGTACATACTTCCAACCTTTGCTCGGCAAATTGAAAGCATTATATTGGTTCCTACCATCAAAAATAACTTTTTCTTTCAAAAGTTTGGCTATTTCATCAAAGTCGGGTACACGAAACTCTTTCCACTCGGTAAGCAACAATAGGGCATCTGCGTCTTTGAGCGCTTCGTACTTGCTTTCTACATAGGTTACAGGTACATTTTTCAAATAACACTCTTTTGCTTCGTGTATGGCTTTAGGGTCGTAGGCTTGTACTTTGGCGCCTCGCTTTACTAACTCTTTGATGATATATATCGCGGGAGCTTCGCGCATATCGTCGGTTTCGGGTTTGAAAGAGAGTCCCCATACGGCAAAAGTTTTGCCAGTAAGATCTTCGCCATATTTATTGACTACTTTTTGGGCTATCACGTATTTTTGCCGGTTGTTCACATTATCCACTGACTCAATTAGCTCTGCTTTGTAATCTACTTCTTCCGCTAACTTTTTAAGCGCCAACACGTCTTTTGGAAAACAAGAACCTCCGTAACCACAACCAGGGTATATAAAGCTATAGCCAATACGACTATCGGAGCCTATCCCGATACGCACTTTGTTTACATCGGCTCCTACGCGTTCACAGATGTTAGCAATCTCGTTCATAAACGAAATCTTGGTAGCAAGCATCGTATTGGCTGCGTATTTGGTCATCTCAGCTGAACGGATGTCCATCGTGATAAAGCGTTCGTGTTGCAAGAAAAAAGACGAGTACAGAGCTTTCATTTTGGCAAAAGCCTCCTCGCTATCAGCCCCTATTACCACGCGGTCAGGTTTCATAAAGTCTTGTATTGCCTTACCTTCTTTGAGGAACTCAGGATTCGAAACCACGTGAAACTCGTAGTTCAATCCGCGTTTATCTAAAGCAACTTGTACGGTAGCACGCACCTTGTCAGCTGTGCCTACCGGCACGGTCGATTTATCAACCACTATTAGGTCCCCTTGCATCGTTTCGCCTATCCGTTCTGCTACCGATAGTACATACTGTAGGTCGGCTGAACCGTCATCACCCATAGGGGTTCCTACCGCTATAAAAGCTACCTCAGCGTCTTTGATTGCCTCAGATAGATCTGTGGTGAAAAATAGCGTTTTAGCTATATTACTCTGTACCATTTCTTCCAAGCCTGGTTCATAAATAGGAATAACTCCCTGTTTAAGCTTGCTTATTTTTTTAGTATTCACATCTACACAAGTCACCTTGTTGCCCATTTCAGCAAAACAAGCCCCTGACACCAAACCTACATAACCAGTTCCTATGACTGCTATTCTCATTATCCTTTCTTATCTAAAATTTCATATTCTGAGTTATTACTTCTAAACTCCTTTACTATTTGTTTTAATAAACGCACCACTTCTGTTTTATCTTTTTCGGAAGTCACCTTATACATTTGGGTAGTGAGAGCTTCTATCTCGGCAAAAGACATTGATGGATCTTTGCTAATCATTATTTTTTTATGATGTGTAGGCATCGTCTTAGTGCTATCGCTTAGTAACTCTTCATACAACTTTTCCCCTGGTCGTAAGCCTGTATAAGCTATTTTGATGTCTACATTAGGTTCAAAGCCCGATAGCTTGATCATACGGGTAGCTAAGTTCAGTATTTTAACAGGTTCCCCCATATCAAATACAAAAATCTCACCTCCTTTACCCATTGTGCCAGCTTGTAGCACCAACTCACACGCTTCAGGTATCGTCATAAAATAACGTACAATATCAGGGTGAGTAATGGTTACAGGACCTCCTTTTTCTATCTGTTTTCTAAAATAAGGGATTACCGAACCATTAGATCCCAAAACATTGCCAAATCGAGTAGTGATAAAAGCTGTTTTATTACCTTCTTTATTTTGTAAAGCTTGTACAAAAAGTTCTGCTACCCTTTTTGAAGCGCCCATTACATTAGTAGGATTCACAGCTTTATCGGTAGAAATCATTACAAAATGGGGAACTTCATATTTGTTAGCCAAGAGCGCTACGTTTTTAGTACCTTGAATATTCACTAAAGCAGCCTCGTGAGGATTGTCCTCTATCATTGGCACGTGTTTATAAGCTGCAGCGTGATATACTACAGAAAACTTATGTGCTTTAAACACACTCTCTAAGCGTTCATTATTGGTGATATCAGCTAAAACAAACTCAAAAGCTATATCAGGAAAAGTTTCTTTGAGCTCTAACTCTATATCATATAAAGGCGTTTCTGCTTGATCAAGTACCACTACCAAGGCTGGTGTAAAGGTAGCTATCTGCCGTATCAACTCACTACCAATAGATCCGGCACCTCCTGTTACCAAGATATTCTTATGGTAATGTTTTTCACGCACCTCTTCATTATCTAAAACTATTTGTTTTCTTCCTAAAAGATCTTCTATCTGTATTTTATGAAGGTTAAATCCTTCCTTTTCTGGACGTAACTTCTGTAAGGCAGGAGTTTTAAGTATTTGCAATCCCTTGTCTAAGCACAAGTTTACCCAAAAAGTCATTTCCTCTTTAGAAAGTTGATTTTTATTGATGAGCACTCCATCAACTTCTAATTCGTCTTTCGGGATATCCTCAAATTTATCTTTTGAAATAATGGGTCGCCCTAATAAAGTGGCTTGTTTAGGGTTGGTCCGTCCTGTGAGGAATCCTACTACCGAATAAGGAATTACTGCATTACCTATAATCCCATTGGCTATAGCTACAGCTTCATCATTAATCCCTAATATCAAAATACGCCTTTTAGAAGTGCGCCTACTGATTTCCTTTATAAGATAAAAAAATTCTTTTACCGACAAGCGAAATACAAAAAGTACTATAAACGATATTGTAAAGTAAATAAATAAAATGAGGTTTAGTAATACTTTTTCACCAATCGTGTGCATACTAATTTTGTTAGCAACAAATATCACTATTACTGTACAACCACTCGAAAGCAAAATACGAAACAAATCTCTAAAAGTAGAGTAACGTATAATCCCTGAGTAAGTACGAAAGATAAACATAAAGAAAATGTTCACTCCAATAACCAATAAATAGCGCTTGTACATCGGAATACTATTAGGGATATAAACTCCTAATCGCTCCACTACAAAAAAGGAAAAAAATAAAGCTATAAATAGCAAAAGCACCTCCATACACACCACTATCCAACGTGGGGTGTAACGAGCAGTAGCTAAGTTCACCAAAGTACTATCACTATATGTATGTGCTTGAGGCATTGTTTAATATAAATGGGAAATTTTGTACAAAGATATAAAATTCTTTTTAATTCTTTTATAGAGACACTTTATATTTTCTTAAAACATCTTTTATTCTCTCTCGGTCTCCATCAGTAAGATTAGAACCTGAGGGCAAACATAACCCATAGTCAAACAGGTGCTCACAGGTCTTTTCACCGTAGTAAGGAGCTGTGGCAAACACAGGTTGCAAGTGCATAGGTTTCCACAAGGGGCGCGTTTCAATATTTTCTTCCAAAAAGGCTAATCGCAAGTCTTCTCTATCAAATCCTGTTTTAGTTTTATCAATGGTAATAGCCGAAAGCCAATAATTACAAAAGTAATCTTCATTGGGCTCTGTAAGTAATTTTATCCCTTCAATTCCTTCGAACAAATCGGCATAAAAAGAGTGCATCTTTCGGCGGGCTTCAATGCGCTGTGGCAAAACCTCCATTTGTCCACGACCTATGCCTGCCGTAATATTGCTCATACGGTAGTTATATCCTATGTGCGAATGCTGGTAGTGAGGCGCATTATCGCGCGCTTGGGTGCTCAAAAAAACGGCTTTATCTTTCTCTTCTTGGCTGTGACATACCAAAGCTCCCCCTCCTGAGGTGGTAATAATCTTATTCCCGTTAAAAGACAAGACCCCAAATTTACCAAAGGTACCGCAAGGCTTGCCTTTATAAGTACTCCCTAAGGCTTCGGCAGCATCTTCCACTAAGGGTATTTCGTACTTATTACATATTGCTAACACTTCATCTACCTGAAAAGGCATTCCGTAGAGCGATACAGCAACTACAGCTTTAGGCTTTTTACCCTTTGCAATGCGGTCTTTAATGGCTTCTTCTAAGAAAACAGGGGAGATATTCCAGGTGCTCTCTTCCGAATCTACAAACACGGGCGTTGCTCCTTGGTATACAATAGGGTTAGCCGAAGCTGAAAAAGTCATCGATTGACATATGACCTCATCACCAGCCTCCACCCCACACTCTATCAAGGCTAAGTGCAGGGCAGCCGTTCCCGATGAAAGAGCAGAGACTTTTATTCCATTGCCTAGGAAGTGCTGTAAATCTTCCTCAAAGCCGTTTACATTAGGACCTAAGGGGGCTACCCAGTTTTCATCAAAAGCTTGATGGATATATTTCAGTTCATTTCCTCCCATATGGGGAGAAGAAAGCCATATTTTTTCTTTCATAACGTGTGTATAAGTTCTTTTAATTCTGTCATAATATAGGTAGGTTGTTGTTCAGAGGCTACCTCGAAATCCTGCGGGTGTATATTCCATCCTTTATTGAGCAAACAGTAACTCGTCCATCCCAATATATTTGGAGCTATAAAGTCTTTTGTAGGATTGTCCCCTATATAGCAATACGCCTTAATATCTTCTTCTGTAAACACTTCATAGTTGCGTAAATCAGGTTTACTACTACCGAATTCTTCCGAAATAACAATTCTATTAAAAAGGGTTTCTATCCCTAAAGCTCTCAACTTATTGCGCTGTGTAACTGATCGTCCATCGGTAATAAGCCCTATTTTATAGTTTTGAGCTTTACAATAAGCTAAAACTTCTTGTGCTCCTTCATTTAAAGATATCTTAGGGAAATGATTTCTATATACCCACAATAATTGTTCCATACTGAAATGCGGGAAACGTTTTATCACATAGTCAAAAGTATTTTGCCTTTGCCGATATTCGCTGAGCATTTCTTGATAAAACAATTCAGCTTCAGTTTTCTCAGCGCAAACTAAAAAAGCTATTTCCCGATAAGCCGACTTGAGATAGTCAATTTCATACATCAACGTATCGTCTAAATCAAAAATAATATACTTCCTCATAATGGCTTACAAAAACTGCTTCATCATACCGAAGCATCAATAAATGGTCTTCCCAATCATTATTTATAGGTATTTCTCTGCCTAATAAGTATTCTTCTATTAAGTACTTCGGATAATTAGCTCCAGCTGCGTAACTAAGCGGAAAACCTCCTCCAAAACGTGGATTGATTTCGATTCCTATTACTTTTTTTGTCTCTTGATTTAAAAAGAATTGCATTGTCAAGCACCCTTTAGCTCCTTCAATATGAGCCAGATGTTCTGTAACAAATGGTACTAATAAGTTCTTTTTGGTAATACCTTTGTTGATTTCTCCTGCACGTACAAAAATGCGTTTGCGAGGTACCACACATTTCAAATCTCCACTGCGGTTGTAATAAGTATCTACAGTATATTCATCGTGCGCTTGAGGGTCTATGTATTCCATAAAAAGCAACTCAGGATTTTCAAGGTGATAAGAAGTAAGCTCTTCTGCTTTGCGTATCAAAAAGATATCTTTGCTAAGTGAACCATTATAAGGTTTTATAAACAAAGGGAAGGTAGGGTGTTTTTTGTCAATAGCTCGCGGTATGGCAATACCTCTTTCTTGAAAAAAAATATTGATAAGACGTTTATCTCTACATTGTTGTACAAACTCTAATGAAGAAACTACAGGAGTAATACCGTTGTCTAAAAACAATTGTTTGTTTTTAGCGAGTATAAGCAGTTCAGTGTCAATGGTAGGAACAATAAGTTTTACCCCCCATTGCAAACATTGTGCTAACAGAGCTTGTGGATAATTATCATCGGTTGCTCTACATATAGGGGCATACCCATCGGCTATCTGGCAAGCAGGTGAGAAGCGAGGATTCATATCCACGGCATACACCTTCCCCTCAGGGAATACAGCTTTCAATTCCCTCTGAAAAGATCGTAACAACGACACCCGCTGCCCTGCTGAAGTAATTAATATGTTATTTTCTCCTTTCACTTTTCTCTTTTAAACTCTTAACTTTTAACTTCCCCCCTAAACTCCTCCATCGTAGTTTGTCCTTCTTGCGATATCCCTTCGCGTATGAACACTTTCTTCACCGTAAGCAGCAGTATTTTAAGGTCTAACACAAACGACAGATGGTCTACATACCACACGTCTAACTCAAATTTCTTTTCCCAACTAATAGCATTCCTACCGTTCACTTGCGCCCAACCTGTAATACCTGGTTTTACCTCGTGACGCCTGCGTTGCGTTGCATTGTACAACGGCAAATACTTTACTAATAACGGACGCGGGCCTATAAGCAACATATCTCCTTTGAGTACATTCAGCAGTTGCGGAATCTCATCAAGTGAGGTCTTACGCACAAAAGCTCCTATTTTGGTGAGTCGTTCAGCATCGGGCAAGAGTTCACCTGTAGCATCGCGGCGGTCGTTCATCGTTTTGAACTTGATAATCTTAAAAATGCGTTCGCCTTTCCCAGGTCGTTGTTGGTAGAAAAACGGCTTCCCATCATTAGCAAACCACAAGCCAATCATCACTATTAGAAAAATAGGACTCAATAACAGAAACACTATCAGTGCTGTAAGAAAGTCAAACGTCGGTTTTATAATATTCTTATACATCTATTTTCTCTAAAAGATAAGTAGATACCCACTCTGGGACAGTTTCTAAGTGCATTTTTACTTCATTTCCTTCCTTTTCAAGTAGTAAAACCTACTATTAGAAAGTGTATTGTCAAATATATAAGCTCTATCCACTAACAGAAAAGCCTCTGCTAATTGTCCCATTGAACGATAGTATCTATGAGTTACTTTATCAGCCAAAACGCTATGCCCTCCCTTCGACACTCTCAAGCCCACCCGTTCTATATTGATGGAGGGGTCTTGTGTCCCTACAAAATACAAGTAAGTTTTAAATCCTTGAGCTTTTGCTTTCTTTAAAAAATCTACTTTCGAAGGGTGAGACATTACTGTTTCAAATGAAAAAGTACTTTCTGTTTGCAACAATCTATTTCTAAAGAAATCAGCAATCACAGCTGCTATATAACTATTAATAGTAGTAGTACTTACCAAAATGTCATCTACAATGCGAAGTCCTTCAAGGTCTGATAGTTCTATCTCCTTATTCTCAATAGTTGTTGTTAAAAAGCTAAACCATTCTTCTTGCGTAACTTTAGTGGGTAAGAAATCCTCACAATTTATAAAACCTTTTGTTTTTAATTGTGTCTCAATGATATCAGCATTAATAAAGTATCCTATATGGCATACCTTTCTCACATCTTCTATCAAAGTAGATTTCCCCGACCCATTAGGCCCTGCAAACATTCTAAAACGCTTCATTACTATTTCAAAGTAAATCTTTTTTTCTTTACTTTCACCATTCCAAAACGAGGTTTCCTACCCAAATATACTATAGTACCATCGGGTTTTTCTTCTACTAACTCTCCGTCTTTTACTGTGAGGTTACTCAGCCCTAAAGCTCTGTTTTCACGAATAGCTCTTTCCACTGCCTTATGAAAAACATCATTTAAAGCACTACTTGATATTTCTTGCTTCATAGTCTTATTTTAACATCAAATTGATATAATATAACACTGACTTACAATCATTTTTGCGTTACACACTTTATCAAAGGCTCACATCCGCCCGTGTGGCTCACACCTGCCTGTCGCACTACAACCATTAATCATTAACCATTAATCACTAACCATTAACCACTACCTTAAACAGCGTATGACTATTGCCACTGCCTAAATTATCGTAAATCGATTCTACTTTCAAGCCAGCGCGTTCTACGCATTTTATCATATCGCCCGAATAATACATCTTGCTATTGCCGTTAGCCATTGCCGTAAAATACACACTTATCTGGTTGAGGCAATAAGCCCCCGTTTCGTGCTCTTGTCTGTCCCAATAGGCTTCCAAAATATACAACTCACTATCCGCATCCATCGCAGCAGCAGCCCTACTCAGGATACTCGTTACTTCCTCTTCCGAGAAGCAATCCAAAAACTGACTCATCCATATCACGTCAAAACCTTTAGGGAAAGGCACTGAGGCATCAAGCAAGTTAGCAGGATAGCCCTCAATACGGTCAGCCCCCTCTTTACCCGCAATTTGAGCTTTCATTAAACCGAGTTGTTGAGGTAAATCCATAATAGTTACTTGCACATCGGGGTTAAAGCTCACCGTCTTTAACGCAAAGCGACCAGTGTTGCCTCCTACGTCTAAAAGCGTCTTCACAGGACGTTTAAAAATAATGTTCAGCGCATCTTCAAACGAGTAATCAGAGTAGTAATGGTCAAAAGCAAACCACTTTTCTTGCGCTTTTGTAGGTAATTGCGAGAGCCCTTCGTAGATTGTAGGCCACTCTCCAAACACTTTTAGTCCCGCAGGTTTTCCTTCTTTAAGCGCCTCTTCAAGATGAAACAAACCTTCATAACACACCTCCTGAATAAAATCCATATTCACACGGGTCGTCTTGTCGCGTAGCAAAAACCATCCTACCTTCGATATCACAAAGCGGTCACCTTCTTTTAAAAGCACCGTGCCTATCGAAAGCGACGATTCTAAAAGTATTTTCACAGCATAGTCGCTCAGCTTTGTTTCAGTAGCTACCTCTTGCATTGTAAGTCCTTCGGGCGCGTTACACAAAGCCTCAAGCACGCCTAATTTCACCATCAAACGCGATATCTGGAAAACCACAGGCGCAAAGGCAATCTCTTGAGCCAAGCGCTGTGCTTGCAAAGCTGTTAATTGTTCAGTAGTGTATTGTTTTCTGATTGCTGGTGTTAAATTCATATGATTAAATATCTCAATTCCCTAAATAATACTAATTAAATTATTTGCCTGCCGTGCTACGACCTCGCACCCGTCCGTCGTGTTACGACCTCACACCTGAGGGTGCAAATATACGGATTTAATCGCAAATAACAATAAAAAGATTTTTTTTACCCCCTCTTCACCTCTTTCGTTTCTCGGCTTTTTTCTTTATCACTCCTTTGTTTTATTAACACTTCTTTAACGCGTGACACTCAATTAATTAACGCCTTTTGTATAACAATCGTCCAACATTCGTATAAGCTTCCTATAAGCTTTGTATAAGCTAAGAGCACTATTCTTGTTTGCTCATTCGCTAATTATTTCTTACTTTTGCCGTCGTAATTAACCCATTTCATTTTGTATACCTTTCCAAAAACTGAAAAACTCTGTAAGCGTGAAGCCATACAACAACTCTTTACACAAGCGGAAGCACTTACCTGCTATCCGCTCAAAATGCTATATACTACTATCAATTCCTTAGAAGCTCCTTACCAAGTACTTATCAGTGTGCCCAAACGCACTTTCAAGAGCGCTGTACATCGCAATTTACTCAAACGCCGCCTGCGCGAAAGCTACCGACTCCAAAAACACCTATTGCCCCTAAAAACTGAAAAGTATGCCCTCGCCTTTCTATATATAGGAAAAGGACTCAGCAGTTACACCACCATTTACAAAGCCTTAAACCAACTATTAGAAGATTTTTCTCACCAATTCACCCAAGAATAACCCATCGCTTTTGCGTTACATTTCCCCCTTTGGAGGAAGTCCGCGAGAGCGGAGTATGTGAAGGGGGGGATGTTTTTAATGACTTTATGAAAAAAATCATCATCTTTGCCTCAGGTTCAGGCTCCAATGCCGAACGTATCGCTACCTATTTTTATCAAAAAGGCACTGCTCAGGTAAGCCTTATACTCTCCAATAACCCTCAGGCAGGCGTACTCACGCGTGCCAAACGCTTAGCCATTCCCTCTTTAGTCTTCAACCGACAAGCGTTCTATGAGTCAGATATCGTCCTCAATATCCTTAAATCCCAGCACCCCGACCTTATCGTGCTGGCAGGTTTCTTGTGGAAAGTACCTGCTTATCTCACAGAGGCTTATCCTCATAAAATCATCAACATACACCCTTCTCTTTTGCCCAAATACGGCGGAAAAGGAATGTATGGCGCACACGTGCACGAAGCTGTTATTGCCAATGCCGAAAAAGAAAGTGGCATCACCATTCACTATGTAAACGAACATTACGACGAAGGCAATATCATTTTCCAAGCCCAAACCCCCGTACTACCCACCGATACTCCCGAAACCTTAGCTGAAAAGATTCACTTATTGGAATATGAGCATTTTCCAAGCATAATTGAGAAGCTATTAGTTTAAACAGAAACTAAATAACAAATAAAAAGGAAATTTTTCATTGCTAAAAGAAAATGTTTTCGTATGTTTGCACCATAAAAAGAAATATATAAAAATTATAACTTTATGGATACATACGTATTAGTATTGGAGTTCCTTTTCCTCTTAGTAATGCTCTATATCGGTAGCCGTTACGGAGGAATTGGCTTAGGAGTCATCTCAGGAGTGGGTCTCATCGTTGAGGTCTTCATCTTCCGTATGCCTCCCGCATCTGCCCCTATTGAGGTAATGCTCATCATTTTAGCAGTAGTTACCTGTGCTTCTATTTTAGAAGCCGCTGGCGGACTTAAGTTTATGCTTCAAGTAGCCGAAAGGATACTTAGGAAAAACCCTAAGAAAATCACTTTCTTAGGACCTATTGCTACTTACACTCTCACCTTTATGCTCGGTACAGGGCACGCCGTCTACTCACTGATGCCTATCATTGGCGATATTGCCCTAAAGAACAAAATCCGCCCTGAGCGCCCTATGGCAGTGTCTTCTATCGCTTCACAGTTAGCGCTCACTGCCAGCCCTATTTCGGCAGTAGTAACCGTCTATCTCGGTAAAGAGCTTCTCGACCTCTTTCACTTGCAAGGGGGGCACAACCTCACTTTGGTAAACATTCTATCGGTAACCATCCCTGCTACTTTCATCGGTATGCTCGCAATGTCACTCTACAGTTTGCGCCGTGGTAAAGAATTGGAGGACGACCCTGAGTACCAACGTCGCCTCAACGACCCTGTCTATCGCGACCAGATACTGAACAGTAGCAAGACCACTCTCAACGAAGTGATTCCTCAATCATCTAAAAATGCAGTGTATATCTTCCTATCGTCCATTATAGTGATTGTTGCTTTAGCACTAATTCCCGAAGTCCGCACTTTTAACATTATAGGAAAAGATGGTAACCCAGCCGAATATGTCGTCCTATGGGAGTGATTATCCAAATGATAATGCTCTGTTTTGGAGGCTTTATATTAATACTGTGCAAAACGCCCGTGAAGTTAGTCCCCGAAGGGGTAGTGTTTAAATCAGGAATGGTAGCCTGTATTGCCATTTTCGGGATTGCTTGGATGAGTGATACGTACTTCTCCTATGCAATGCCTTATTTCCGCGAAGGAATTACCTCTATGGTACAAGCCTACCCGTGGACGTTCGTATTCGCACTCTTTGCCGTATCAGTAGTGGTGAACAGCCAGGCAGCCACCGCCAAGATGATGTTACCAGTAGCCATTGCGATGAACTTGCCAGTGCCACTGCTCATCGGTATTATGCCTGCAACTTACGCTTATTTCTTTATACCTAACTACCCATCCGATATTGCCACTGTGAATTTTGACCCTACAGGTACCACCAAGATAGGGAAATACTATTTCAATCACAGCTTTATGGTGCCGGGGCTCATCGCCGTCACGGTCGCCTGCTTAGTGGGCATAGGCTTAGCTGAGATATTGATACGATAATACAAGATGGTTTTTAAGTTAATAATAGAAAAAGCCGTTCAAACAATTCTGAACGGCTTTTTTGTATTTATGATAAAAAGCTAAATATAAAGAGGTTAAAGTTATTAGAGCAAAAAAATGCTCAATTAAGTTATACTACTTTTAGAGTAAACCTCCCCCTCCCCCCTCAGAGAGGGGGAATGTAGCGATACTTATTATACCTTGATAATTAGCTACATTTCGAAATTCGGGGCATAATTACAACAAATATTCGAACTGACCAAATAAATCGAGGGTTTTCTTTAAACGGTAACTAATAACTAAATATATTTAACAAATGAAAAAGTTTTTTATCGCAATTGTAGTAGCTTTCGCTACTATCACCACCGCTAATGCCCAAGAATTTAAAGTGGGTGCTAAAGCTGGCTTCTTGTTGTCTAATGTTTCTATGGATAACTATTCAAATTTAGAAACTAATTATTTAAGTACTGTTGAATACAAAACTGCTTTCAGACCAGGGTTTCATTTTGGAGCTTTTGTAGAATACGGCATTAATGAAAAATTGTGGGTAGAAGCTGGCGTAGACTACGCTTTCCAAGGAGGTAAATTGAAATCTGCAAAAGCTACTGGTATAGACTTAAGAGATGGTTCTGTAGATATCTTTGAGGAAAGAAACATCAAAAATGGTAAGTGGGCAACACAGCAACTTAACATTCCTCTTTGGGTGAAATATGATATCAATGGTTTCCGACCAAAAATAGGGGTAAATTTAGGTTTCTTAACAAAAGCTAAGGTTAAGGGAGAACTTGAAAATGAACCAAATTCAAAAGGAAACGAGTCATTAACTCCCGATAAGAAATTTGACTTTGGAGTAGGTTTAGGTGCTGAATACAACTTACCTATGGGTCTTTTCTTCGATGCTACTTTCAACTTGGGACTTACTAAATTATCTAATAAAGTAAAAACAGACTCTGATGGAGACCTAGTAGCACCTCCAATGAACTTCAAAAACCGTGTATTCCAAATAGGAGTAGGCTACAAATTCTAAAAATCACACCCATAATAACAAATCAAAAAGAGGTTGTCTAAAAGTTAGGCAACCTCTTTTTGTTAATTAACAATTGTCAATTATCAATTATTTTGTATCTTTGCAAAAAATATTGAGACTATGGAAGCAAGTACTATTACATTCCAATCGGAAATACAAGCCGTAGACTTCCCTTTTATTGAAAGAATTTTAAAGAGTCTAAAAGCTACTAATACAAAGGTTATTAAAGAAGAAAAAGATGAAACTTTGATGACCCAAGAGGCTTTTTTTGCTAAAATAGACCGCGCAAGGGCTGGTAAAAAAATACAAATGAGTAGAGAAGAACTCAGAAAATTGATGTTTAACTAATGGAAGAAAAACAACCAACCTTTGAGATTATTTATTCAGAAGAATTCCTAAGTGATTTAAAAATCCATAAGCAATCGGGTAATAAACAAGTGCTTAAAAAGATAGATTCTTTTTTAGATGAAATAGAAGAATCTCCTACAAAAGGTACTGGGCAAACTGAAGCTCTAAAAGGATATGCTGAAAGAAATGTATATTCCAAACGAATCAATGGGAAACATCGCTTTATATACGAAGTTTTTGAAGAAGAGAAAAAAGTAGAAGTACTTTCTGCTTTTGGCCATTACAACGATAAATAGTGTGAGTTGCACACACACTAATAACAAATTATCAAAAAGAGGTTGTCTAAAAATTAGGTAACCTCTTTTTCGTTAATTAACAATTGTCAATTATCAATTATTTTGTATCTTTGCAAAAAATAAAGAATATTATGTATACAAATGCCATTCCTTTAAGAGAAAAATTAGACTTTCAGCAATATCAAAGAGCTGTAAAAGCATTATTAGATATTGGTATAGAAATAGCAGAGCCTGAAGAAGATGATTTTTATTATGAATTGTCTTCCGAAGAAATTGAAAGACTAAAAAAATCTGAACAACAAATAAAAGAAGGTAAAACAATCAGCAGTGAAGAACTGTTTCAAAACTTAAGAACTAAGTATGCAAATTAGGTGGACAGAAGAAGCTTCTGAAAGTATAGAGCAAACCCTTGACTACTGGTTTAGAAACAATGGTTCATTCACTTATTCGGAAAAGATTCTCAACGAAACTGAAAAAGTACAGAAAGAGATATTGAGTAATCCGTATAGCAAACAATATAGTGACATTTTAGATGTATATAGGAAATCTTTCTTCAAAGGTAAGTTTTCTCTTTACTACAAAATAGATGAAGTAGAAGAAATTATCTGGATAACAGATTTTAGAAGTAATAAACAAAGACCTTTATTCTAGAGGTTGTCTAAAAAATAGGCAACCTCTTTTTTACTGACTTCTATTTCCTAATTCCTAAATTTAGATAATCAGAAAAATGTTAATGTTTCTTAAATCACTGCGAATTTTTTAATGTTTTGAAAATAGAATACTTGGCGCTCTTTTGTGGGTTTAAAATTGTTAAAATATTGCTTATCAATAAAATAAAAAGAATGCCTTCTTTGTCGTTTAATAGGAGCTTGACCGAAGGAAGAGCGAAGCTAAGACGAACCTATACCGAAGCTAAGGCGAAGGAAAGACGTTAGTATGTTGAATATCAGTAGAAGAAATGTGCTTTTTGAATTATTGAATAAAAAATCACAAAATTGCGTTTTTAACAAATAAAACGCAATATTTTTGATTCTTTACTCCGAACCTGTATTAATTTAGAATTTGGTTAATTGGCTAATATGCTGATTTCATAATTCACTAATTCACAAGATTTTATCTTTTATCTTTTACCTTTTATTGTTACTTTTTTGGTCAATTCAAATATTTGTTGTAATTTTGCGCCCTAAAAATAAAAGTGTCGTTTGATGACACTATAAGGAATGTTTAATTTTTAATAAAAATCACAAAGAGTGGACACATTAAGCTACAAAACCATCTCTGCCAACAAAGCCACTGTTAATAAAAAGTGGGTATTGGTAGATGCTGACGGACAGACATTGGGTCGCCTTGCTTCTAAAGTAGCCAAACTACTTCGCGGTAAGTACAAACCCGATTTTACCCCTCACGTTGATTGTGGCGATAACGTAATCGTTATCAATGCTGAGAAAATCAACCTTACAGGGAACAAATGGGAAGATAAAACCTATCTTCGCCACACTGGTTACCCAGGCGGGCAACGCACTACAGGAGTAAAACAACTCCTCGAAAAACACCCAGAACGTATCATCGAAAAAGCTGTAAAAGGTATGTTACCAAAAACAAGATTGGGTGCAGCAGTTTTACGTAATTTAAAAGTGTATGCAGGTACTGAGCACAAACAAGAAGCGCAACAACCTGTTACCATTAACTTAAACGATTTGAAATAATGGAAGTAATTCACACTATCGGTAGACGAAAAACCGCCGTAGCGCGTATCTACCTTAAAGCTGGTAACGGTACTATCACCGTGAACAAACGCGAACTCAACAATTATTTCACTACCCCTACATTGCAGTACAAAGTAAAACAAGCCCTCGCTCTTGTAGGTGCTGAAGATGCTTACGATGTGAAAGTAAATGTATATGGTGGTGGTATCACCGGTCAAGCTGAAGCCGTTCGTTTGGCTATCGCTCGCGCTCTTTGCGAGCTCGACGCTGAGAACCGCGCTGTATTGAAACCCGAAGGGCTTTTAACTCGCGACCCTCGTATGGTAGAACGCAAGAAATTCGGTCAGAAAAAAGCCCGTAAGAGATTCCAATTCTCTAAACGTTAATATCAATTTGCTCCTTAGTTTAGCATCCAAATGGCTCAGGCGGTTATATTTATTAAAGAAACAACCTCTCCAAGCTATTGCTAATATTAGGAACGTAAACTATTTAAAAAGAAATGGCAAATAACATAGAAATTAAAGATTTATTAGATGCAGGCGTACATTTTGGTCACCTTACACGCAAATGGAACCCTAATATGGCTCCCTACATCTATATGGAACGCAACGGTATCCACGTAATCAACTTGTACAAAACCGCTGCTAAAATTGAAGAGGCTGCTGAAGCCCTTAAAAAAATCGTAGCTTCAGGCAAAAAAGTGCTTTTTGTAGCTACTAAAAAACAAGCTAAAGATGTTGTCGCTGAAAAAGCAACATCTGTAAAAATGCCTTACATCACCGAACGTTGGCCTGGTGGTATGCTTACCAACTTCGTAACTATCCGTAAGGCAGTAAAGAAAATGTCGTCTATCGATAAAATGAAAAAAGACGGTACTTTCGATACCCTTTCAAAACGTGAAAAACTACACGTAGAACGTATGCGCGAAAAACTCGAAAAGAACTTAGGGTCTATCGCCGATATGTCTCGCCTCCCTGGTGCTCTATTTGTAGTCGATACACTCCGTGAACACATCGCTGTAAGAGAAGCGCAAAAATTAAACATTCCTATTTTCGCAATGGTAGATACGAATTCCGACCCTCGTGAGGTTGATTTTGCTATCCCTGCCAACGACGACGCTTCAAAAGCTATCGAAAAAGTACTTTCTTACATTACTGAAGCTGTAAACGAAGGTCTTTCAGGTAGAACAGCTGAAGCTAACAAAGAAGCTGAAAACAATGATTAATACTTAAATGATTAATGGTTAATAGCGTTTAGCCATTAATCATTTAAACATTCGGTTAATCATTAATCACTAATCATTAAACATTAATTAAAAATGGCAAACATTACCGCCGCAGACGTAAACAAACTTCGCCAAGCTACCGGCGCGGGTATGATGGACTGTAAAGCTGCCCTCATAGAAGCCGATGGTGATTTCGATAAAGCAATTGAAGTATTGCGCAAAAAAGGTCAGAAAGTAGCCGCTAAACGCGCCGACCGCGATTCTAAAGAAGGTGCAGCTATCGCTCAAGTAAACGCTGACCACACCGTAGGAGCTATCATCTCTCTCAACTGTGAGACCGACTTCGTAGCTAAAAACGCCGATTTCGTAGCCCTCGCTAAAGATTTAGCTGATCTCGCCCTTACTGTAAATAGCAAAGACGAACTTCTTGCCCTTAACTACAAAGGCATTACCGTAGCCGAAAAACTCCTTGAACAAACAGGCGTTATCGGTGAGAAAATAGAACTTGGTGCTTTCGAAAAAGTAGAAGCGCCTTTTGTAGGTTCTTATATTCACCACGGCAACAAAATCGCTGCAATCGTAGGCTTATCAGCAGCTATCACCGATGCTGCCGAAGTAGGTAAAAACTTGGCAATGCAAATCGCTGCTATGGGTGCTGAAACCCTTTCTTACAAAGATTTCTCTCCTGAGTACATCGCTAAAGAAACTGAAGCGCGCATCGCAATTATCGAAAAAGAAAACGAAGAGTTACACCGCTTGGGCAAACCGCTCAAACACGTACCTCAATACGTTTCACAAGCGCAACTCACTCCCGAAGTATTAGCTAAAGCTGAAGCCGATGCCAAAGCCGAGCTCAAAGCTGAAGGTAAACCTGAACAAATCTGGGATAAAATCCTTCCTGGTAAAATCCAACGCTTCATTTCCGATAACACTACCCTCGACCAAGAAAAAGCCTTGCTCGACCAAGTGTACATCTATGACGAAAGCAAAAAGGTATCTGAGTTTGTAAAAGGTAAAAACGTTGAGATTACCGCTTTCAAACGCGTAGCTTTGTAAAATTAAGTAGGATTAATTGTAAAGTTAATTGTAAACATAATTGGACTCCCTTTGCTGTCAAGCACGGGGAGTTTTTTAATGAACTCAAATAAAGGACTTCTTCTCTTTTGATTTACTGCACTCTGTGCTTCCTATTTCTTTTGAAAGAAAAACTTTTTAAGAAAAAATCCTTTCTTTTACTTGCGTGTTATCATAATATTAACTACCTTTGTCGCTCCATCATAAACTTAGTATTTAAAAAATTCATAACTAACAATATATTATGGACGTAAAGAAAATTATGACCGCCTTAGAGGCGAAACACCCAGGTGAAAAAGAGTACTTGCAAGCAGTACACGAAGTGCTCGAATCTGTTGAGGAGGTGTACAACCAGCACCCCGAATTTGCCAAAGCTAAAATTATTGAACGCATCGTGGAACCCGACCGCATTCACACTTTCCGCGTGGATTGGGTAGACGATAAAGGCGAAGTGCAATCTAACCTCGGCTACCGCGTGCAGTTCAACGCAGCTATTGGTCCCTACAAAGGCGGTATCCGCTTCCACAAAGCTGTGAATCCTTCAATGCTCAAATTCCTCGGCTTTGAACAAACCTTTAAAAATGCGCTCACTACCCTTCCTATGGGTGGCGCGAAAGGGGGCTCCGACTTTGACCCTACCGGTAAATCCGATGCCGAAATTATGCGCTTCTGTCAAGCCTTTATGCTCGAACTCTGGAAATACATAGGCCCCGATACCGATGTACCTGCGGGCGACGTGGGCGTTGGCGGTCGCGAAATAGGCTATATGTACGGTATGTACAAGAAATTAGCTCACGAGTACAACACAGGCGTACTCACCGGTAAAGGCATCAACTGGGGAGGCTCACTCATCCGTCCCGAAGCTACAGGTTATGGTGCCCTCTACTTTGTAGACCATATGCTTAAGAAATTAGGTTGGGATATCAAAGGCCAACGCGTAGTGGTATCAGGTTTTGGTAATGTAGCGTGGGGCGCTTCTCAAAAAGCTACCCAACTCGGCGCAAAAGTCATCGGTCTTTCAGGTCCCGATGGTTGTGTGGAAGTGCCTAACGGTATGACTCACGAGATGATAGATTACCTCTTGGAACTCCGCGCTTCCAACCGCAACATCGTAGCGCCTTTTGCCGAAAAATTTGCTAAAGAAAGCAAATTCACCGCTGGCAAAAAAGCGTGGACAATCCCTTGCGACATCGCCTTGCCTTGTGCGTTCCAAAACGAATTGGACGGTGAGGATGCCCAAATGCTTATCAAAAACGGTGTGAAATTGGTTGCCGAAGTATCGAATATGGGTTGTACCCCCGAAGCGATCAAAGCATTCCAAGATGCTAAATTGCCTTTTGCTCCAGGTAAAGCAGTAAATGCAGGGGGTGTAGCTACTTCAGGACTTGAAATGACCCAAAATGCTGCCCACCTCGCGTGGAGAAGTGAAGAAGTAGATGCTAAATTGCACCAAATTATGGAGTCTATCCACAACGCTTGCCTCAAATACGGTCAAGAGGACGGATATATTAACTACGTAAAAGGCGCCAACATCGCTGGCTTTATGAAAGTAGCCTACGCGATGCTCGATCAAGGCGTAGTGTAATGCATCAAAATAAATCTAATATCAAAGCTGCTCAACTAAGGGCAGCTTTTTGTTTTTAATATATTTTTGTATTAAGGTCGTAATTTAAAATTGAGTGGCATCATAAAATATTCTTCTATAGGGTTACCATATTGGTCTCGGGCAGGCACAAAGTCTGGGAGGTCTCTAAAAATTCTTTTTCCTGCTTCTAAAAGCTCTTCAGGACCTGTTGCACTTTTAGGACTTACTTTTCCTTCTTTATCTATCAATATCTTAACAAAAACAGTTCCTGTAATATTGTGTCGTGTAGCATTTAGTGGATATTTAAATTTTCTTATAACTGCTCTACGAAAGCACTTGCCTATATCCTCTCTTTTTTCCTTCTCACTTAAGTATTCTTTCCCTGGCCTGTAAGCACCTATTTCTATCACAGGTTGTAAAGCCATTTCGTGCGCTTTAGCAAGTCCTTCTTTTCCTTTTATAGGTTGCTCATTTTTGTCTTTAGGAATCTCAAAGCTGATAGGATAACGCCCTTTCACAGCTATAATCTTCCCTTGTGCGTCTTTAGCGGGAGTTACTTTAGGAAAGTCACTAAAAATCTGATAAGTAGCTTCTTTTATGATATCGTATTTACCTTCTTTCAGAGCTTGTTTTTCTTTATACGCTACGTGTACATCAATAGAGTCTTTATTTACCGTCAAAACTCCATTTTTATCTATTACAAAAAGCACTTCTACAAGAGCTTCAAGCCCATTGTCAAAAGCTTCTTGAGGGTAGCTAAAGTGGTCATATACCCAGCTGTCAAAACACTGCCAAAAGTCGCTTCTGTTTTCTTTCTGTACTGTTTTCTTGATGCTTGTGCATTTAGGTTCTTGCACTACCGCACTACTTTTGATGTCAATAGGAAGCGTTTGCGCTTGTACCAAAGTAAAAAAGCTCAAACATAGTAAAGTGAAAAGTGTTCTCATTGGTTTGAAAAAAGTTATAATTTTCTATTGCAAAAGTACTACTTTCTTTTCAGATGAACAAGTGAATTGTAACAATCCTTAGCTCACTACATACATTTCATTGGCATTATTGGCTTTTTTTGGTATTTCTAATATTATCCCTATCTTTGCCAAAAATTCTTAGTTTTCTGCCTAAAATGAAGATTGCTATTTACATACGCCAGTATTCCGAGGAAAACGAAGCCATTCTCAATGAGCTTTTTACCCTTCTATTACCCTCCGATAAAGTGTTTATAGAACGTGAAATCCTCAGCGACCTCAACGATCGCTCCGAGCTATTCGCAAGGGCAAAAGCCTTTGCCTCTTTCGAAGACCTCAACTCCTCTTACGATGTGATGCTCACCATTGGGGGCGATGGCACACTGCTCAAGGGAATTACCTATGTCCGAAACCTGCAAATCCCCATTCTCGGTATCAATGCAGGACGCTTGGGCTTCTTGGCAAATGCTCATAAAGACGACCTCAAAAACGTACTAACACAACTCCGTGAGGGGAATTACAAGGTCGTAGAACGTTCCGTTATCGAAGCCGTTTATGCCGATACAGGCGAACCCGTAGACCCCGTGAACTTCGCTCTGAACGAAATAACCGTCACTCGCAAAGATACCGCCTCTATGATTACTATCGATACCGAACTCAACGGCGATTTCCTCTCCTCTTATTGGGCTGACGGGCTTATCATCTCCACCCCCACAGGCTCTACTGGCTACTCTCTTAGCTGTGGCGGACCTGTAATACTCCCTACCGCCAAAAACTTCGTCATTACCCCCATCGCGCCTCACAACCTCAACGCCCGTCCGCTGGTAATCCCCGAAGATACCGAAGTAAAACTCACAATCTCAGGCAGAGAAAAGAAATTCCTAATGTCGCTCGACTCACATATCAAGTCCGTAGCCAACAAACACTCCATTATAGTCCGTAAGGCGCCTTTTGTCGTGAAAATGATACGCCTCGACGGAGATAGCTTTATCAACACCCTGCGCTATAAACTACTATGGGGTGAAGACCGACGAAATAAATAGTATGAATCAAGAATTAATAATATTTGGTTTATATTGAATTATGATGACCGTCATCCATTCCCCTCTCCGAGGGGGCTAGGGGGAGGTTTATAATATTTAAACTCTTGTTTTATAAGTAACTAAAAAAATGAAAGGATATATTTTCGACTTAGACGGTGTGCTTGTCGACACCGCTAAATACCACTACATCGCGTGGAAAACCATCGCTAAAGAATTTAATTTCGACCTCACTCCTCAGCATAACGAACAACTAAAAGGCATTGGTCGTGAAGTCTCCTTGCACCAAATTCTCAAATGGGCAGGCAAAACACTTTCCGAAACCAGCTTCACCGATACTGCTTTGCGGAAAAACAAATTGTACTTAGAGCAAATCAGCCATATCGATAGCTCTGAGTTACTACCTGGTGTGTTAAACTTCTTACAGCACCTCAAAGCCCATCACAAAAAGATAGCCTTGGGCTCAGCAAGCCGTAATGCCCGCTTAGTGTTGGAGCGCACTGGCATTCTCCCCCTATTCGCTGCTATTGTCGATGGCACGATGGTAAGCAAAGCCAAGCCCGACCCCGAAGTATTCCTCAAAGCCGCCGAAGGTTTGGGACTCCCTCCCGCTGATTGTTGCGTGTTCGAAGATGCCCCCGCAGGCGTACAAGCCGCCAAGAGTGCCGGAATGAAAGTCATAGGCATAGGCAATCCCGAAGTACTTAAAGCCGCCGATACCGTAATTCCCAACTTCTTAAATATGAAACTATAAGCACCCACTTCAGCTAATAATATGAAATTTATGAAGCCCCATAACCCCTTTAGACTCTCCAATTCCTCCCTCTGTGAGGCTATCCACAATAGTCGAGTAAGTGAATAGGGGGAGGTTGTCTTCATCTTTCCGTCATCACATTCCCCCCTCTCCCGTCACTACATTCCCCCTTTGAAGGGGGCTAGGGGGATGTTTTTATTATTTTTCCTGTCGCCGCATTCCTCCTTTGAAAGCGGCAGGGGGGACGTTTCTCCCCCTTTCCGTCACTAATTCCCCCCTTGAAGGAAGTCTGCGAGAGCAGAGTATGTGAATAGGGGGGAGGTTTCCCTCGCCATTCGTCCCTCGCCCCCCGTCGCATCTCCCCCTTTGAAGGGGGTAGGGAGGATGTTTATACAATATTAAAAAGATGTTTATATAACAATAATGACCGTCACAACCCTATTGCCTATTGCTCTAATTTTCCACCTGCCCGTCGTGCTACGACCTTGCCTGTCGTGCTACGACCTTTTTCTTTCGCCTCGAAACCCCATTATTGGCATTTTTAGTATTATTGTATTACGGTATGAATCAATCACTTATACACCCTTTGTATAACAATCGTCCAAGATTCGTATAAGCTTCCTATAAGCTTTGTATAAGCTAACCATACCCTCCCAATACCTTTTTTACATCAAATCTTGCCTTATCTCGCTTCTGAATTCCTCCGTTTCCTTCCGAAACCACTAATATGTCACTTTTAGCGGTATACACTTTGACAAAGTTTCCACCTGCCTGTGTGGCTCACACCTAATTTCCAAATTTACTAATCTTCTAATTTTTCACCTGCCTGTGCAGCTCACACTTAAATTTTCTCTCCGCTATTTATTATTATTCAAAATAATTTCATACCTTTGCACCCAAAATTAGTGACTAACTAACCACTGATATCAATGAAAAAAAAGATTTTAATCATTCTTACCCTGCTCCTCATCGTGTTGGCAGGTTATTTTGTGTGGCGAAAATACATCGCCCCTACCCGTATTGCGCTGGTAAATTTCATCAGCTATCAGGCGTCTAACATCGCCCTCTCAAATACCGATAAGTTTATCAAAATCGAGGAAGTCCCTCTTGATGAATTGGATAAACTCAAAAACTACGACTTCGTCCTCGTGTGGGCTATGGGTCTCAAAGTGAGTGACGAACAGCGCAATCAGCTCATCGATGCCGCCAACCGTGTGCCTTTCCACAGCTTCGCCGTTACCAATCCCGATAACGATATCAGTAGCCTCAACGAAACCGAACTCAAGCAAGTGGGCGACTATCTGATGAGTGGCAACAAGGCAAACTACCAAAACCTCGTGCGTTATGTCCGCAAATATATCGATAAGAAATGGTTCGCCACCGAACCAGCACCGCCTATCGAGCGTAAAGAAAACGTCTACTTCCATTTAGACGACGAGCGTTCGTTTGCGTCACTTAAAGAATATCAAACCTATATTGAAAAGAATAACTTCTATAAAGAAGGAGCTCCTCGTATTGCCGTAGTAGCAGGATTGCACGAACCTTTTGGCGGCAATAAAGAACATCTCAATGGGGTCATACGTGCGCTCCAGAATGAGGGGTTGAATGTCTATCCGTTCACCGCTCAAGCCAAACGCATCGAATTCCTTGAAGAAATCAACCCCGATGCGGTGGTATATTTCCCTCACGGTCAAATGATGATGGGACAACCCGAACTCTTCACCAATTGGGCAAAAGCGCATAACGTGCCACTCTTCACAGGGCTATCCGTCTTAGCAATGAAAGACGATTGGGAAAAAGACCCTATGGGAATGTCAGGCGGCTTTATGGGGCAAACCATTGTAATGCCCGAGCTCGACGGCGCGTTATATCCTTATGTGGTGATTGCACAAGAACAGAACAAAGACGGGTATTACTTTCTAAATGCTATTGAAAACCGCGCTCAAAAGTTCGCTAAAATCGTTCATAACTTCACCGACCTCAAACGCAAAGCCAATGCCGATAAGAAGTTGGCTATCGTATACTTCAAAGGTGTAGGGCTTGCCCCTGCTGCAGCACAAGGAATGGAGGTCGAACCTTCACTCTTCCGCTTCTTGCACCAATTGAAGAACGAAGGCTATAACGTGGGCAATCTGCCTGCTACTCAAGCAGAGTTCAACCAGTTATTGATTACCCACGCCAATACTTATAGGGCAAGCGCTAAAGGTGATATCGAAAAATTCTTCGCTACAGGCACACCTGCTTTAGTCGAAGCTCACGAATTGGACAGTTGGCTCAAGAAAACACTGCCCGAAAAGCTTTATAAAGAAGTCATAGCAAAAAATGGTGCAGTACCGGGTACTTACCTCAATACGTCTAAAGACGGCAAAGATTATTTAGCAGTAGCACAACTCACCTTAGGCAATATTACTATCTTGCCTCAACCTCCTGCCGCTATCAGTACTGATGACGATTTTAAGGTGTTGCACGGCGTAAAAGAAATCCCTCCTTACGCCTATATGGGAGCTTATTTGTGGGTACAAAATGGCTTCAAAGCTGATGCGCTCATTCACTTCGGTACGCACGGCTCTTTAGAGTTTACCCCTAATAAGCAAGTAGCCCTCTCCGATTACGATTGGTCAGATATATGTGTGGGTACAGTACCACATTTCTACTATTATACCATTGGCAATATAGGCGAAGCAATGATGGCTAAACGCCGTGCGTATGGCAGTATCGTGTCCTATCTTACTCCTGCATTTACCGAAAGCGATATGCGCAATACCTTTAATACGTTAGAGAATAATATCCTCTCTTATCAGAAAGCAAAGAACCCTACCGATAAACAAGCCATTGGCTTACACATTAAAAAGTTAGCCGTGCAAATGGGCTTGCACCGCGATTTGCGTTTAGATAGTATCCTTAGTAAACCCTATACTGAAGATGAAATCGACCGCCTTGCTAACTTTGCCGAAGAAATTGCAACCGAGAAGATTAATGGCGAATACTACGTAATGGGCGTGCCTTATACTCCTGATAAAATTAACTCTACCGTCTTGGCTATGAGTGCCGACCCTATTGCTTACAGCCTTGCTACTTTAGATAAGTATCACGGTAAAGTCACTGAAGCCGAACTCAAGCGTAAAGCATTCTTTACAGCTCGTTACCTCAACCCTGCTAAAGCTTTAGTAAACCAAATACTCGCAGGTAAACCGGTAACTACCCAATTGGTGTGCAGTTATGCACATATCTCTCCCGATGATTTGCAAAAAGCCAAAGAAACAGTGGCTGCCGAAGAAGGCAATGGTATGCCTTACTTTTTGCAACAGCAGATGAAAAAACAAGCAACAGCTGCCGTTACGCATACAAGCGCTACAGCTTCGGCTACTGCCAAAAAACCTGATGCGGTAGGTCGTCCTACTAAAATCAAAGCCCCTGCTAAGAAGGAAGAACGCAAACCTCTTACCAAAGAAGAGTTGGTGGCTCTTAATGCTAAAAAAGCTAAAACCGACTATGCTCGTGCCTTAGTAGATATCGAAAAAGCCATCTATAATGTGATGCTCTACAAGCAAGGCTTGCAAGAAAGTCCGCGTTTAGAAGAAAAAGCCTTTTTTAATGCACTCAAAGGAGGATATACACCACCTTCTTCAGGAGGTGATGCCGTTGCCAATCCTAAAGGCGTGCCTACAGGTCATAACCTCTATGGCGTCAATGCCGAAAGCACTCCGTCAAAACTCGCGTGGGATAGAGGTATAGCTTTAGCTCAAAATGTCATTGCTGAATACCAAAAGAAACACGGCGAGTATCCTAAGAAGATAGCTTATACCTTTTGGAGTTCCGAATTTATAGAAACCGAAGGAGTCTCCATTGCTCAAGCGCTCTATATGTTAGGGGTTGAACCAGTATGGGATACCTTTGGTCGTGTAGGCGATGTACGCGTGATTCCGTCTGAAGAACTCGGTCGTCCGCGTATAGATGTGGTGATACAAACCTCAGGTCAGTTCCGTGATTTAGCTGCCTCTCGTCTGTTCTTGCTCACTAAAGCCATTCAGATGGTATCAGCACTTCCTGAAGAAGCTTATGCCAATGAAGTAAGTGCCGGTAGTGTAGATATCGAAAAGCAATTGGTAGCTGCGGGTGTATCGCCCAAAGAAGCTCGTGAACTCTCTACCGAACGCATCTTCGGTGGCTTACAAGGGCGTTATGATACTGGCATTAAAGAAATGATTAACGCTGGTGATAAGTGGGAAACTCAAAAGGATATCGCCGAAGTGTATATGCATAATATGGGCGCTTTCTACGGCAGTAAAGAAGGCTGGAGTAAGTTCCAAGAAGGTATGTTTCGCGCTGCCATTAAGAATGCCGATGTCCTTATTCAACCTCGCCAAAACAACACTTGGGGCGCTCTTAGTCTTGATCACGTCTATGAATTTATGGGAGGTATGAATGCCGCCATTAAAGAAGTAAACGGCAAAGACCCCGATGCCTACCTTGCTGACTATCGCAATCACAAGAATATGCACGTGCAAGAACTCAAAGAAGCCGTAGGAGTCGAAGCCCGAAGTACCATATTTAACCCTAAATACATCAAAGAAATGATGAAGGGTAAAGCTTCAAGTGCTGGACAAATATCCGAAATCGTTACCAATATGCACGGTTGGGAAGCTACTCGCCCTGAACTCATCGACGATGCTATGTGGAACGAAGTGTACGACACCTATATCGAAGATAAAAACCACCTTAGTATTACCGACTTTATTAAGAAGGAAAATGTGGCAGCCTTGCAAGAAGTAACCGCTGTAATGCTCGAAGCCACCCGCAAAGGTATGTGGAAAGCCTCTGCTACTCAAATCAGCAAACTTGCCGATATGCACACTACCCTTACCGAGCAGTTTGGGGTGAGCTCTTCGCAATTCTCTTCAGAAAACAAGAAATTGCAAGACTATATCAGTCAAAAAGTAGCCCCCGAGAAAGCCAAAGCCTACCAGCAACAATTGGCACAAGCGCACCAAGGCAGTCAGGCACAACCTAATGACCAAGCAAATACTAAAGATGCTAAAGTGCTCAAGAAAGAAGAAACTAACACCGGTAACCCTCAAGAAAAAGTATCGCTTAGCGCCCTTTGGATAGGAGGTATCGTCCTCCTCGCATTTGTCGGGCTTATCATCTTTATCCGCAAAAGAAGAAGATAATTGAAGGTATAGCAAATAATAAAGGCGACTCATTTGGGTCGCCTTTTCATTTTTATTTTCATTACAAATTCAATAATTCCTCTACGTACTCTCTGCTGTTCGAGAGTCGGGGCACTTTGTTTTGCCCTCCAAGCTTGTCCTTGTGTTTCAGCCAATCGTGGAAAAGCCCCGTACGAGCCTTGTGCACTTTAGGCATATTCAGTGTCATATTGTTGTAGCGCTTCGCTTCGTAGTCCGAATTGAGCTTTTGCAACTCAAGGTCTAATATCTCAGTGAATTGCTCTAAACTTTCCGGTGCCTGCTCAAACTCTATCACCCATTCGTGTCCCCCTTTCAGCTTGTCCTGCATAAAAATAGGTGCTACCGTATAGTCTTTTAGCTGACTGCCGGTCTGCTCACAAGCTTTCTCCAAAGCACGTTCAGCGTTCTCAACAATGAGCTCTTCCCCAAATACATTAATAAAATGCTTCGTCCTGCCCGTAATCTTAATCCTATAAGGCGCTACCGACGTAAACCTTACCGTATCTCCTATCACATAACGCCACAAACCCGCATTAGTGGTAATCACCATCGCATAGTTCTTTCCTATCTCCACTTCACTTAGCGGAATAGCCTTTTGCTCCGCAGTGCCAACGGTCTCCATTGGTATAAATTCATAGAAAATACCGTAGTCCAGCATTAGCAACATCTCGTCCGAATTGTTCCGGTCTTGAATGGCAAAAAAGCCCTCAGAGGCATTGTATATCTCGTAATAACGGAAACTATCCGAAGGAATAATATTTTTATATTGTTCACGATACGGTATAAAGCTCACCCCGCCGTGAAAGTACACTTCTAAGTTAGGCCACAACTCCAAAAGATGTTCCTTTTGAGTGTCTTCCAAAAAGCGGTTTAGCAGTACTAACATCCACGAAGGAACGCCCGCAATACTCGTCACATTCTCTGTTTTTGCCTCTCTGATAATCGCTTGTAACTTGCTTTCCCATTCACTCATCAACGATACCTTGTTGCTCGGCGTACAACTCCATTCTGCCCAAAAAGGCAAATTTTCAATCAAAATCGCCGATAAATCCCCAAAATAAGTACCGTTCTGTTCATACAACTGCTTGCTACCCCCCAATCTCAAACTCTTCCCCTTGAACAAATTCGAATCTTCGTTGTTGTTTAGGTATAAGCACAACATATCTTTCCCCGATTTGTAATGGCACAGTTGCAACGCCTCATCGCTTACCGGAATAAACTTACTCTTAGCATTAGTCGTCCCACTACTCTTGGCAAACCATTTAATCGGCGTATGCCAAAACACATTCCGCTCCCCACGCCTCGCCCTTTCAACATAAGGCTCAAAGTCTTCATAAAACACTAAAGGAGTATTCCGAGTAAACTGCTCATAGTTTTTTACCTCAGCAAAATTATATAGCTTGCCGAGTTCAGTATCTTTGGCAGCACCCAGAAGCTCCAAAAGCACACGCTCTTGAACCTTGTGAGGGTGCTCTACAAACTCCTGTATTTGGTCAATACGGCGTTTTAAAAACCACGAGGTAATAGAATTGAATAAAGCTAAAGGCATATCCTATAAAACAAATTACAAGTGACAAAAGTAATAATTATTTCTGAACTAACAAGCAACTACCATTACAATTAAGTTACAAAAGTAACTTTTATCTGCCGGTTTGTTGGCTTTCTGTAAGTTACCTCCCTCCTTGAAGAAAGAGTTCCTTCATTTTTCCGTCACTAATCCCCCCTCTCCGAGTCGGCTAAAAAGAAATTTTTCTCACTTTCCCCATCACATCTCCCCCCTTGAGGGAAGTCCGCGAGAGCGGAGTATGTGAGAAGGGGATGTTTTTATTATTTTTCCTGTCGTCGCATCTCCCCCCTTGAGGGGGGCAGGGGGGGATGTTTCACTTTCTTTCCCCGTCCCATCTCCCCCCTTGAGGGGGGCTAGGGGAAGGTTATCCCCCTCTCTGAGGTTGTCAGCAACTACCAAATAATTGAATAGGGGGAGTTTTCCTCCATTTTTTCTCACATCCTCTCCATCGCATCTCCCCCTTTGAAGGGGGCAGGGGGGATGTTTATACAATATTAGGCACAGCTGAGTATGTGTATTAGGGGAGATGTTTCCGTCACTAATTCCCCCTCTCCGAGGGGGCTAGGGGGAGGTTTTCTTCGTCATTCGTTCCTCGTTCCTCGTCCATTTCCCCCTATTGCCTATTGCCTAAGTCCTAACACCTCTTCCTATTTCTTTCGCCTCGAAACCCTATTTTCAGCATTTTTTCCTTCACTCTTAACTACTAACTCTCAACCACTTATACACCCTTTGTATAACAATCGTCCAAGATTCGTATAAGCTTCCTATAAGCTTTGTATAAGCTAACCATACCCTTCTTACAGCCCATCTCTTATCTTTTACCTGAAAAACCACTTCCGATATTCTTCGTTATCTTTCTCCTTCCTCATCTCTCTTCTGAGCCCCCCCTCAGAATTTTTGAGACTTTCTCCAACAAGTCTGAAATGTCCGACTTGTCCGACTCGTCCAAACACCTTCAACCAACTTTTACCTTTTATCTTTTACCTTCAATATTTGGTATTATCAGTATTCTTGGCATTATTTTGGTATTATCAGTATAATTCCCTACCTTTGCCCCCAATAATAAGAGAAAAACATCAAGAATGAATACACCGCAAGAATTGTGGCGCAACAACTATGAAGAATCTCAAATGTTTACTGAAGACAACCTCGTAGCCGCCAAACGCAACGGCAAATGGGGTTTCGTAAACCGCAACGGCAAAGAAATTTGCCCTTTTAAGTACGACAGCACACTCCCCTTTATACGCGGAGTAGCACCAGTGAAAGTAGGCAACCTTTGGGGCGCAATAAACACCTCTGGCAAGGAAATTGTACCCGTGTTCTACGAAGCTATTTTTTATTTCTTTGAAGGATTTGCCAAAGTAAAGAAAAACGGCAAATTCGGCTTCGTAAATCTCAAAGGCGAACTCGTTATCCCTGCTATTTATAACCAAGCCGACCATTTTTCAGCCCGTATGTCCGCCGTAAGTAAAGACGGCAAAGCAGGATTTATCAACACCAAAGGGAAAGAAGTAATCCCTTTTGAATATGACGATGCCATATCCTTCAACGAAGGTCTTGCCCCTGTGAAACTAAACAGTTTATGGGGATGTATTGATAAAAATGCCCAACTGCTCATTCCTTATCAGTACCACGAACTCCAAGGTTTCTTTGAAGGTTTTTCCAGAGTAAAGCAAAATAACTATTGGGGTATTATCAATAAAGAAAATAAAATACTTGTCCCTATTGAGTACGATGAAGTTCTCGGTTTTGAAAACGGTTTCTCCCCTGTGATGAAAAACAATAAATGGGGATTTGTAAACAAAGAAGGTAAACTCATCAGCGAGCTGAAATACGACGAAGTCGCCGATTTTGACAACAAAGGTGAATTTGCCGCCGTGATGATTGATGAACAATGGGGGTTTATCAATAATAAAGGCGAAGAAATTGTACCCTTACAGTACGATGAAGTCTGCAATTTCCATAACGGAATGGCTGCTGTATGCAAGGACGACCTCTGGGGGTTCGTCAATGCCCAAGGCGAAGAAGTATTCACACCAGAGTTTGACGATGTTCATAATTTCGGGGCAGAAGGAATGGCACTTGGCTTTATCGACGAAAAGTCTTTTGTATTGTACAAACACGGCAAGAAAGTCCCTTTTGACCAATTTACCTAATTCACCAATGATGTAACAAGTAATAAATAATAAACATCGCAAACTTTGAGGGTGTCCGAAAAGTTTTTCAAAAGTATGATTGCGGATTGTCCCCCTTTGAAGGGGGAACTATAGCGACGCAAAAGTGACTTTCGGATAGCCCCTTGAAACCTACTAAGAAATGATCGTAAAAATAAAAAATGTATCCGATAACGCCCTCCCTTCCTATCAAACCGAAGGCGCTGCTGGCGTAGACCTACGTGCGAATTTACCCGAAGGCAGTATCACTTTGCAGCCTTTGGAACGCGCTTTAGTGCCTACGGGCTTATATTTAGAAATTCCTGAAGGCTATGAAGCCCAGGTGCGCCCGCGCAGTGGGTTGGCAATCAAACACGGTATTACAGTAATCAATAGCCCAGGCACTATTGATTGCGATTATCGTGGCGAAGTAAAAGTGCCTATTGTAAACCTATCCAATGAACCCTTCACCATCACTCACACCGATCGTATTGCCCAAATGGTATTCGCCAAATACGAGAAAGCCACCTTTGAAGCTGTAGCTGAGCTTTCACAAACCGAAAGAGGCACAGGAGGGTTCGGTAGCACCGGCAAATGATGAATAAACAGCATTGCAAACTTTGTCAAAGTCTCAAACTTTGACAAAGTCGATTAGACAAATTGACTCATTGACAAATTAGCACTATGAAAAAAATCATCTTAATCCTTACAGCTGTATTATTAGTGAGCTGTAAAACTAAACAGGTAGCAGTAACGCCAGCAGGCAGAACCAGTGTTGATAAACAAACCAAAGAAATTATCAACCAGCACCTCAAGTCGTTTCCTACTTTTAAAACCCTCAGCGCTAACCTGCAAGTAACTTATAACGATGGTAAAAACGAGCAGACCCTGCCTCTTTCTTTTCGTATGGAGAAAGACAAAACAATATGGATTTCTGCTCCTTTGGGGATAGCCAAAGCACTCATTACCCCTGAAAAAGCTGAGTACTATAACCGCTTAGACAGTTCGTTCTTCAGTGGCGATTTTAGTTATATCAGTAAGTTATTGGGGGTAGACGTAGGTTTTAACGAATTGCAGAATCTATTATTAGGCAATGCGCTTTACGATTTAAATTTTAAGAGTGAAGGGATTATCAAGCTCCTCCCTGACGACAACAACCGCTACAATATTGAAGTCACTGGAGAGTCACCTGTGGAAGTGATTTACCGCATTTTCCCCGATAATTACCGCATAGAGGTTACTGAAGTGAATCGGACGAACCAAAAGGCAGTAACGACTTACAGCTATCAACAAGTGGGGGAACTTTTATTGCCTCACACTATCAAGATAGTTGCCAGCGAAGGAGAAAATAGTACCCAAATCACTTTAGAGTTCAAAGGATTGGATTTAGATAAAAAACAGTCATTCCCTTTCAAAATCCCATCAGGAATGAAAGAGATAACAATTAAGAATTAACAATATTGCTTCTGCGTCACACATTCCCCCTCTTTGAGGGGGTTAGGGGGAGGTTTATAACTGATGAGCAAATATTTTTTTGTTAGTTTCCTAACTCCAATATCCCTGAAATCTGTGTGAGACTAAAAAAATGCCCGTCGTGCTACGACCTATGAATATACTAAAAATCACATTGCTTTTGCTTTGCTTTCCGCTACTTCTTACAGCCCAAACTAAGCAAAAAGAATTAGAACAACGTAAGAAGGCACTGCTTGAACAAATCAAGCAGATGTCCGCTTTGCGCCAACAACAAAGTCAGCAACACAAAACCACGATTCAGCAGATAGAAGCTGCTAACGAGAAGATATTAGCGCGCACCCGCCTGATACAAATCAATCAGCAACAGGCGAATTTGCTTTCTAAGGAAATAGCCGACAACGAGGAACAACTGCGCATCCTCAAAAAAGAATTGGGATACCACAAAGGCGAATACGCAAAGATTATTAAGCAGTCGTTTAAAAGCAAATCAGCTCAAAACCGATTGTTATTCTTGCTTTCTTCTGAAAGTTTTTCACAGGCTTACAAACGTTTGGCTTATATGAAGCAATATGCCGATTATCGCAAAGAACAAGTAACCCTCATCCAGACTAAAACTGAGAAGATAAAGAGCATCAACGACACTCTACTCGCCCAACGCAACACTAAAAACCAAGTATTAGAAGAACAACGCCAAGAGCAAGCTACTTTGCAAACTGAGAAAAAGGAATTAGAAGTATTGGCTACTAATATCCGTGCCGCAGAGCGTAATTATGAAGCACAAATTCGCGAAAAACAAAAACAAGCTAACGCTATTGACCGCGAGATACAGCGCCTGATTCGTTTGGCTATCATAGAGGCAAATAGACGAGAGAAAGAGCGTTTGGCAGCCTTGAACAGAGGGAAAAATGCCCCTAAAACAACTTCTACCCCTTCTTCAGCATCTAATACTGAGGTTACCTTTGTGCTTACTCCAGAAACGCGCAAAGTTGCTGACAGTTTTGAAGCCAACAAAGGCAACCTTATTTGGCCAGTGGCAAAAGGCTACAAATCGCAAGGTTTTGGAGTGTATTATGACCCTGTGTACCCTGATCTTCAACATTACAACAATGGTGTAACCATTGCTACTGAAAAGGGTTCAGAAGCTCGTTGTGTGTTTGAAGGAGAAGTATCGGCTATACAATCGATCCCAGGAAGTAACAAAGTGGTGCAGGTACGTCACGGTAACTACATTACTATTTACTATAACCTCACTGATGTATATGTAAAGAAGGGGGATAAAGTAAAAGCTAAAGAGCCTCTTGGGAAAATCTTTACCGACAGCAATGGTAAAACTGAAATGAAGTTCTTCTTATATAAAAATACTACCCGCCTCAACCCTGAGTTCTGGATACATAAGATGTAATAACATAATAAAATCCCTACAATTTTGTAGGGATTTTTATTTGAGTGCTCCAAAGTTGTTCCAAGTTTGCCCCAAGTTATTAGGGGTGAGGTTGTAGTAATGAGTATAGATAGGTTTAGGTTTTACAGATTATTTTTTTATAATTTGCAATTATTTTGTATATTTGCATTACAAATAGCTTTTATAAAAATAGTGAAGCTAATAAAGTTAGATGTTTAACAAATTAAATTTAAATGAATAAAATTGAGTATTATTTTGTGCAAAAAAGGAAAGAAGAAGAATACTTTCCTTATAGAGTTATAAAGCTACAGAATAGTTGGACTGAAGTAGAGAATCTTGAAACGGGAGAAATGGAAAAACTTATTCGTATTCACCATAAAACTGAAATCGATATCAGATTCCAGAATAGAATTCAGAAAATAAACTCTTTTATTGAAGAAAAAAGAGTTATTTTACATCCTATTATGTCTCCTTTGGGGAAAAATAATTCAAGTTTATCTTTTGAAATATTTATATTTCTAACTAAAAAAGATGAAATAAAAAACCTTGAAGAAAAATTCAATAATGAATGGAATGAATATCTCAAAGAGATTGAAAACTGTAGGATTGAAAAAGATGTTAAAGGAAAAGAATTTAGAGAACGTTAAAAAAAGCTAAACTATATAATCACAATAGAAGATCTTTTTGAAAAATTAGAAAAAGAATACAATATAACTTTTTCTTCTGAAGAGAGAAGGAGTATCATTTTGGAATTAGATAAACCAAAACTATAATAATTCTTATACAGATAATTGTTTACAATCCATTTTGTCAAAGCCCTTGGGATTTAACAACTTTGATTAAAGTTAGTATACAACCTCACACCACTTTATGGGTAAGTAATTGTAAACATTTCGTTCTTTTATCTAAAACAGTTTCAACTGTTCCACAGGTAATAACTGAAACGTTTTGCGGTGGTGCTCGGTAGCGCCGTATTCGGCAATGGCTTTGCGGTGCTCAGGGGTGGGGTAGCCTTTGTTTTGCTCCCAATGGTACTCAGGGAATTTCAGGGCGAGTTCCTCCATATACTCATCGCGGTAGGTTTTCGCAAGGATAGAAGCTGCTGCGATGGTTTGTATTTTGCCGTCGCCTTTTACTACACAAGCGTAAGGGATTTGTTGGTAAGGCACAAACTTATTGCCGTCAACGGCTATAAACTCTGGGGTTATCTTGAGCTGAGCAATAGCGCGGTGCATAGCGGTAATCGAAGCGCGAAGAATGTTCAGTTGGTCAATTTCGGCAGGCAGTACGTGACAAACAGCATAAGCTACCGCCTCACGCTCAATAATGGGACGCAGGAGATTGCGTTGTTTTTCAGTGAGTTGTTTAGAATCGGTGAGGAGGTCGTTTTTAAAGTCAGGGGGTAATATCACGGCAGCAGCGGTTACAGGTCCCGCCAAACAACCGCGTCCCGCTTCATCGGTACCTGCTTCTAAGGAAGAATGATAGAATATTTGTAGCATAGGTATTAGGACTTAGGCTTCAGGTGTTAGGAATACAAACGACTATTTACTAAATACTAAAGTTGAACAGTTCCCTCCAAAGCCAAAGGAGTTAGAGAGTACGTGCTGTATAGGTTTGTATTTCAATTCAGTTTGTGGGCGAATGGGCACTTCTTCCATTGGGGTGGTAAAGTTCAGATTGGGAAATACTACCCCGTGTTGCAAAGCTAATACGCTAAACACGGCTTCTACTGCCGAAGCTACTGCCAAAGTATGCCCCGTGAAGGCTTTGGTAGAACTAAAATCGGGAACAGTCTCGCCAAAAATGCGCATCAAAGCCCGACTTTCGGAAAGGTCGTTGTTCACTGTTGCGGTGCCGTGCGCATTGATATAATCGATGTCCGTAGGCTGTAAGCCTGCTACTTTTAAGGCTTTTTGCATTGCCAAGAACGCCCCTTCGCCATCGGCGGAGGAAGCGGTTTGGTGATAAGCATCGTTGGCATTGCCCCAACCTTTGACCTCTGCCAATATAGTAGCTCCGCGCTCTTGGGCACTTTCTTCCGTTTCTAATACTAAAAAAGCTCCTGCTTCTCCTAAGTTCAAGCCCTTGCGATGTTGGTCGAAAGGCGTGCAATCGGTATCCGAGAGGATCATTAGGGTATTAAAACCGTTGATAGTGAATTTAGAAAGCGCATCAGCACCTCCTGCGATTACTTTCGTAGCCCTACCGGTACGCAAGAGGTTTACAGCCGTCATTATCGCATTGGCAGACGAAGAACAAGCGGTACTCACGCTGGTAACCACGCCTTTTAAGCCTACGCAATCAGCGATTTGGTGAGATACCTCGCCTATGTTGTGAGTGGTGATATAGCGGCGCAATTCCTCTTCTTCGCCATAGCGAAAAAAATAGCGTTCGGTCATATCCATACCCCCCACGGTGGAGGCCATAATGAGTCCGCAGTGCTGGAGGTCTTCTTGGGTAAGTCTCGCATTGGCAATAGCTTCTTGCAGGGCAATAATGCCCAATAGGAAAGTGCGTGAATAGGCGTTTACTTTGGGGAGACCCAAAGCGGCAAAAAGTTCTTCATTGGTGCGCTTGATTTCCCCTACTTTGATGTGGTCAGCGTGAATGGTGTCTACATTTTCAATCCTGCTAATCCCCGCCTTGCGATGTGTAAGGGCATACAAATGCTCTCCGACAGTGTTACCTATCGAAGAGTTGATGCCCATACCGGTGATGACTATTTTGTGGCACATCGCTATTTAGTGCGGTGAGCGGTGATGTATTCCGCCATTGTTTTCACCGATTGGAAGATTTCTTTTCCTTTTTTAGGGTCGTCTAAGCGGATGCCGTAATTCTTGTCGAGTAGTACGATAAGTTCGAGAGCGTCAATAGAATCGAGAGCTAAACCAGTGCCAAAGAGCGGTTCGTTTTCGTCTATATCCTCAGGAGTTACTTCTTCTAAGTTGAGTACTTCGATGATTTTGTTTTTGAGTTCTAAAATAAGTGCGTCCATTGATAAAATTGTTATGAGGGGGCAAAGATAAGAAAATAATTGACAATTGACAATTAATAATTAACAATTAACTGTGGAAGTAAAGTATGATATTCGTGTATGATGAACGTCATACATTCCCCCTCTTTGAGGGGGGTAGGGGGGGAGATTTTTATTGTAAAAAGCTGTTTTTTCAAAGGATATTATTTACCTTAGGGACATATAACCCTTTATGAAATCTTCAAAACTATTAGCAATTATTACTGCTTCTACAGGGTCTAAATCTCCTAACGGACATTGAAATACAGCAAAATCTTTTGCTTTGCAAAATCCATAGCAAATACCTCCACCGTCAGTACCTATAGCGATGTATTTATCCGAAAGATATTTTTGTATTTGATATTCTGCGTTTAACACTGAGAGGTCTTCAGCCTTCCAAAGGGATAGATAGCTTTCATCTATATAACCTTCCCCACCGTTACTCCATTGTAAAAACAAACGGTAATCTTCAGGGAAAGAGAAGTTTAATAGTTTTTCAATAGAGGTTATTTGTATTGTATCAATTGCTGGATTGTGTGTCCAATTTTTGAGATATTTTGGAAAAGTTATCATATTTACGTCACGCTGTAGGGGCAAATTGCAATTTACCCATTCTTCATAAGGTATTTATAATTTTATAATGTATGTTTTTAGCTAAAGAAACTATTTCTGCACTATAATCAGCAGAAGTTTCTAAAACTGCCTTTAAATAGTATTGTAATTGCATTAAAATTTCAGTACCCGTAGCACTGTACTTTATGCTATCGGCTATTTGTGTAGCGAGTGTGAGATGACCTTCCTGCCTTAAAAGATTGACAAGATGCTCTGTTTCTTTGTATAAATCCATAATGTGTGATAGATTTGTGTAATAGACTTTGTCAAAGTCCTTGGACTTTGACAAAGTTTGTGGCGCAATCATTGTCAATTATCAATTGTCAATTAATTGGCAAATTGCTTTGTACTCTTCTCCGAGCACTTCCACCCAGCCAGTGAGCACGCTCTCGGCTTTGCCTTGCTTTAAAAGCGCCTGACTGTATTGCTCCAAAAAAGGTTGGGCTTCTTCATAGCTGTTGAATACAAAAAAGCTGTTCTCGGTCTTCAGTTGGTGGCGTATGCTTATTTCGCCTAAGCAGATATTGGGCAGGGTATAGACGAATACAGCGGGACTGGGGTAATATTCCTTAGGATTAGCAATGGTAGCTTGATGCTTCAGGTCGGTGTCGAGACTAGCTGAGCGGTTTGCAAATACCAAAGCCACACCGCTTTTTTCGGTTTGCGAAAAGGGACGTAACAGCACTTCGGCTACTAAGAAAGCGAGTTTGCTGAGGTTGTCCATTTTAAAGAACTTAGGATAGTCCATTTGCAGGGCTTTGAGTGCTTTTTTGGAGAAATCGGCAAAGGAGTCGCTCTTCTCGGCAAAAAGCACGGAACCGTTAAGGGTAATGGTGTTGTTTTCTATAGTGCAGTTTTTCATATTTTAAGTGATACTATATAAGGGAGCTCCTATGAGTTCAAAATCTTTCTTATTCAAGGTATAGATACTCATATCATAATAAATAGCAGTAGCTCCTATCAATGTATCAGCTACTTTTGAATGAGGCTTTTCGAAAACAAGTTTCATTGCGACGTTACAAATATCATCGTTGATATTAATTACTGGAATACTATTTATTACTGTTTTTAGCTTCATTCGCTTAGTCTTTTCGATACCTTCATAGAAAGCGAGCCAATTCATCAATTCAATATAGATGACAGGAGTAATACATACATTTTGTATTCCTATAATTTCATCAATGGTTATTGTTATCTCTGCACTACTATTAAGAATATAACGACTTATTACATTTGTATCGCAAATTACCTTTTTCATTTTATCGGATAGGGTCACAAGGAGCGATTAACCCTTTTTTATAAAGGTCAGCTCCCACTTT
Organism: Capnocytophaga sp. HP1101; assembly: GCF_054772415.1. NCBI lineage: Bacteria > Pseudomonadati > Bacteroidota > Flavobacteriia > Flavobacteriales > Flavobacteriaceae > Capnocytophaga > Capnocytophaga sp. HP1101. Next base: position 194,632 of record NZ_BPUU01000004.1, read on the forward strand.
TTGGGCTTCTTTTATAAGAGTAGCTAAGTTTTCTTCTTGATGAGCCTCTTCTTTTTCTTCAATTATAAGAGCAAAACCTGTATTTTTATTACCTATGTCTAAGGTAGTTTGCTTTTTTTTCTTTTCTAAGACATCTGTTCCCATAATATTCATTATTTTCTGCAAAGATACAAATAATTTACCAATATAGTAACGTGATTTGTAAATATTTCGTATATATTTTTGAGATATCTAATCGCTAATGACTTTTATGACTAATGCTGTGTTGCTTCCGCCGAATCCTGAAGCGGTTTTAAGGATATGTTTAACTTCTTTATATTGGGTTTCTTTCAGTACATTAATGGGATGAGAAACACCTAAGGTTTGGTAGTTCAGGCTCTTTATGAGGGTTTTATGACGTGCAAATTCGATGGTGAGTACAGTTTCGAGCAAACCTGAAGTGCCTAAAGTATGACCGAAGTAGCCTTTGTAGCTGTTTAGAGGGGTAGTGAGAAGTCCTGCGCGCATAAAGGCGATGCTTTCCATCTCATCATTATAGAGAGTGCCTGTGCCGTGTGCGTTGATAACATCAATTTGTTCAGGGGTTAAGTGAGCTTCGGTAAGGGCATTTTGAACGCTTAAGTAGAGACCTTCGCCTGTGCGTGAAGGTCCTGAGATATGGTTGGCATCATTGATAGAACTGCTACCCAACAGCTGTGCTTTAGCGTCTGTTGCTTCGCGAGTTACGTAAGCCACTGCGGTAGCTTCGCCTAAAGTAATGCCATCGCGCTGAGCATCATAGGGGCGACAGGGTTGTGCACTCATCGCTTGAAAGGATTGGAAGCCTGAGAGCACAAACTCACTTATCTCGTCGCCTGCTAATACTACGGCACTGTCATAGGCTTCGGTTTTGAGGAGTCTATCGGCTACTGATAGTGCCATTGCTCCTGATACACAAGCGTTTGAAACGACTATAGGGGTAGTGGTTACCCCTATGGCATTCGCCATTTTTTGGGCTAAATTTGACAGCAGAGGTGTACTATTGCCATTGGTAAGTGCTGAAATATTACCCTTGGTGGTAGAAAGGATAAGAGCGGTTCGAGGGGTGATTTTGATTTTATGAAAAATAGGCGCTATCGCTAAGAGCAAGAGTTTTTCTAAACGAGAGAAGTCGTTGCGTTCTGCTACTTGCTGAAAACGGTTTTCAACAGCTCCGTCGCCAATCTTAGAAAGGCAAACATCGGTGAGCTGTCCGTACATAGGGTAGCGGGCAATTCCCGAACGTGAGCGCAATACGAGATTGACGGTAGTAGGGAGGTCGAAGCCTAAAGGGGTTACTATGTTGTAATGCTGGATATACATTTTTGATGGCAGGAGCCTTACGGGTTTTTGATATAAAATGCAAAGATACGATGTTATTAGCAAATTAGCAAGTTGTAGTGCGATAAGTGGGAAAAATTAGGTGCGGTCGTAGCACGGTGCGAGCCGCACGGGCAAGTGTGAGCCACACGGGCAGTAATGGGGAGATTGGTTGGAGGTGGTCGGACGAGTAGGACAAGTAGGACATTTTGGACTTGTTGGAGAAAGTCTGAAAAACTTTGAGGGGCTTTCAAGAGAGAGATGAGGAGAAAAAAAAAGATAACGAAGATGAGCAGGACTGTTTGGACAAGTCAGACGAGTCGGACATTTCAGATTTATTAGAGAAAGATAACGAAGAATGTCGGAAGGGGTTTTTTAGGTAAAAGGTAAAAGATGAGCTGTGAAAAGGGTATGGTTAGCTTATACAAAGCTTATAGGAAGCTTATACGAATCTTGGACGATTGTTATACAAAAGGCATATAAGTAATTGATTCATACTGTAATACAATAATGCCAATAATGCTGAAAACAGGGTTTCGAGGCGAAAGAAAGGGGAAGAGGTGTTAGGCCTTAGGCAATAGGCATTAGGGTTGTGACGGTCATTATTGTTGTATAAACATCCCCCCTCTCACATACTCCGCTCTCGCGGACTTCCTTCAAAGGGGGAGATGCGACGAGGGACGAGGGGCGAATGACGGAGAAAACCTCCCCCTAATTCACTTACTGGACAAATGCCGACAAGCTCTATGAGGAGGGGTAACATCCCCCCTGCCCCCCTTCAAAGGGGGAGATGCGATGGGGAAAGTGAAAGAAAAATGGTAAAAACTTCCTCCTATTCACTTACTCCGCTATCGTGGACAACCTCGGGGAGGAGAAATTAGTGACCGAGGAAATATTGAGGACTTTCCAAAAGAATGGGGGTGTAGTGAGGGTTTCTTTTGTTTGTTAATTATCGAAGACGAATTTTTTGCCGTCTTCGCCTAAAAAAACGTTCTGAAAGACTTCTTGTGCTTCCTCTTTAAAGAGGTTTACATCTGGATAGCGAGAGGAGTAATGTCCTAAAATAAGGGCATCGGCGTGGGCATTTTTGGCGACGAGTGCGGCTTGATAGGCGGTGGAATGCATTGTTTTAGCAGCAAGTTCTTCGTTGATTTTTAGGAAGGTAGATTCGTGATATATCACACGAGTGCCCTGTATTTCGGTTGCTAAGTTTTCTAAATAAAGGGTATCGCTACAATAAGCGTAACTTTGGGGGCGATGAGGATCGAAGGTGAGAGAGGCATTGGCAATAGTTTTGCCGTTTTCTAAGGTTATATCTTTACCGTTTTTGATGTTTTGATAGTCGCACGTTTGTATTTCGGGGTACTCAGCAATAGCGTCGATATTTAGGCGACGTTCACCTTCTTTTTCTTGAAATAAGAAGCCATTGGTATAGACGCGGTGTTGGAGGGGAATGGTGCGCACGAGCACTTTATCATCTTCGTAAAGCAATTCAGAAGTTTTAGCAGATAGCTCGTGAAAATACAAAGGGAAGGGTGTATAAGCACCTCCTAATTTGAGAATAAGTAAGACGGCTTCTTTGATGCCTTTAGGTCCGTAGATATGCATTTCGGCTTCACGACCGAGGAGCTGGAATGTAGAGATAAGCCCGAAGAGACCGTAGAAATGGTCGCCGTGAAGGTGAGAAATGAATATGTGTTTGATGCGGGAGAACTTAGCGTTGGCGTTGCGGAGGGCGATTTGGGTAGCCTCACCACAATCGATAAGGAAAAGGTGACCGCGCATTTCGAGCAGTTGAGCTGAGGGGCGGGCATTGGAGCGAGGAGTGGCACTATGACAGCCTAAGATAGTTACTTCCATAAGTCGCGTTCTATTTCGTCGAGTTCAATAAGGTCATACGCCTCTTGGAGGGTGGGGGCGATGTGCAGAGTGAGTTCAAGACCTTCGAGAGCGAGTTCACGGTTTACTACCACCAGCGATTTTTGGTGTTGCTGGCTGTGCTGTTCAGCTAAAGCGACAAGAGGTTTAAGGTCTTTTTTTAACCAGTGTTCTTCCTCAGAGAGGGTAATTACAATGTGCTGTGTTTTAAAGAGTTCATTATTAGTAAAGCTGGCTATCCACGAGGGCAATTCTGCTTTAGAAAGGGCGATTACAGTAGTTTCATTCATTTGGTAAAGAATATTTGCGCAAAGTTATGAATAATATTTAAAATACAAAATTATCTTTTCAAATAAATATCAAAGGGCGGAAGGAATTAGGTCGTAGCACTACAAGCTAAAAAAAACTTTGCCAAAAGCGCGAGCTGCACGGGCAAGAACTTTTGGCAAAGTGTGTAATGTTATTATTGTAAATAAACTGTATAACTTACATTAATTAATGATATCAAATCCAGTGTATTTTCTGAGGACTTCGGGTACTACGATACCTTCAGGCGTTTGGTAGTTTTCCAAGATACCCGCGAGCACGCGTGGTAAGGCGAGGGAGCTACCGTTGAGGGTGTGTGCCAAGCGATTTTTACCTTCAGCGTCCTTGAAACGCAATTTGAGTCGGTTAGCTTGGAAGGTCTCAAAGTTGGACACGGAGCTTATCTCTAACCACTTTTCTTGAGCGGTGGAATATACCTCGAAGTCGTAAGTAATGGCAGAGGTAAAGCCTAAATCGCCACCACAAAGGCGCAAGATATGGTAAGGGAGTTTCAATTCGTTGAGAATACCCTTTACGTGTTCTATCATTGCTTCGAGCGCTTTATAAGAGCGGTCGGGGTGTTCAATGCGTACAATCTCCACTTTATCGAACTGGTGCAAGCGATTGAGCCCACGCACGTGAGCGCCATAGCTACCCGCTTCGCGACGGAAGCAAGGGGTATAGGCAGTACAGCAGATAGGCAAATCACTTTCGCTCAGCAAGACATCGCGGAAAATATTCGTTACAGGCACCTCAGCTGTAGGAATCAAATAGAGATTGTCTACCCCGATGTGGTACATCTGTCCCTCTTTATCAGGCAACTGACCCGTACCGTAACCTGAGGCTTCATTTACTACGTGAGGCACTTGGTACTCGTTGTAGCCTGCTTCGGTGTTCTTGTCGAGGAAATAGGTAATAAGTGCGCGTTGCAATTTAGCTCCTTTACCTTTGTAGACAGGAAAACCTGCGCCGGTGAGCTTTACGCCCAACTCAAAATCGATGAGGTCGTACTTCTTGGCGAGTTCCCAGTGAGGGAGGGCGTCCTTGCCGAGATTAGGAATTTCACCCGCTTCAAATACCACTACATTATCGGCTTCGGAAGTACCTTCGGGCACCAATTCATTAGGGATATTAGGCACGCGGTAGAGCAAGCCATTGAGCTCCTCGACCGCTGTGTTGAGGGTATCAGTGAGGGTTTTAATATCTTCTTTGAGCTGTGCAGTCTCAGCTTTCAGCGCATTAGCTTTGTCGGTTTCACCTGCTTTAAAGAGGTTACCGATTTCCTTAGAAAGGTTGTTAGATTTTGCCAGTGTTTCGTCCAACGCCAATTGGGTGTTACGGCGTTTTTCGTCTAAGGCGATAATGTCGTCGATGAGGTGCAACTCTTTGAAATTGCGTTTCTTCAGACCCGCAAGTACGCGGTCTTTTTCTTCTCTAATAGTGTTTAGTTGTAACATATTTCTTCAATTAACAATTGACAATTAATAATTATCAGTAAATTCGTGAGTAACGTCGTCCCATTGGTCATAGCGATAAGGAGTGTTATTATAGAAAGCTTCAAAAGGGGTGTATGCCTCGGCAGCGGTATTGACGTAAGTACGGTAATGGCTAAAGCTATCAGGACTGTGGTACACGCGGGCTTCTACTTGATAGGGGCTCTCTTCGTCGAGTTCGGGCTCAGCCATAATGGTTTGCACATAGTCGCTGGTATCGCCGTCCTCGCTGTACACTACAAACACGTGAGAGCTATAAGGCAATTCCTCAATCAGAGTTTTGATTTCTGAGAGGTTTAAAACAATGGGTTGCTGGTATTCTTCAGTTACTATTCTTTTCATTGTATGTTAGGGTTTTTAGGCCACAGGCATTAGGTCTTAGATTAGACTTTGACAAAGGCCGTAGCACGGCAGGCGTTAAGGACTTTGACAAAGTGTGTGACGCAAAATTGACAAATTACAGTGCTGTTGCAAAGGCGATGAGCCCAAAGAGGATGCCTGGAGCATTAGCAAGAGCTACGGGGATATCGCGTTTGGGATTTTTCAGCAGTCCGTAGGTAACCCATAGGGCGCAGTTGATAGCAGCTACCAAAGGCTGGATAGGATTGCCTGGTTTGCCGTTAAGATTATCGTGAATTTGTGGAATGTAGGACACGTACATTCCGATGGCGGTAGCAGTGGCTACCCAACTTAAGATAGTAAAGAATTTTCCGTTTTCCATTTTATTTAGGGTTTAGGCCACAGGTAATAGGCCATAGGCATTGGATGATGAGACGTATTAGACTTTGACAAAGTGTGTGACAAATTACTCTGTGGGAGATAAGAACGCTTTTTTTTCTGCTATTTTTTGAGCAAAAGAGGCGATAGAGTTCTCGGAGAGTTCGTGCATAAAGTTGTCTCTAAAAGGTTGTACGGAATTGTGCAAGGGGCAGGGTTTTTCGGAGGAGCACTCCTTGAATCCCATTGCGCAAGCAATGAACTTATCGGCTTCGCCTATGTTCTCAACAACCGTCATTAGAGGGGCTTCTTTTTCTTCATCGGAGAGCCAAAAGCCACCCCCAGGACCTTTGTTAGAGCTTATCACCTTTTTGCGCGCTAAAGTCTGTAATATTTTTGCCAAAAAAGGCGTGGGAATATGCAAAGCCTCTGCCACGTCCTTTGGGGCTAATCTCTTACTCGCCGACGAGTATACGGCGAGGTATATTACTGCATTAATGGCATACTTGCTGGAATTGGATAACATATTCGTTTCTTTTTTATTATGAGTTCTTATCTATTTGTCGGCTGATGACTAACTTCTGTATTTCAGTAGTGCCTTCGCCTATGGTACAGAGTTTAGAGTCGCGGAAGAATTTTTCTACAGGGAAATCCTTCGTATAGCCATAACCACCGTGAATTTGAATGGCTTCGGTAGCTACCCGCACGCACACTTCGGAGGCGTACATCTTTGCCATTGCTCCTGAAAGGGTTACACGCTGACGGTTGTTCTTCTGGAAAGCGGCTTTGTGTAGCAAAAGTTCAGAGGCTTCAATTTCGGTAGCCATATCGGCAAGTTTGAAGCCAACAGCTTGCAGGTCGATGAGGCGTTTGCCAAACTGCTCGCGCTCTTTGGCATATTTGAGCGAGGCTTCATAAGCGCCTTTGGCAATGCCCAAAGAGAGTGCCCCTATAGAAATACGCCCGCCGTCTAATATCTTCATCGCTTGGATAAAGCCCTCACCTACTTCGCCGAGGCGGTTCGCATCGGGGATACGGCAGTCTTGGAAAATCATCTCGGCGGTTTCGCTGGCGCGCATCCCGAGTTTGTTTTCCTTCTTACCTGCGCTAAAACCTTCTGTACCGCGTTCTACAGCAAAGGCTGTGATTCCGTGCTTGTCGCCTTTGGCACCGGTACGTGCAATCACTACTGCTATGTCGCCACTCTTGCCGTGAGTAATGAAGTTTTTAGTGCCATTAAGTATCCAGTCATCACCGTCATTGACCGCTGTGGTAGCCATACCGCCCGAATCAGAACCGGTATTGTGTTCGGTGATGCCCCAAGCGCCTATCCACTCGCCGGAAGCTAATTTAGGCAACCAGCGCTGTTTTTGTTCTTCATTGCCAAAAGCAAGGATATGATTGGTACAAAGAGAGTTATGAGCAGCTATAGAGAGCCCTATAGAAGGGTCGACTTTTGAGATTTCTTCGACAATGGCGATGTAATCGTGATAATCGAGACCTGAACCGCCATAGATTTCGGGTACTAAAATACCCATAAAGCCGAGTTCGCCTGCTTTGCGGAATACCTCAACAGGGAATTCCTGACTTTCGTCCCATTCCATTACGTATGGACGGATATATTTTTCGGCGAACTCTTTGGCGGCATCGGCTACCATTTGTTGTGTTTCAGAACAGTTAAAATTCATTCGTTATATGCTTATTTCTAATACTAAGGGGCAAAGGTACGAAATAATTACGAATTACGAATTACCAAATATGTTTTTTTTAATAAAGAGGGGAGAAGAAGGGTATTAATTGTTAGAAAAGTACTATTTAATAAAAATGGTATGCAGTGATGATAACGCTCAATTAGAAATGCTATATTTTACTATAAAGCGGAAGATTTTTCAATATAAAATAAGTAAAAAGCTTTTTGATTGTTTATGCTATAAAATAGGCTAAATAGCTATAAAACAGATAAGTAATATTTCTATCTTTTTTAAAGATTAAGAGTACTTCAAGCGAAGGAAGAGCGAAGGAAAGACGAACCTAAGACGAAGGAAGGGTGGTAGTTAGTTGAATTTCAGTTGGAAGGAAGAGGTAGTTTACTTATTGAGAAAAAAGTGTTAAAGGAGAATGATCTTCTTTTTAATTATCTTGAAGACTACTGTTCGATATAGAGATACAGCTGTAATCGTGCGATGCGTTCTTTGTCAAACCCCTCGATTTGCAAAAGGTCGTCAAAAGATTTGAAATTGCCGAGCTCAGAGCGCAAACCTACTATCTTCTTGCCTTCTCCGTATTTCACATAAGGAATTTTGCTGAGTTCGTACATATTGAGAGTATTGATATCCTTTTTCTCTATCACGGGTGTTGTTTGTACCTCAAAGCGTTCGGCTACACGTTCGTACACTTCTTTGTCGAGTCCGTAGACCTCAGCTACTTGTTCCATATAAGTAAAGCCGTGCAATTTGTTGCGGTACTTCAAGATACGGTTGGAAAATCCCTCGCCTATGCCGTAGATTTTCATCAGTGCATCGGCAGTAGCAGTGTTGATATCTTGCTTGGGATAGTGTTTTGAGGGGTATTTTTCATAAGAAGAGGCAAATGTTTTGCGGTTTTTCACCCAGTCGGGGAATTTGAAAGAGGGGGCGATTTTGTGCAGCACACTATCGCTGATGCCCGTTACTTCTTGAAACTCTTCCGCTGAATTGACATATCTATCTTGCGCGCGGAAAGCCTGCAAGCGGTCGTATTGCTCAGTCGTGAGTCCGATTTTGTAAGCCTTGTAATCGCTGAGAAAATTAGGGTTGAAGGGGTAAATAGTATCTTTATTAGCGCGAAGGGTGAGCTCCCTGAGTGAATCCATTTCGCGCTCGGCAACCGAGGTGTCTACAGGAGCGAAAGTGCTGGGGAACTCACAATTGCGAAAGGCGAATTGCAGGGCGATGATCAGAACGAGAAAAGCGATAATTCCTCGGGTTTGACGTTGGGTAAAAGGCATAGTTAATAAGAGTTTAGTATATTATTATTGGAAACCTCCCCCTAACCCCCTCAAAGAGGGGGAATTGTAGCGACGCAAATGCGACTTTTGGGACAACCTCAAGTGTGCGATTCAATTAGTCATTAGTTTTAGAACTTCGGCTTAGGACGATATATCCCAGAATACCGCCAAGGATAGAGGCTGCAAAAATTCCTATTTTGGCTTGGTTGATGTACAGCGGTTCTTCAAAAGCCAACGTGGTTACAAATAGCGACATCGTAAAACCTATAGTAGCGAGTAAGCTCACGCCTAAAAGGTTGCGGGTATTCATTCCTTCGGGGAAAGTAGCTATTTTACTCTTGATAAGCAAATACGATCCTCCGAAAATCCCGAGGACTTTCCCTAAGAACAAACCGAGTGCTACCCCCCACATCACATTGGTGCTGAGCAGTTCGCTCATATTTACCGAGAGTGACACCCCTGCGTTGGCCAAAGCAAAGATAGGCACTACAAAGAAAGTTACAAAAGGTTGCAAAGCGTGTTCTAAGCGTTGCAAAGGCGGTACTGAGGAACGCGCATCGGCACTGATTTTCTCAATAAGGTGCAACTGCTCTTCGCTGAGCGTAGGCAACCCATTCGGGTCGATTTGCTTAAATTCTTCGAGATTCTTTTTCGTTTTGGCGATAAAATCCTTCTCTACCATTGCCACATTGGCAGGAATCATAAAGGCTACTAAAACGGCGGCTATCGTTGCGTGAATACCTGATAACAAAAAGGCAATCCATATCACGATGCCAAACAACCCGTAGAAAAACACCGACCGTATACCGATGCGCTTGCCCACGTACAAGAAGGCGAGCAATGCCAAGCCTATACCTAAATTTACAAAGGAAATATCGGAAGTGTAGAAGAACGCAATCACGAGCACAGCTCCTAAATCGTCTACAATAGCCAAAGCAGTGAGAAACACTTTGACAGAGAGCGGAATGCGATCGCCGAGGAAGTACAACACGCCCAATGAGAACGCTATATCAGTAGCCATTGGGATACCCCAACCGGCAGTGGTTTCGGAATGGAAGTTCAGCGCTACGTAAATCACCGCGGGCACGACCATACCGCCAATAGCAGCGACTATGGGCAAGAGCGACTTACGCAAATCGGACAGTTCGCCCGCTACGATTTCTTTTTTGAGTTCCAAACCTACTACGAAGAAGAAAATCGCCATCAAGCCGTCGTTAATCCAGTGGTGGAGTTCGAGGTTTAGGTAAGTTTCACCGTTAATAGCAAAGCCAAAATGGTGGTGCAAGAAGCCAAAATAGTATTTGGACAGCGGGGAATTGGCGAGCACCAAGGCGATGATCACCGTAATAAACAAGACAATACCGCCCGAGCGGGTTTTCTTGGCAAATTCGTAAATAGGGGAAGTGATTTTATTGATTAAAGGTTCTTTCATTTTAATGATTGTTGAAAGTCTCGCACGGATCTCACGGATTGCACGGATTTTTGAGACTGATATATTTTTAGTTAATTTGATTCACGGATTAAAGCAACAAGTTGCTTGGATTTCACAGAACGATGTTACTTAATTGCCCGTCGTGCTACGACCGTTGTTTTAGCACTTCGTATAGGAAAACGCCGCAGGCCACAGAGACGTTTAGCGAACTGATATCGCCTACCATTGGCAATTTGGCTTTGCTATCTACAATTTTCAAGACGGCGGGCGATACTCCCACATCTTCGGCACCCATCACAATGGCGGTGGGCAGGGTAAAATCTTCGGCGTATAGCAATTGGTTCGTTTTCTCGGTGGCTGCCACCACCCTGATGCCACTGCCTTGGAGGTAATACACGGCATCTACGAGGTTTTCCACCTTGCAGATAGGCACCCGAAACACGGCACCAGCCGAGGTTTTGACCGTATCGGCGGTGATGCTCACACTGCCGCGCTTAGGAATGATAATCCCCGAAACGCCCGTACACTCAGCGGTACGGATGATTGCCCCAAAATTGCGCACATCCGAGAGGTGGTCTAAGATGAGGAAGAGAGGCGTCCGTCCGCTTTCGGTAACCGAGATGACCAAATCCTCAAAATTGTGGAAATCTACAGGAGAGAGGTTGGCTACCACGCCTTGGTGGTTTTTCTTGGTTAGGCGGTTGAGTTTTTCGATAGGCACGTACTGCACAGGCACTTGCGCTGCGTTGAGCAGAGGCATTAACTCGCGGAAGAGGTCGCCGCGCAAGCCTTTTTGCAAAAATACTTTATCGATAGTTTTGCCCGCTTTGAGGGCTTCAATAAGGGCACGAAGGCCGTATATTTGGGATTCTTGTGATTGCATATCGTAGCACGATGGGCGTTTGTTTTTATAATTCAGGGGACAAAGTTAGTATATAATGCGCAAATGCGCAAATTTAGAGATAAGTAAATTAGAGGCATTACAAAATAGAAGTTATAAAAAGGATATTATTTACATTAGCACTCTTAACGACTAAACACTACACTCATAGAAAAGTAAAAACTATGTTTTGCTTCGGTGTTTTTACCTAAATTATCGGTAAAGAAACTATTAAATTGCCGTTCTTTATAAGTGCCTGTGCGAGCAAGGTCTATCCCTATGGTGAAGGGAAAGCGGAGGTTTTTGCCTATACTGAACTCAGGTTGTAGTGCTATAATGCTGTGTTGGGTAAAAAAGACAGTTTTTTGCTCGTTTCTTCTTAAAAAAGAGGCGTAAATACTAAAATCAGCGAGGGCATTGAGGGTAAAATACTCATTAAAGCGATAGCCTACTGAGGCACTACCGCCTTCTAAGAAATTGCCTTTAGCCCACGCGTTCCACGTGTCGCTTTTGTACTCAGCAAAAGCACTGGGGAAAGCCATTGGGTAACCCAAAAGCGTACTCACTGCCACCCCTGCACCTATCTGTAAACGTTCACTGCCGTGCCATATAGCTAACAATGCACCACTACCCAGCACATTCTCTTTCCATACTATAGCCGAAAGCCGATTAGCAGGCGTATAAGCTCCTATGCCCATTGCCATTAGTAACGACCAACGGGTGTGCAACGGGCGCAAATGCACTAAATGTGCACTGAGGTTCATTGTTTCATAAGGCGTTGCAGGGCTATGTTCACGTGCTTTTACAAAACAAGCATCGGTGCTGATAGCCCATACTTTCATACGTTGATAGGGGTCATCATCATACTTTTGCAGTGCAATAGGTAACTGCACTGAGAGGCGCTGCCGAGAGAGTTTGCCTTTGGCAAAATATTCGGATTTAAGGGTTACTTGCGCAAAGGAGTTAAGAGTGATAAGGAATAAAAGGATTGTATGTTTCATTGAGATATTTGATTATTAGAATGATAGACTTTGTCAAAGTCCTAAGACTTTGACAAAGTGTGTTTGGCTGTGTGTTGGCTAATTTTCTCATTTTTTAAATTTGCTAACTTCTTTGATGTCTTTTCTTTTGGAATAGGCTACGGGTTTGGCATAGCCGATGCGCAAAATGATTTGTGGATAAGCGCCTTCAATAGGCAAACTCTTTTGTAGTTGTGCTCTGAGTTCAGGTACTTCACACGGTTGATTGAGATAGGCATTGGCGATGCCTGCTTCGGTGAGGGTGAGCAAAAAGCGTTGTAATAGGCGACCTGTGTTTATCCAAGTGGGGATGTTGTCTTTCTCGGAAGTGATGAGCACCATATCTGAAGAGGATTCTATCTTCTTCAAATCGGTTTTGTTTTGTTTATCGGCTTTGAGAGAGCCTTTTACAATGGGTTCGGTTACCCAACGAGGAAGATTGGGTGCGCCAAGTACAGCGTAACTGAGTCCGTCGTGGGTACTTTCAGAATGTTTTTTGTTAAAGCGTATCCAAGAGAGGAGTTCGTTTTTGAAAGCTGGGTCAGCCATTTGCACAGCGTTGCCTTGCATTACATACTCGGTGAGTTCAGCGAAGAGGGGAGAACCTTTTTGGAAAGTATAGATATTTCCTGATAGTCCTTCAGTACTCTTATTAACTAAGCTCTTGAGCAATTCGGCATCAATGGTTTTACCGTCGTAGGCTGAGCGGTTGGTTTGGCGTTTAGGAATGACGGCTGCTAAGGAATTGGGCGTTACATCTTCTCGTTTTTGCAGAAGCACGGTAATGACGCCTTCGCTGGTGAGTTGTACCTGGGTGCGATAGTGCAATTCGGTGGCTTTTAGGCAGAGGTTTTCCAGAGCACATCCTAAGCTCATAAAGAGTTCGCGGTGTTTACCGTCTACGGCAGGTAGCGACTTGGTGAAATCGGGCGTAATAACAATGTGGTTGCTCTCAACGGTGAAGAACCAAGGTTGAGAGTTGTGACCTGAAGGGGCTTGTGTAGCCGCTGTAATGAGCGCTACAAAATCAGGATTTTGACTGTTGGATTTTAGGGTTGCCAACGTCATAAGAAGTGTGATACTAAACATTTTTAAGTTCATTTTTAAGTTGTTTTTGTTTTACGGGGCAAAGTAACGGCGGAAAAGTGGGGGAAAAATGAACTTGGGTTAAGAAATTAATTAACAAATGAGGTGCGAGGTCGTAGCACGACAGGCAGGCACAGGCAATAATGGGGAGATTGGTTGGAGGAGTTTTGAGAGAGGGAGGACAAAAAGTTTGAAGGAGATAACCTCCCCCTAACCCCCTCCAAAGGGGGAATTGGCGACGGGAAAGAGATGTATTGGAGTTGTCGGAAAGAAACGGAGGGATTCGGAAGGAATTTTTCAGGTAAAAGATAAAAGGTAAAAGGTAAAATGGGTATGGTTAGCTTATACAAAGCTTATAGGATGCTTATACGAATCTTGGACGATTGTTATACAAAGGGTGTATAAGTAATTGATNNACAAAGCTTATAGGATGCTTATACGAATCTTGGACGATTGTTATACAAAGGGTGTATAAGTAATTGATTCATACTGTAATATAATAATGCCAATAATGCCGAAAATAGGGTTTCGAGACGAAAGAAAAGAAAGGGGCAATAGGACTTAGGGGGAGATGCGACGAGGAACGAGGGACGAGGGACGAAAAAGGTGAGATAACATCCCCCTAGCCCCCCTCAAGGGGGGAACTGTAGGGACGAATGACGAGAGACGAGGGACGAAGAAACCCTCCCCCTATTCACATACTCTGCTCTCGCAGACTACCTTGGAGAGGGGGAACTGTAGGGACGAAAGGGGGAATTAGTGACGAGAAAGGTTTTTTAAAACTGTTGAAGATTAGTGTTGCACTATATCAGGATAAAAGGTGTGGCAAATTTTGTATTTGTGATTTATTTATTATCTTTGCACAAAGATAAAGGAAAGAGCTTTTGGAATGGATTAAAAGATATTCCTAAAAAGACTATAAAATAAGTAAAATGGATTTTGAACGTATCAAAGAAAAGTTGGCTATCCTTGCTGATGCTGCTAAGTATGACGTGTCTTGCTCGAGCAGTGGGAGCGCTCGTAAGGCGGTGAAAGGAGAATTGGGCAACGCAGCGAACTTTGGTATCTGCCACTCGTTTACTGAGGACGGCAGGTGTATTTCTTTGCTCAAAATCTTGCTTACGAACCACTGTATTTACGATTGTGTGTATTGTGTGTCGCGACGCAGTAATGATATACAGCGTGCTGCCTTTAGTGTGCAGGAGGTGGTAGACCTCACTATTAACTTTTACAGGAGAAATTACATTGAGGGGCTGTTTTTGAGTTCGGGAGTGTTCAAAGACCCTAATACTACGATGGAGCGATTGGTGCGCGTGGCTAAGAAATTGCGCTTAGAAGAGCGTTTCAACGGTTATATTCACTTGAAAACCATACCTGGTGCAAGTGAAGAACTGATTCACGAGGCGGGGCTTTATGCCGACCGTTTGTCCATCAATCTTGAAATTCCGACGAAAGAAGGGTTGAAACTGCTTGCTCCTGAGAAAGACCACCAGCAGATGATTACCCCGATGCAACAGGTGAAAAACGAGTTGGCGGTTACGGCTTTAGAGAAAAAGAAGTTTAAGCATACGCCTAAGTTTGCGCCTGCCGGGCAGACCACCCAGATGATTATAGGGGCGACTGATGAAACAGACCAGAAGATTATAAAGGTGGCGAGCTATATGTATGACAAGTTTGAGATGAAGCGGGTGTATTATTCGGGTTATGTGCCGGTGTTGCAGGACAGTAGGCTACCCTCTATTCACAGCCAAGTGCCTATAGTGAGAGAAAACCGCCTCTACCAAGCCGATTGGTTGATGCGTTACTATGGCTTTGCTCCTGATGAGATATTAGATGCTCGTCAGCCGTTTCTCGATTTAGAGATAGACCCTAAATTGGCGTGGGCATTACGACACCCACATCTTTTCCCGGTAGATGTGAACACGGCTCCACGTGAAATGCTTTTGCGCATTCCTGGGGTGGGAGTGCGGTCGGTACAGAAGATACTCACGGCGCGTACTTTTCAGAAGCTGACGTATTACTCGCTCAAGCAGATAGGGGTGACGCTCAGCAGGGCGAAATACTTTATCACTTGTAGCGGGGCTATGCCGTTGGCAGGCAGTATGGAGCCCGCCAAACTTCGCCATTTGCTTATCGCCAATAGCCACAACAAGCATAAGGAGCTTTTCGGTGGGCAGTTGTCGTTGTTTTGATTAGTAATGCAAACTAAAGGTTGAATTGACTTGTTGATAATAAATCGCCGTTGTTATTCACTTACTTTGCTATCGCGGATAGCCCTATAAGAGGGAATAACCTCCCCCTATTCACATACTCTGCTCTCGCAGACTACCTTCAAAGGGGGAATAACCTCCCCCTAACCCCCTCCAGAGGGGGAATGTGTGACGGTCATCATAACTCATTATAAGCTAAATATCATTATTATTATTTTTTATATTAATAATTCTGTGTGAGTGAGGGGTTCTTCTCCATTACGTCTTTAGGGAACGGAACGATGTACATTGGTGAATTGGGGGGCAAGGTATAGGTGCGTTGTGGCACGGTAGTATTTACCAAAGGGAAGGTGCGCTGTAGCGTCTTGGCATAAGCGGGTTCGGTGTTCAATCGTTTTAAATCGAAAAAGCGGTTGAAGCCCATTGCGAGTTCCCTGCGGCGTTCAGCGATGATGAGTTTTACGGTCTCCTCAGTAGTAGCGGGGGTTGCAAGAGTAGCCCCACTGCCTTTTACGCGTTTGCTGCGAAGGGTGTTTACGGTTTGCATCGCTCCACTAAGGTCGCCTAAGCGCGCTTGACACTCGGCTACAATAAGGTACATTTCACCTGTTTTCATTCCCACTGTAGGATAAAAGAACTTAGTAGCCGTCATATTCCAATTGGCAGCTCCTGAACCTTTATCGGAATAAAAGTGATTCTTGCTGAGAAAGAGCTTGAAGCGCATATCGTTTTCGGTATCAAAAAGCTCACAAAACTCTGGACTCACGGGATAAACCCACCAATTATTCATCTCGGTATGCCCGTTCATATAGGCTAAATTGAGCACTTCGGGGTTTTTATCTACGGTGATAGGAGTAGGATTTGCCTCATAAGCTACCATATCTACCAGTTGGTTGTTATACGACAGACTCTTTTGTGCGGCTACCAACGCCTGCTGATACTCTCTTCTGAACAAATGCACTCTGGCTTTGAGGGCATAGCCAAAAGCCAATGAGGGGTGATATACATTCACGGGGTGTTCTTGCAAAAGAGGTAATGCCGCCTCGATATCTTCTTGAATAAAGTCGTACACTTCCTTTACGGTAGCTTTAGCGGGCTGGGCTTCTAAGTCGAACTCACGCATTAGGCACACGCCACCATCGGTAGCGGCTGTAGCGGGGTTATAGCCTTTCCCGTAGACATTCACTAACATAAAGTAATCAAAGGCTCTGAGCAAGCGGGCTTCGGCTTTGGAACGCGCTTTCAAAGAGGCATCGCCTTTGGCATCGTCAACAGTGCTGATAATCATATTCCACCTACCTATATAACTGTACACATTGTTATAGAAGGCAGAAGACTCAATGTAATCGGCTCGTGGAGCGCTTTCTTCGTAAAAGAAATTGATACTGTTCAAATCGGGCGCTTTACCGACGATAGTACTCTCCTTCACCCAATTGTCGTCCACCAAAGCGCGGAAGTTGAAAGGAGGGTAATTCTTAGTAGGGAGTACTACCAAATTGTAATATTCCTCAGCGGTGTTGATAATCTTTTCGCCTTTGGGTGTAAGGTCGGTATATTTGTCACAGGCTGTGAGAAGCAAGGCGATGAATACTGTTGTGATTATGTTTTTTTTCATTGTAAAATAGGGTTATTTTACTTTGTCAAAGTCCTAAGACTTTGACAAAGTCTGTTATAAACTGCCTGCCGTGCTACGGCTAAAAGCTAAATGATACGCCGAAAAGCGCTGTAGTTGCTACGGGTAATGCGCGGGTTCCGGTGTTGAGGTGATAGGTTTCAGGGTCTATATCGTCGCCAGCAGCGCACCAAGTGAACAGATTGTTGAGCTGAGCGGTGATTTTAGCATTTTGTAAGCGCAATTTCTCGCAAAGGTCTTTAGGCATATAGAAGGCAAACACCACATTGCGCCATTTGAGGTAATCGGCATTGACCACGTGATTATCACCATACTGCCAAAGAGTGTTTACCGTATTGGTGGTAGCCCTCAAAGCCGCTGGATAGTCAAATGACATACGGGGCATATTGGTAGGGTTTGCCGCTGTCCAACGTTGGGTAATATCGCGGTGGGTCTCGCTCTCTTGATTGATAGCGTAAGTATCTTTGCGCAGTTTATGACCACCGGCGTATACGAACATCGTACCGAGCTCAAAAGCCTTGTAGCGCAGTTGTAAGTTTAGTGCTCCGTTGAAGGTGGGGTTCATCGTTCCTAATCTCACAAGGGCATCTTCACTTTTGATATCTTTAATTGTGGGCACGCCATTCGCATCGAAAGTGGTATTAGGTTCGCCATTTTCGTCTACAAAAATGGGATAACCATTCACGGTTTCTTTATATTGATAGGCGTAAAGCGAGTTGAAATCGTCGCCTTCTTTGTAATAGCGCAAGGGATTCCAAGCGTATTGCACTGGATTGGAGGGCTTGCTACTCACTTTTTCAATGGTATTTTTGTTGTAGGCGAAGGTAGTCTCTACGGTAAGTCGTAAATCGTCAGCAAGCCTACGGGTAGCATTGAGACTCACTTCTATACCTCGGTTTAGTAGTGCTCCGTTATTGATACGTTGCCTTTGAGCGCCTACGGTGGGGTCGAGTTCGGTAAGCACTAATAAATCGGAACTATAGCGACGATACAAATCAATACTTCCTGAGAGCCAATACCACAAGCCAAAGTCAATACCCAAATTCAGTGTTTCAGTCTTTTCCCAGCGCAATTTAGGGTTGGGCAAATCGGTATCGGTGATAGATACATATTGCTGGGTAGGGTAAGCACCACGTACATCGGTGAGCAAACGTCCGCGCAAGAAAGGAGTGGTAGTTTGGTCTACATTCCCACTGATACCATAGGTAAGGCGCAATTTTAGTAAGTTCACCTCATCGCTATTGAAGAAATCTTCACGATGGATATTCCAACTACCGCCAACAGACCATAGCGGACGGTATTTATACTTGGGGTCAGCTCCAAACATATCGGCTTGATCTATGCGCACACTCCCTGAGAAATTGTATTTCTGGTTGAAGGAATAGCCCAGTGTACTATAGAAAGAGATAAAGCGATGTTTAATTTCGCTGTGCTGATCGCGGTTGAGTGATAACGACTGACGCCCGTAGAGATAGGTGGTAACACCAGGATTGTAGAGGTCTTTCCAGTTGAGAGTAGGGAAGGAGAGCGTTTGCTCGTCGTAGCCATACTGCATTTCCTTAGTGCTACGCGGGGTGTAGTGATCGCGCATCTCAAAACCTAAGAGCGCTGTCACGTTATGTAATTCGGCAAAAGTGCGGTTGAAATTGAGCTGCTGACGGAAGGTATAGTGCTGTGTTTGGCTTTTTTGTTGCTCGTAATAACCGCCTTCGGGCAGTTCAGAAGAGAATTGTTGAGTAGCAGTATCTTCTTTTACAAACTGATTATGGCGCAAACGCATATAGTAAGTGTCTTTGCCAAAGAAAGTTTCACTGCCCAATGTGTTCAGTTCATATTGAAAATAGCTTTGAGATTGCAAGCCTTTCACAATAGAGAGCTCCAAGTTTACAAACGGACGCACACTGAGAAGGTGCTGTTTTTGGTGCTCTTGTGCTATAGATTCGAGCAAATTAAAGCTATACGGACGAAAGGCATCGTTACCGGCAATTTCTTCTAATATATGTCCGTTGATAGGTGCTACCAAGTTAAAACCCGCATACGGATTGGTGCCCAACACAGGAATATAGCGCGGTTGCTTTAGAGGGTCAGTATACATAGCTCGCATAGGGTCGGCTACAGCATCAGTAGCAGTATACCTGCCGTTCACCCCAAGAGTACTCTTGAGCCAAGGAGTAAGCTGGTAAGAGTTTTTTAAATAGAGGTTGAGCGCGCGTGATTTTTCAGTAACAATGCGTTCATTCGTATCTTCATATTGCAATGAAGCGTAGTTCTGAGAGCGGTTGTTGCCACTTTCCACACTCACATTATAGCGTTTGGTGATGATAGGTTGCCACACATAGCGCTGAAAATCGCGGATGTAATCGCGTTTGCGCCACTGCTCAAGCGTACTGTTTACCTGAGCATCGGTGAGTTTTCCTTTAGCTTGGTCGCGGTAGAGCTGGAAGAGAGGTGAATAGTAGCGCACCGTTTGCCTGCCTCCAATTTCGCCATACGAAGCGAAAAGGTTATCTACATTGCCATTGTTGTCAGCCAATTTACTTTGGTAAACAGCTGTCTCAAAATCGATAAGATCAGGGGTAGAAGCGTAGTGCATCTTGCTCATATCAGGCTTAAACGTATAGAAGAGGTCGGTATGCACGTTGATGCGCAAACCGTTTTGCAAGCCTTTTTTGGTAACAATCACAATGACCCCATTGGCAGCGCGCACCCCGTAGATAGCAGTGGCGGCAGCGTCTTTCAGCACAGTAATCGACTCGATATCCTGCGGGTTGATTTCGTCTAAAGCCATATCAGTAGGGATATTATCCACCACAATGAGAGGCGTATAGCCCACATTGCCCGAAAAAGTGCCTACCCCGCGCAGTATAGGTACGGTTTTTCTCGTAGTAGGGTCGGTAGTAAAGCGCAACCCAGCTACTTGTCCCTCAATAGCCTCTTGTACGGTTCGGTTAATCTGTCGGTTGAGCTGTTGAGGTTTTACTTCAGTATACGCCGAAGTGGTGAGTTCTTTGCGAAGATTTTGGTAACCTGTAGCTACCACAGCACTTAAAGTGATAATTGCGGGCTCTAAGCGCACTGTTATAAAGGGCTTTTGGGCAGAAGTGGTAAACTCATAAGGTTTCATACCTAAATATAAAACCCTTATAGGCTGTCCTGCTTCTACTTCCACTTGAAAGTTCCCCTCGGCATCAGTAACCTTAGCAAATGAGCTATTATTTCTACCTATGACTGTAACAACAGCTCCTTCCAAAGGGTGATTCATTTCATCGGTTACTTTACCCGATACAGTAATCATTTGGGCAAACGCCCCAGCGAAGCAACAGAGGAAGAGTGCTTGCGCTATCAGATATTTTTTCATAAACGTTAGTTATTAGCGGGTTAGCAGTGAGTGATGGTAAAGATGTTTTAACGGCGACAAAAGTAGTAAATAGTGCCGAACCGTGCAAATTATTTTGAAGGAAACTAAATTATACTTCTGGTAGATACTGCCAATAGCGCTTTGGCATATTCCTGAGCTGGTACTTTGCATTCTTGCGCTCGGCTATGTTAATATGCTGAAAATAAGTTTTCCAAAGGGTCTCATAAGCATCGGCAGTAGCCGAAGCAGGCACTCCAAAATGCTTATCGGCAGGAGTAAAGGGCAACACCTCGTGCAGATTGTAAATAAAACCGTAACCGTGCTCAGGGTCATAAAGCACCCACTGCTGGTCAGAAAAGCGGGTTTTGAAATGAGGAATGACCAACGGCAATACGTCATACTCGGGAACTATTTTGGCAAAATAAAGCTCGCCTACCTTTTCAAAGCGCACAAACTCTTTCATTCGGTGTACTTCACGCCCCACACTTTTAGCTGCCTTGCGGATAGCAGCAATGGCAGGATGAGCAAAGTTCTCCAACACTTTACCCTCGGGGTGTTTTACCATCAGCCTAATAGCCTCTAACAGATAATCTTCCATATGCGTTTCTTCTGATAAAAAAGCCCTTAGCACAATTGCCACCCCTTCTTTACCCCAACACTGTTCTATCTTGGCAAGCACCCGTTGCGCTTTGTTGGCATCGGTATACACGGTTTCCTCCTCGCCAAAAAGCAAGGGCGCAAACCGATGTCTCGCTATAATAGTTACCGTATTGTAACGATACTCAAAAGCAACAAAAACGGCTGTGAGGAACCCCTCAAAAGTACTGTCGTATACTAAATGTTTCAAAGCTAAATGCGGTTAAAGAATTTAATAGCCTGCAAATATACTTCTTTTTTATTTTAGAGGGTAGAATATTACCAAAAACATTTACTTATAATGGTTTCTTTGGCTTGATTAGTGAGAGGAAGAGATAAGTGGAGCCCCGACTCACTTACTCGGCAGTGCCGATAACCCCGAAGGGGGACAAGAAGGAAAATGGATTGCAAATCACAATTAATAGAAGTTTGATGTGAGATTTTTAAAATCTCGCACAGATTACACGGATTACACGGATTGTGACAAAATAAAATTCAATTAAAGATACTTTTATTCACGGATTTAGCAACGAGTTGCTTGGATTACACGGAGCCCCCGACTCACTTACTCGGCAGTGCCGACAATCGCAAAAGAAGAGAAAACCTCTCTCTAATCGCGAAAAAACCTCCCCCTAATTGCGAGAAAACCTCCCCCTAATTGCGAAAAAACCTCCCCCTACCCCCCTCCAAAGGGGGAATGTAGTGGTGGTCATCATACACGAAACATATGATGAGGTTATTATTCTTAATGTTTAATTTATATAAGTAAAATAGCCAAAAAGTGTTAAAACACTGCGTTTTGTTCAATTTTAGAAGCAGGCTATCTTCAATTTACTCAAAAACAATAAATATTTAATAATCAGTGAATTGTTTTACCTTTTATCTTTTACCTTTTGACTACTTTAACCGAAGGTAAGACGAAGGTAAGACGAACCTAAACCGAAGCTAAGGCGAAGGAATGATGTTTAAAAACTGAATATCAGTTGGATAAAAGAGGGTGTAAAACACTGAAAAAAATATGTTAAAAACGGGTTTTTAACAAAAAAAATGTAAGGTTATTTCCTCACGGCGTTCGCATTTAATATTAAGCAGCTTCCTACCTATTTAAGCCTCGCACAGATTTCGCGGATTTCACGGATTTTGACACGGATATTTCTTTAACTTGGCAAGCGTGATTTGCACGGATTGGTAGTTGCCACTGCTATATTTCACGGAATAGAGTACAAAAAGTTTAAATGCAAATGCTGTGTTACCTTATTGGTAAATTTGTTATTTTACTAATTATGTAGTACCTTTGCACTATGCTTTAATACTTTATTATGAAAGACGATTTGTTGTATCTTATAGCCTTAAAGAAAATTCCTTTGATAGGCGATATAACTGCCAAAAAGCTCATCACACACTTTGGGAGTGCCCAAAATGTATTTGCTCAACGCAAAAGTGCTTTAGAGAAAGTAACAGGTATTGGCTCTAAGATTACTCAAAACATACTCAGTGCCCAGTGTTTGCACGAAGCAGAAGCAGAATTACAGTTTACTCAAAAGCAAAATATCAGCATTATAACCTATATTGATGCCGAGTATCCTTCGCCCCTCAAACAGTGTGTGGATAGCCCTATATTGTTTTACCAAAAAGGAAATATCCACTTGCAAAACAAGCGGCTGTTGAGCATCGTAGGCACGCGCAATATCACGAGCTACGGCACAGCTTTTTGTGAACAACTCATCGAAGAACTCGCTCCGCTTGATGTGGTCATCGTCAGTGGTTATGCCTATGGGGTAGATATTACTGCCCACAAAGCCGCTATGAAGCATCGCCTGCAAACGGTAGCTTGTTTGGCGCACGGGCTTAATACTATCTACCCCGCCGCTCATAGCAAGTATTGTGAGGCAATGGAAGAAAACGGCGGTTTCATCACTGATTTTAGCAGTCAGAGTCCGTTTGATAGAAAGAATTTTTTGAGTCGTAATCGCATTATTGCGGGGCTTTCGGAGGCAACCGTAGTGATTGAGTCGGGACTAAAAGGCGGTAGCTTAGTTACGGCTGATATAGCTTTCTCGTACAACCGCGAAGTATTTGCCGTACCAGGGCGCACTACCGATGTCTACAGTGCAGGCTGTAACGAGCTCATTCGCAATAGTAAAGCTCGTATGCTCACCTCAGCCAAAGACCTTGTGTACGTACTCAATTGGGATACCCCTGCCCCGAAAGCGGTACAGCAAGAGCTTTTTGTAAGTCTCACTCCTGAAGAAGAACAAGTGATGAATTACCTGAAAAACAACGGCAAACAAGGCTTAGACGATTTGGCTTTGGGTTGCCAAATGCCTATATACCAGCTTTCTAATTTGTTGTTTCAAATGGAACTGAAAGGTGTAGTAACCCCCTTGCCAGGGAAAGTGTTTGAAGCGATAGGGTGATTTGCTACTCACGGCGTTCACATTTGATATTAGGCAACAAGCTGCCTATTTAAATCTCGCACGGATTACACAGATTACACGGATTTCGCAACAAGTTGCTTGGATTGTACGGAGGACATTAACTTCTAAATCCTAATTTCTTGAACAGAAAAATCATACATATCGATATGGACGCTTTCTTTGCTTCCGTAGAGCAATTAGACTTCCCTGAACTGCGCGGGAAAGCCATTGCTGTGGGTGGTGGCGAAGCGCGTGGCGTGGTTGCGACAGCCAGCTACGAGGCGCGCAAGTTTGGGGTGCGCAGTGCCATTAGTGGAGCGCAGGCACGCCGGTTGTGTCCGCATCTTATTTTTGTGAAACCCCGCTTTGAACGCTACAAGCAAATATCGATGCAAATACGAGCTATCTTTCACGAATATACTGATTTGGTAGAACCTCTTTCCCTTGATGAAGCTTACTTAGACGTAACTGTAAACAAAAAAGGCAATCCTTCGGCTACCCTTATCGCCCAAGAAATCAGGCAACGCATTTTTCAAGAAACAGGACTTACGGCTTCGGCGGGTATCTCGGTAAACAAGTTTATCGCCAAAATTGCTAGCGACTATCACAAGCCAAACGGACAAACTACTATCACTCAAGCTGAGGTACAAGATTTCCTCGACGGACTTGATGTGCGGAAGTTTTACGGCATAGGTAAAGTAACCGCCGAGAAGATGTATCAGTTAGGGATATTCAAAGGGAAGGATTTACGAGCAAAGTCGTTAGCATTTTTAGAACGGAATTTTGGCAATAGTGGTCATTATTACTACGAGCTCTCACGGGGTATTCACCGCAGTGAGGTACAGCCTTTCAGGATTCGTAAATCGGTAGGCGCTGAAGAGACCTTTGCGGAGAATCTCACCAGCGAGGTATATATGCTACAGGAGCTCGAACGTATTGCCGAAGATGTAGCCCGCCGTCTTGAGAAGCAACAGGTAGCAGGCAAAACCGTTACCTTAAAAATCAAGTACAGCGATTTTTCCGTACAAACGCGCAGTAAAACCCTCAAGGAGTTTATCAGCAGTAAAGACGAAATACTACTACACATCAAGGAGCTACTTTACCAAGAACGGCTGAGTGAATCGGTACGACTGTTAGGCATCTCACTCTCGCACCTAAACAACGAACCTGAAAAAGAAGAAGTAAAGAAACCCGAGTATATACAGCTAAAGTTAGAGTTCCCAGATTAAATTTAAACGCTTAAAAAAGAACTATATGAAAAAGCACCTCATCACCGCGATTGCTACCGCCGATTTCCCAGCAATCCTCACCATCACAGCGCAACTATCGGATAGCGAGCGTTACGAAACTATTGATTGGCTTAAAACATTAGACCCTTATTCGGAAAAAGATTTTCCGAGGAAGGAGAAAAGCACTTGGGAGCTCAATTACAAAATAGACCAAGCTTTTTACTACGCCCTTATCACGATGGTGCGTAAGGAAAGCGATGTGGCTAAGATAATGATTGACAAAACGAACTACCTTGGCGAGCCTTTTCAACAGAGTCCTTATATGCTTTTTAGGTCTCAGTTTGTTCAACCTGTGATTGATTATTACGAACAGTTTCCTCCTGATACTTATATCCAAAAAGTCGTAGATGAGCAATATAAAGCGTTTGGGAGCATCTCCTTTGGCTTTCAGTGGTATTTTTATAGAAAAGGTTGGCTTCCTTTTGACGAAGAACGTTTTGTGAGAAACTTGTTAGAAGTAAACCAGTTGCACCATCGTTCGGTAACCGCTGATGTACATTTCCTTTTGCAAAACCCTGAAGCGATTGAGAAAGTGCTCTTGCAGTTGTATCGTATAGAAACCCGAGTACTCGACCTTTCAAAATGGAGTAGTGACAACCCCAACCGCAAACGCAACGATTTAGGTGCAGGCAAGGTAACCGACTATTGGGATGAAGTGTTTGAACTCTTACAAGAAAATGGCTATCAAATCCCGCGTAGCTTTGTGGGACAATTGTTTGAGTCGCTGCTCAACCAATGGAAGAAACCCCATTTGGATTGGCATTGTCGTTTGCTAAAGTTCTTTAAACCTACGCACGAGGAAGTATTAGCCAACCAGCACACCCTCTTTGCGGTACTCGGCACAGGCGTACCCAGTGTAGTGAAAACGGTAATGGACTATATCGCCACCATTGCAACCGACCCGCAGTTTGACCGCGAAGGCTTTGTGAGTCAGTTGCCGTTGTGCTTTACGGTGCAAAAGCAACCCAAAACCTTGTTGTTGGGATTGGAACTCCTTAGTCAGTGTTTTGAAGCACAAGCCCCCACAGATATTAACTACCGCGAACAATTAGCCGTGCTCTTCACCCAACCCGATGTAAAGGTACAAGAACAAACCGCTGCCTTGTTGCTAAAATACTTTAATCAGGAAGGATTGAACGAGGTGGTGAGTCCGTATTGGGATTATTTAAAAGAAGAGGTGAAGGGGTTGTTATTTGATATAAACCTCCCCCCTCACATACTCAGCTACGCTAGCTCACTGACTTCCTCCGAGAGGGGGAGCTGTAGCGACTCAAAAGCGACTACTGAGGCTCAAAACTATACTTCTGTTAGTGTTCCTACTTCTTGGAACGCCTTATTATTCCTATTAGGCGATTGTATCCGTGAGAAATCTGCCGCTACGCTTGATGTATTCTTCAACGCTTTAGTGGAATTGCAAGATCAAATCCCTGCGGATTACGCCCAACAAATTGCTACTTATATCAAGCAGGTGAGTGCGCGCGAATGGGAAGAGGTAGGCACTATGCCTTTGCTGTATCAGTTTTTAATGGCGTGGAGCGAAAAACTACCACTACATAAGTACAATGAAAAAGCTGAATGGAAAGAAGTGCAAGCCCTTTATAAGAAGGAAGAATACGGCAAGGCCCAAAAGCTCTCTAAGTTGTACCAATTGAACAGAGCTGCCGATACCGCCCAAAAAGCCTTTGCTCACCTATACCGCACGACCGAGCGCACTTTGGAAAAACTCCAAACCCACAATACCTTGCCTTTTTTGGCTACACCTACGCACTTACCTTTCTACATAGATGCCGAAATTTTGGTTGACAGACTCCTGCAATACGAAGCGAAAGGAGAACAACCCGATTTGGAAGACCTTATTGTTGCTTGCCACCGCTTGCTGTTCAAAGAAGTTTCGGCAACAGCCCAAGCCAAAGTCCAAACGCTCAAAGGCAACTACGGTCAGGCAATTCAGTATTTCTTGGGAGGTACCGATGAACTCAAAGTTACTGATGACCTCCTGCCTCTTTGGAAAGTAGTTGCCCGCCTCAAACACCCCGATGCAACCTTAGTAGATAAGCCGTATTACATTGAGTACGGTTGGGAGAAAGTGAAATACGCCAATGGAGAGATTGATGATGAATTTCTGTTTAAGCACAAGGGCGAAATCAATGCCTATCCGCGTGATATGGAATACTTGCTCAGCTTAACGCCTCAGTACCCTAATGAGATATTGTGCAGATGTATTAGTAATTGGGCGACAATGAACGAAGTGCTTCAAGTGCGCAATATGAGTATGCCGTTAGAAGTCCTTTTGCGTCACAATCTGCGCGTACAGCACAGCGGGTGGCTCTATATAGGAGCTTGTTTGCTGTTTGAAAAACGACCTTCACGCGATTTAGCGTATGAGTATGTAGTACAAGCCATCGCTCGCAATGAAAACCTTACCTACTTACAAACCTTTTTGGCGAATGCCTTAGCGTGGGATTTTTTGCCTATCCCACGCTTTGTGGAGTTCTTAGACCGACCCAACCCACCTCTCGTAAAACAATTTGGAAAAGAGGTGGTGCAATTGTATTTAGAAACCGTTAAAAAGCAGGACAAACTGCCACGAAATCATAAGAAATTAGTAGAGTTTAGTCGTTAGTGATTAGTCGTTAGCAAGCGTCGCAAACTTTGTCAAAGTTCTTAATGCCTGCTGTGCTACGGTCTTTGGATCATAATCAGTAGCTTTTTTTAGTATGCTGTAGGGGCGAATGGCAATTCGCCCTTAAAAAACAAGCCTATTTATTTGCAATTATAACCCTGTTTCACATTATCAATAGTATAAAAAAAATGGGAAAAACTTTTGAACAATTAAAATCCCTTATCACTTCCCACGATTTGGACGCTCTTTTTGACTTCTGTAACAAACTAACAGAAAGTGAGCGCCTTGAACTTTTAGAACAACTCCAACACTCGGGTTGGGGAGTTAAAGAAAGTACATTTTTTGGGAACCAAACCCCCGATAAATTCAAGAAAACGCTCTTCTTAGAAACTCCAAAACAATCTGATTATGAGTTTAACGTTGCCTTATTTCTCCTTACCCAAAGTGAGGAAGAGTACCAACACCTTCCTATTCATCAGCTGCTTAGTTATGGTGTGTCGGCATATAAACTTTTTACCGATGGAAAGGCTTTGCGTCTTTTCATAAGAGTTTTTAAAGAAGAAAAATACCACTTTTTAATAGACCTATTCAAGCACTTAAAGCCCAACGAAAGGGAATTTATCTCCTTTGAAGCCTATTGGGTGCTCTACAAAGCGGGAATCATTCCGTTTGACCACGCATTATTTACCAAAAACATTACCGCTACGTATCTCTATGACGACAAGATAGCCCGCTATAGCGATTTGGTGCTAAACGACAAAGAGTTTCACGAGCTGATATTCCGCCGTTTGCACTGCTACGAAAACCAAATGTTCCACGATGCCAAGCCTTGGGAAGCCTTTTTTGTACACCTACAAAAGCAAGGTTATACCTTCACTCGCAAGTATATCCCCGAGCTGTTGGAGAGCTTGCTGAATCTTTGGAAAAGACCCCAACTCAATTGGCATTGCCGTTGGTTAGAGTTTCTACAGCCTACCGCTAAAGAACTGCTCACTTCTCAGCAAACCCTTTTTGCCCTGCTCGGCACGGGTAATGCCAACCTTATCAACTTTGCTATCAAGCACATCAGCACGATTGCTAAGGAAAAGGATTTTGACTTCCCTGCTTTCGCTGATAACTTTGCCCTTTGTTTTACTACCCAAAAGATAGCCAAATCACAGCTCATCGGGCTGAACATTTTGGAACAACACTACAAAAAGCAAGCCCCCACCAACACCGATTACCGCGAACAATTGGCGGTACTCTTCACCATCCCCGATGTCAAGCTACAGGAAAAAGTTGCACGCTTGCTTACCGCTTATTTTGGTGGTGAAGGCTTGGACGAAGTAGTAGTCCCCTACCGCGATTACCTCAAAGGCAAAGCCCAAGAATTGTTCTCTGACCAGTCGGGATTGTCTGATGAAAACCTTCCTAATAAAAACCTCCCCCCTGCCCCCCTCCGAAGGGGGAACTATGGTGACGCAAATCCTAATACCTACAACCTAACAGCTAATACCTATAACCTAACACCTATAACCTATCCCCTAACCCCTGATAACCTCCTCTTTCTCCTTGGCGATTGTCTCCGTGAGCGGTCGGCAGCTACGATTGAGGTGTTCTTGGAAGGTTTTAACCAATTGCAAAACCAACTTCCTGCGGATATGAACAAACAATTAGCTCCTTACCTCAAGCAGATGAACAAACATTGGGGAGGTACGGCGGCGGTGCCTATTTTGGAGTGGTTTTTATTGCATTGGTTAGGTGAGAAAAAAACACTTCGCAAAGAAGATAAGCAGTTTTTTGAGGAAACACTGCCTTACTTGTTTGACAAGGTGCAATTATTGCTCAAGAAATTAGATAAAAAAGATAAATTGCCTTTCCTCGCTACTCCTACGCACGCACCTTTCTATATAGAAGCAGAGGTATTGATGGATAGACTTCTGCAATACGAAAGTGCAAACACCGCTCCTGACCTGCACGATTTGGTAGTGGCTTGTAACCGTCTGCTCTTCAAAGAGGTTTCGGCAGCAGCCAAAGAGAAAGCCCAGCAACTCAAAGGAGCTTATGCAAAGGACATTCTGTATTACGTAGGACTTACTGATGAAGTTAAACTCGCGGAAGAATTGTTGCCGTTGTGGGCACAAATCACTCGTATCAAGCACCCTAACAGAGAATTTCCTGAATTTGAAAACACTACTGCTAAGGATATCCCCAGTGTGGTCAAACCTTTTACCTTAGACTTTGAAGTGAAAATGCGCAAACAAAGTGCAGTTACTTTCTATTACCTTGACCTTGCTGATAATTGGAATGACAATTTTGATAGACGACAAAAACCTGTAAAAGCTCCTATTCCTTATTACAATGCAGGGATTTGCGATGTGGCGTGGGGTAGCGATGTACTCTATCAATGCAGTTTAAACCCGCATTATATCGAAGCGCAAATCACCCGCTACACCGCTTCTTACGGCAAGGGCAACGAGTCGGGCGAGTTAGAGCATATGCAGTTGCCTATGCAAGCGTTGGTGGAACATCATCTGCCTGTGTATCACGGCGGTTGGCTATACGTAGCCGTTGCTTTGCTCTTTGAAAAGCGACCTACCCGCGACCTTGCCAATGCGTACATCCTCGAACGCCTGCAAGCAGGAGCAAATTTGGATTACGCCGCCCAAGTGATTGGCAAACTTTTAGCCGAGCAGTACGCGCCTATCAGTAGGTTTATGGAGTTTTTGGATATGCCCACCCGAGATCCTAAAGTCAAGGATTTTGAGAAAAAAGCCGTAGATGCTTATTTGGCTTTGGTAGAAAATTTAGATAAGAAACCCACTAATCATAAAAAATTAGCTGATTTTGTAATGTGATAATTAGCAAATAAGAAAATGAATCAAGGAGAATTATTACTTTATCAAACCGAAGAAGGCACTACCCAAATAGAAGTACGCCTTGAAAACGAAAATGTTTGGCTTACACAAGCGCAATTGGTAACTCTTTACCAGTCCAGCAAAGCCAATGTAAGTGAGCATATAAAACACATCTTTGAAGAAGGTGAATTAGAAGAAAAGGCAACTGTTCGGAAATTCCGAACAATTGCAGCTGATGGTAAAGTTAAAACACTCTCTACTGTAGAGAAAGATTACTTAGAAACATTGAAATCTTTACAGAAAAACTAACCCCTAAAACCTAACCCCTAAAACCTAACCCCTAACAAGATGACCGATTTCCAATACGCTTATCCCTTTGCCTCTGTGATTGAAGAGGCAACACCCCACGAAAAGAACTTTATCTTTTCACACTGCTCTGAACTGAAGGAGGACAACGCGGTACCTTGCTTCTTTTGGGGCAATATCACCCAGCCTTTTGTGGTGGCAAAATGCCTCGCTACGCTGGCTAAAACCGTTGCCTCTCAGTTTGCTATCGCTCCTGGTGTATTAGCCAAACTGCGCGACCCTATCATCTCGGTAGGCAATGGCGAATTGCTGTTTGAAGGCTTTTCATCTTGCAACAGCGTCTATGCCCGTGTGGGTTTGCGCAACGACGTGCTCGATGGTGATTTTCTGCAAAGCGGCTGTACTAATATCGATTTCAACGATGTAACGGTGCGCGCTTTCAATGCAGTTACCGCTTCCGAGAAAATGGTACTGAGCGTCGGTCAGAAGCAAACGCATTTCATTACTGAAAAACACAAAACTGTTGAGAAGAAAGTAACCCTCCCCAACCGTTGGATCAAGGGATTAGGCAATGTGCAAGTGTACTTGTCCGAAATGGATTTGGCTTATCGCCTCAACAAAGCTGAAGCCATCCAACTTTTCCGCTCTTTGCCTAAACAAGCCGTGAAAAACGATTATTACTTAGTAAAACGCGGCGTAGGCTACACTTTTGCCCCTACCCCTACGGCTGGAGCGATCAAGATAGGAGGTGTACACCGTCTGAACCTCTTGCAAGGCTTGTTGTTATTGGCCGATAGCCTCTATATCTACCGCAGTATGAGCGAACAAGCAGTGGCCTTTGTGTTGCACTTCAAAGGGGTAGAAATGTTCTTCCTGCTCTCCGATGGCGTCTATCGCGGTTTTTCGGGCGAAGGAAAGTATTTGGAGAATATGATTGAGGACGTACCTATGGAATGGCTCGTGGGGATTAACAATTTCTTTAAGACCAACGAAGTGTTTTCGCCCGCAATGGTAGCCATTGAGAACGATGTGAATATGGGCACGATGACTACCCTACAAGCTTCATTATCAAGCATCGGACTCTTGGGCTATAACCTCACCGACAGCAATTATTTCTACCGCCGATTGCCTTTCAAACCACAGCGACTCATAAGCCTCAATCCGCGTTTGCAGAATGCCAAAAAGCTCACCGCAAACGATGAAGTGCAAATCGTAGAACAACACGGCAATTATGTGAAAGCCAATGTAAAAGGCACAGGAGGAGTCACTCATACGGTGATCCTCGACGGCGAAAATGCCCAATGCACCTGCAATTGGTACACCAATCACAAAACCGACAGAGGCTTGTGCAAACATATTTTAGCCACAAAAATGCTCACACAATAAGCAGATAAGGTAAAATAATTAGGGTAAGCCATTTAAGACTACAGTAAGTGTAAAGGCTTTAAAAGCAGTTTGATCTTTAAAAGGGACTGCATATCCTTATAAGCACCGCCGAAATTTACTACAGTAAGTCCTACACGAGGCTGTATGCAATGAGTATTTATTAAAAGTCCCGCTGCAAATATAGTAAAAGCATCATCAACACAAATACATATCAATTAAAGCATATATAAATAATAGCATAGGCAAAGCCATTACAATATTGGATATCACACAACCACGCTTTTTCTTTTTGTACAGGAAATATGTCTCTACTGATAAGAAAATACCAAAGAGAATATAAAATACTCCCAACCAAAAGAAATACACAAAGACATCTCCTGTAGCACAGAAATAATCGGGATCAATAAACCTATTAGCAATAATAATGGATACTATCCACAGTAATAATAACAAGGCAAGGCGTTTCGCTATATGAGTCGTTACTTCCATAATATGGTTCTTTAGAGAGCAAAAATAAATATTTAACACTTATAAACCAAAAGTTTTAGCCAATAAGGCTTTTTATTCATATCACACAATTTGCTCATTTGCTAATTATTTATTACTTTTGCGCTCTAATTCTCAACTTCTAATCCCTAACACCTAAAAACCAAACAATATGGCTCGTGTATTAACAGGCATTCAAAGTACTGGTACCCCACACTTGGGGAATATCCTCGGAGCAATACTCCCCGCAGTGCAAATGGCGTCAGACCCTTCTAACGAATCGTTCCTATTCATCGCCGATATGCACTCTCTCACTCAGATAAAGGACGGCGCACTGCTTCGTGCCAACACCTATAGCGTTGCTGCTACTTGGTTGGCTTTTGGTTTGGATACTAATAAAGTAACCTTCTACCGCCAGAGTGATGTACCCCAAACCGCTGAGCTCTCGTGGTACTTAGCTTGCTTTTTCCCTTACCAACGCCTCACCCTCGCCCACTCTTTTAAAGACAAAATGGACTATCTACAAGATGTGAACGCTGGGCTCTTTACTTACCCTATGTTGATGGCTGCCGATATTCTCCTTTACGATGCTGAGGTAGTGCCCGTGGGCAAGGACCAGTTGCAACACCTCGAAATTACGCGCGATGTAGCTTCGCGTTTCAATCATCAGATGGGTGAGACATTCGTGCTCCCTCAAGCCAAAATTGCCGAAAATGTGATGATTATTCCTGGAACCGACGGTGAGAAAATGAGCAAGTCTCGCAATAACTTCATCAATATTTTCTTGCCCGAAAAGCAACTCCGCAAGCAAATAATGGCAATCCCAACTGATAGTACACCTTTGGAAGCGCCCAAAGACCCTGATACTTGCAACGTGATGAGGCTCTACCGCCTCTTGGCTTCTCCTGAGCAAATAAAAACAATGGAAGATGCTTATCGTGCAGGGGGTTACGGTTTCGGTCAAGCCAAACAAGCCTTTTACGAACTGATATTAGAAAAATTTGCTGTCCCTCGCGAGCGCTACGCTTACTATATGGAGCATTTAGAGCAACTCGACGCTATACTCAAAGAAGGTGCTACTAAAGCCCACCGTGTAGCCGACGAAACTTTGCGCAGGGTACGTGCTAAAATAGGATATTAAAATGACAAAACTAAAAGCTGGCGTCCTCGGTGCAGGACATTTAGGAAAAATACATTTGCGATTGCTCAACCAATCCGATAGATATGAACTCGTGGGTTTCTATGACCCCGATGAAGCTAACGCTCAAAAGGTGAGCGAAGAGTTTGGTTACAAGCGCTTTGACAGTATCGATGCACTCATTGCCCAGTGCGATATGGTAGACGTGGTAACCCCTACCCTCAACCACTTTGTGTGTGCCGAAAAGATTATCAAGGCTGGTAAACATCTCTTTATCGAGAAACCTATCGCCACTACCGTAGAAGAGGCGGAAACCATTATCGCTCTCGCTAAAGAACACCACGTCAAAGGACAGGTAGGTCATGTAGAACGCTTTAATCCTGCCTTTACTGCTGTACGCGACCAGATTCACAACCCTATGTTTATTGAGGCGCACCGCTTGGCGGAATTCAACCCGCGTGGTACCGATGTGCCTGTAGTGCTCGACTTGATGATTCACGACATCGATGTGATTTTAAGCGTCGTAAAGTCTAAGGTAAAGCATATTTCAGCCAGTAGTGCAATGGTCATTAGCCATTCGCCCGATATTACCAATGCGCGTTTGGAGTTTGAGAATGGTTGTGTGGCTAATATCACCGCCAGCCGTATCTCAATGAAGAATATGCGCAAGAGCCGTTTCTTCCAAAAAGATGCGTATATCTCTATCGACTTTTTAGAAAAGAAAGTGGAAGTAGTGAAGATGAAAGATGCCCCTGAAGTGCCAGGAGACTTCGATATGATACTACAAAATGCCGAAGGTGAGCGTCGTCAAATATATTTTGAATATCCCGAAATCCACAATAATAACGCTATCTTAGACGAGCTTGAGAGCTTTGCCGATGCTATCGAAAACGATACTACCCCAATGGTAACCCTCGAACAAGGGACTGAAGCCCTCCGAATTGCCAAGAAAATAGTAAGTTTATGAAACAGCTCATCACATTGCTCGCTTGTGTGGGACTCGCTTTCTCCCTAAAAGCTCAATCTACTACCGATTTCAATATTAGATACGAAACCTTTATCAAAGGCGATATCAAGATTATAGGCAACAATATTCTTAACCGTAAGGAGAAGCGCAATAACCCTAACGACCCTTATAACGACCGCAGCTCGAAAGCCAAGCTGAACGATGAGTTCGATATGGAGTATATTGATATTGACTCCGACCCTAATACATTTTCGTCCAGTAGTGCTAATTTTACCTTTGAAGGAACAGGCGGGAAAGTGGCGTATGCTGGTTTGTATTGGTCGGCTACCTATCCTTATGCTAAGGGGGCTCTAAAAGGAAATAAGAATATTCCCGTTGATGCTAATAGAGAAAACGCTAATAGTGTGTTGCTAAAAACTCCTAATAACGATACTTACACCCCTATTGTTGGAGAGCTCATCTATGACGGGCGCACTGACGACGCATTGAAGAACTCTGCCCCTTACGTGTATTACGCTAATATCACCTCTCTTTTAGCTTCTGCCTTCAAGACAGTAGGCGACTATACCGTAGCCAATGTAAAAGCGGCTTTAGGGCAAATAGAAGGTGGGTCGGCGGCAGGTTGGGCTTTGGTGATAGTATACGAAAACCCCGATAGCAATGTAAAGAAAATCATTACTTACGATGGCTTTTCGGCAATTACCAATGAGGCTTCTAAAACCTTTACTTTTAGTGGCTTTAAAACCCCTGAGACAGGCGACTTCAAAACGCGCATTATGGGCGTAACCCTCGAAGGCGACTTTAATATGGCAGGTGATAACGTGGCTGTTGGCGTACCTACCAGCGGTAAAACCTCCTCTTTGGAAAGCAAATGGCGGCCTAATCAGAACTTCTTTAGTAGCGCTATCACAAATAATGATGAGGTGATAAAAACACGCACCCCTAACAGCGAAAACACTCTGGGCTTTGATATCTTCCGTATGGATATTAAAAACGATAGCCAATACCTCATTCCTAACAATGCTACTTCGTTAGATTTGAGTTATACCCGCAGTCGCGACCGTTATTATTTGTTCCTTACCGCTTTAGAGATAGAAAACAATCCTAAGGAAATTACCCAACTACACCGTTCACCAACAGTCAAGAGAATAAGCACCACCGAAACTCAGCGGGGGTACTACGTGGTAGTGGGTGTATTTTTAAACTACAACAATGTAAACAAACGAGTAGAAGAATTGAAGAGATGGGGTTATGATGCCCAAGTGTATTACAACCG
The DNA here is from genome assembly GCF_054772415.1 of Capnocytophaga sp. HP1101. Taxonomy (NCBI): domain Bacteria; kingdom Pseudomonadati; phylum Bacteroidota; class Flavobacteriia; order Flavobacteriales; family Flavobacteriaceae; genus Capnocytophaga; species Capnocytophaga sp. HP1101. The sequence goes on from NZ_BPUU01000004.1 coordinate 230,329, forward strand.
TGACCAAGGGCTAAACTACGTTTATATCGCCCGTTATAATACCTATGACGAAGCCCTGAAGAAAGTAGAAGAAGTACGCGAAAATACCGAAATCCCCGACCCGTGGATATTAGATGTAGCTAATGACGAATAATAAATGCTAAATAACGATACACAAATAGCCTTACAGAAAGGGGAACTTCTCCCCCTGATGGAGGCTTTTTATACCTTACAAGGTGAAGGTTTCTATAAGGGAACAGCGGCTTACTTCATTCGCTTAGGCGGTTGTGATGTGGGGTGTCACTGGTGTGATGTAAAGGAAAGTTGGGCTGCCGAAGCTCACCCCTTAGTGTCCGTCGATACTATTGTAGCCGAAGCCTTGTCCTACTCCAAAACTATCATTATCACAGGAGGCGAACCCCTAATGTGGAATTTAGACCTGCTCACCGCTAAACTCAAAGCAGGTGGCGCACGTACTCATATTGAAACTTCAGGAGCGCACCCTCTCTCAGGTACTTGGGACTGGATTTGCCTATCTCCTAAAAAAGTAAAACGCCCCGTAGGAGACGTTCTCAAGAAGGCTAATGAGCTCAAAATGGTAATTTACAATAACCACGATTTTGTATTTGCTGAAGAAATGGCAGCGCAAGTATCGCCTAATTGCCTGCTTTACCTCCAACCCGAATGGAGTAAACGCGCTGAGGTAATGCCCAAAATCGTCAGTTACGTAATGGCACACCCCCAATGGAAAGCCTCCTTGCAAATGCACAAATACCTTGACATTAGATAAAAGATAAAAGGCGTGCGCTACATACTTTGTCAAAGTCCTTAACGCCTGCCGTGCTACGGTCTTTGACAAAGTCTAAGAAATTAATTTGTTAGCCTCGCAAGATAGTCAAAATGCTCCCCTTCGGCAATCAATTCACACTCCAAACCTACTGAAAAAGCAACCCGTTGCAAGGTGTTATAATCTATATACATCCACGGGAAAGGCTTTTCTTTTTCCCCCTTGTACTTCACCACGTAATCCACTTCACCGTAATAATCAAAATACAACGGTACGTCATAACTACCATCAGGATTCTCATCAAACATATAGATAATATCCGAGGAATCAGTGAGTATTTGTCCGTGAGGCGCTAAAAGCGTTTTCAACCGACTGTAAAAAGCGCCCATCTGCTTCAATCGTCCGCACATTCCCGCACCGTTCATCAGCAAGAGAATGGTGTCGTACTGCCCTTGGGTGTCCATTACATTTTCCACCCGTACATTGCGCAAACCGCGTAACCGGCACGCTTCAATAGCTTTAGGCGATAGGTCTATCGAATGTACTTCAAGTTGGCGTTCATTTTGCAAGTAAAGACCGTGAGAGCCCGCCCCACAGCCCACTTCCAACACTTTACCACGTGCCAATTGCAAAGCCTTTTGTTCTAAAGCAGGCATCTGCTCAAACGAGCGAAACAAATAAGGCAAGGGCAACACATCTTCTTCGGAAATCGTAGTTTCCGTTTTAATATCTTCGGTGTATTGCCCTTGCTGATAATCTAAAATAGCTTGTCCAAAAAGGTCTTTCATTTCCCTCTTATCTCTTTCCTCTTACCTAAATTAAGAGTCCCACTCCAATAAACGGCGTTCACCTTCTATTTTCTGAATATTGGTGATGTCCTGCGACATTTCTATCACACCTTTGTAGTTCTTCTCCTTGTCGCGTACCGCAAAGTAACGCACGTAAATCAATCGTCCGCGGTAGTTGAACCAAAAGTTTGCTTCATTCTGAGTGCCCGCTTTAAAATTCTCTACAATTTTAAGCACCGTGCCTACACTCTTAGGCGGGTGGCAGAATTTCACTTCCCTACCGATAATCCCCGCACTGCGTGGAAATACGCGTTCTTCGCCGCGGTTGTAGAAAATCACTCGGTCGTGTTCGTCTACAAAAGTAATATCAATAGGGAGAGTTTTCAGTAAGAGATTCACCTGTTCAATGGTCATATAGCCCTCGTCGTAGTGAGCAGCATCCTCGCTGAATTGCACATCAGTACGGCGTTCCGTATCCATTGAGGGGTGTACGTACACCGGTTCATCGGGATTGTTGTTAGGGTAGGGGGCAGGCTCGTCTTTCAGCATCCAGCCTATTTCTTCCTCACCTTTACGCATCGCTATCCAGTCTTCTTCAGTGAGCAATTGCAAAGCGTTAGGGAAGAGAATATTCGCTTCCACATTCAGCAAGCGCCCTAAGTTATCTTCAATATAGCGCACATTGGTTTGCGCCGCATCAAGGTCTTTTTCTTCCAAATTCTTGCGTACCAAGCGGAAGATGTCGCGAATCGTATCGTGAAACGACCACATATTCTGCGACGGGTTTGTCCATCCGCGTTTTTCCAAGAAAGGGAAGAGCTGGTTTTCCTTGCGAGCAAAGTGCTTTTCAACCGTAGCCAAGTGGTTGAATACGTTGTAAAACTTTTGGTAATCAGTATGAGGGTCAATGCCTAAAAGCTCATCCAATAACGAGTAAATAAGCTCCGCCTCAAGCATATAGGTATGCACGGGGTGCCCTGCGGGTAAAGTTTGTTCCATAATAATTTATTAATTAGGACGCAAAGGTATGAAATAATTAGCGAATTAGCAAGTCTGCCAATCTGTTAATTCTCTAATTTCCTCATTTACTAATTCTCTAATCTCCTAATTACCCGTCGCATCTCTTCCTAATGCCTATGGCCTAATGCCTATTGCTTCTTCCTTTTCTTTCGTCACGAAACCTTATTTTTAGCATTATTGGCATTATTGTATTATGGTATTAATCAATCTCTTATACGCTCTTTGTATAACAATCGTCCAAGATTCGTATAAGCATCCTATAAGCTTTGTATAAGCTAACCATACCTTTCTCACAGCTCACCTTTTATCTTTTACCTAAAAACTCCCTTCCGAACCTTTCCGTTTCCTTCCGAAATCACTAACTCACTATCTGACTTATCCGACCTATCCTAAAAATCCGACTTCCCCCGAAAAATCTGACTTCGTCCTACTTGCCCAAAAACTCTTTCAAAAGTGCTATTTGTTCGTCCTTCTCTTTCAGCCGTGCCTCATACGAAGCGATAAGTCTCTCTATCGTCTCTTTATTCTCTTGATAAAAGTACTCTATTCTTTGAGTGTATATACTCGACTCTTTGTTATAACTATTGTTTTGTATCCAACTCTCCCCTATATCCAAGAGCTCATTTACAGGAATGCCCAAAACAGTAGAGATTTGGAACATTCTCTCCACCGAAAGTTTAGTCTCGCCTGTTTCTATTTTTCTATAGGCAGGAGGAGTAACCCCTAAATCATCAGCCATATTTTCATACGTATAGCCTTTTTTGCTTCTTTCTTTGGCAATTCTTTCTAATATTTTGTTTATTTCCATATCAAATATATACTATTCGTTTTCTCGGCAAAGGTAGGAAAAATAAGCTAAATCGCAAGTTTTTTTAACTAAAAGTATATTTTTCATAAACCAATGGTTTATATTTTTCTCTTAAAAGTATTGCGCAATTCAAAAATTATGTTATACCTTTGTATCGTTATTTAAAACAATGCGTTTTATGAAGTGGAACAACAGCACTATTTTTATTGCTTTATCGGTTACTTATATAGCACTTTCTTATATTTCATCGGTAGTGTTAAACATAAACGGAGTAATGGCGCAATCGTTATCGGAGCAACTCTCTACCGAGCAGATTAACGAAGTTCTCTCATTCAAAGATAAATGGCAATGGGTAGGCTATGTGTCAGTTCCCGTACTACTACTTATTAAAATAAGCGTTACTGCCCTACTGATAGATATAGGCTATGTGTTTTACAACGAGAAATTGCCTTATAAGCAACTTTTTCGTATGGCTCTCTTAGGCGAAGGTATCTTTTTATTTGTCCCTATTGTTAAGTTGTGTTGGTTTGCGTTTTTTCAACCCAATTTCACATTAGAAGATGTGCAGTATTTCTATCCGCTTTCAGCTCTCAATATCACAGGTTATAAAGGGATTGCAGTTTGGTTTCTCTATCCTTTGCAAGTGCTCAACTTGTTTGAGTTAGTCTATTGGCTTTTTATGGCACAACAACTCAATAAAGCCATCGGTAGCACCACAGGTAAAGGGCTCAACATTGTGGCAGGCGGTTATGGCGTAGGCTTACTCTTATGGGTAGTATGTGTAATGTTCTTTACCTTAAATATATCATAATTAACAAATATGTTATAGTAATATGTGGTTTTTATGAATAATGACCGTCGCTACAATTCCCCCTTTGAAGGGGGATAGGGGGATGTTCTTAATATGTAAATATTTTCTATAATCCTTTTTAATATGAAGAAACCAATTGTAAAGAAACTCATTATAGCAGTGGTAGTGTTATTTTTAGGAACTATGGGTTTCTTGATTACCCAAAAGCTACAACACAAAGCCCAAGTACAGCAACAACTCAGCACTTTGCCTGAGTTTAGCTTTCAAACCATAGAAGGGAGAGCTTTTACGAAAGCACAGTTGCCTAAAAACACCCAAATAGTGTTTATCTATTTCAATACTGAGTGTGAGTATTGTTTTTATGAAACCAAAGAGATAAGCGAGCAGTTAGAGCGATTTAAAGCAAGCACCTTGCTATTTGTCTCAAACGAGAACAAAGAAGCCATCAAAACTTTTGCTATACAACAAAACTTATGGGATAAAGACAATGTAATATTCCTGCAAGATAGCGCTTACACTTTTGCTACAAAATTTGAAGCCAATAGTATACCCTATATATTGGCGTATGATACACAAGGCAAATTACTATTGCGTCACAAAGGACAACTAAGAGCCGAAAAACTATTACAGCTCTTAGGCGAAAAATAAAATCATCTGTTAAGGAGAGGAGCAAAAAAGCTAGCGTTTGTGGATACTTCTTTTAGATGATAGTAATTATTTATTAATATAAAATTTTAAAACGATGAAAAAATTAGAAATCAAACAAATGGAAGAAATCCAAGGAGGATTTGACTGCTCTTCTTGGGGAAGAGTTTCTTATGTTGCAGGAGCTGCTGTTGGAGGCGCTATTTTCTTCGGGGGGATGGGGTCAGTTCTCTGTGCTTTAGGTATGACGGTATACGCAGAAGCAAAATGTTAAAAATAATAACTAATAAAAATTTATACTATGAAAAAATTGAACTTAATTGAAATGGAAAGCATAAAAGGCGGTGATAAAATCGATAACTTTTGTGATGGATTTGCAGCAGTAGCTGCTGTTTATGAAATAGGTGTTTTAGCAAATCTTTGGAATCCTGTCGGATGGGGAGCAACTATTGCAGGTGCTGCAATAGGAGCAGGATGTGTAGCTTACGGTTTACGATAGAACAATAGATATTATGAAAAAATATGTACGTTATACCTTGCTTGTTATAACTATTATAGCAGCTGTTCCTGTTTTTATGAGACTTTTCACCGATTATGAAATAAACAAATGGGTGATAGCTTCATCATATATAGTAATATTTGGTAATCTCATAACTACTAAAATATTATTTGAAAAAGAGAAGAAAGAGCGTTAGCTTGCTTTAATGTAAAATTTAACCTTAATAAACCCTCATTTAGGGAAGCTTAAATGAGGGTTCTTTTTACACTATGCTCAACCTAAAACATATCCGTAAAACCTTTGTACTCCAGCACGACCAAAGTGATTGTGGGGTGGCTTGCTTGTTATCTCTTGTCCAATATTACGGTGGTGCGCACACCTTAGAAGAACTCCGCTCCCTTAGTGGTACTACCGTGCAAGGCACTACCCTATTAGGGCTCTACCAAGCAGCCAATAGTATAGGTTTTGAGGCAGAAGGCAACGAGGCGGATATAGCGGTGCTCAAAGTGTATAATGCTCCACTCATACTGCATTTAACTATGGGTAATTTAGAGCATTATGTGGTGTGTTACGGTTATGAAAAAGATACATTTATCATAGGAGACCCTGCAAAAGGTGTTGTATCGTTATCCGCTGAAGAATTAGAGGTTCTTTGGCGCTCTAAAACTTGTTTAACACTCACCCCTACCGCTCAATTCAAAAAGAAAACAACACAGCAAAAAGCACAGTTGAAATGGTTTTTAAACCTCATTCAAAAAGATGTACGTTTGCTACTCCTCAGCGGGCTATTAGGTACGGTCATTGCCGTTTTGGGTTTAGCAATGGCTATCTTCTCACAAAAACTCATTGATAACATTCTCCCTTCTAAAGAAATTAGTAAACTTATTCAAGGGGTGCTGTTGCTCACTTTTTTGCTCTTAGCTCGCATAGGCATTTCGGTAGTAAGAGAATACTTTTTGCTCTTGCAAGCTAAAGACTTCAACACGCGTATCAACCAGCAGTTTTTTAGTAAACTCCTTCACCTGCCCAAATTCTTTTTCGATACGCGCAAAATAGGAGAACTCATTGCCTGCCTAAACGATACCCAACGCATTCAGCGAGTGATTAAAATGCTCGTAAGTGCTACGTTTATTGATATATTGGTGGTAGTTATCACTTCGGTATTTTTGTTTTACTATTCGTGGCAAGTGGGGGTGTTCACCTTGCTATCTATCCCCATTTACTTTTTTGTCATTCGTAAGAACAACACCAAAATTGTTACCCTGCAACGCGAGGTAATGCAAACTTACGCTTTGGTAGAGAGTCATTATATCAATACTTTTCAAGGTACTACTGATATCAAGATTAACAACAAACAAGCGGTCTTCTCAAAAGTAAACGAGGGTATTTTTCTCTCCTCACAAGAAAAAGCCTTTCAGTTGGGCAAAGTGAACATCAAGCTCTCGTGGGTATCAGGAATTATTAGTGTTGTTTTCTTGGTAAGCGTGCTTGTTTACTGTGCAATACGAGTACTCAAAGGCACTTTGCTTTTAGGAAAACTAATGGCAATCCTCTCAATGGTGGGCTCTTTGTTGCCCTCTGTACTGAATTTAGCACTGATAAGCATTCCTATCAATGAGGCTAAAGTAGCTTTTGCTCGTATGTATCACTTTAGCGCAATGCCTCCTGAGCAAGAAGAGGGAGAGGCTATTGACAATATTGACAGCGTAGCTTTAGAAAACGTATCGTTTCGTTTTGCAGGCAGGAAACCTATCTTGCATCATCTTTCTTTGCAAATCAATAAAGGTGAAATAGTGGCTATCGTAGGTGAAAACGGTTGCGGCAAAAGTACGCTTGCCAATCTGTTATTGCAGTTTTATCCACCTGATGAAGGGACTATTTATATCAATCGGCAATATGCGCTGAACACTATTGCTACCAAAAGTTATCGCGATAAAGTAGCCTATATTCCTCAAGAAGTGGCTATTTTCAACGGTAATGTATTGGATAATATTTTGTTAGGAACAGAAACCTCTTCTGAAGAACTTGTCGGTTTCTTAAAACAATACGGTTTTGATACGTATTTTCAGCAGTTTCCTCAAGGCTTACTCACTCAATTAGGCGAAAAAGGAGTAAATATTTCAGGTGGACAAAAACAGCTCATAGCCTTTGCTCGTGCACTGTTCAAAAAGCCTCAATTGCTTATTTTAGACGAAGCGACTTCCGCAATGGATAGGCATACCGAAGCCTTTGTACATAGCGTGCTTGAGCAAATCAAACATAATACCCTTATTCTTTTTATCTCACATCGCCTGCATTCCTTACCACATCTCGCCGACCGTATTTGTATTTTAGAGAAAGGAACTATCACTCTTTCAGGTACTCACAACCAGCTACTGCAATCTCAAAACTTTTATAGTGATTTCTTCCTAAATCCCCCCATTATCAGATTTGCTAATTCCTAAACTCACAACTTTGCCAAAGTTTTCAATTACCCGTCTCCCTACTACCTTTTTCTTTCGTCACGAAACCCTATTATTAGCATTTTTGGTATTATTGTATTATGGTATTAATCAATTATTTATATACCCTTTGTATAACAATCGTCCAAGATTCGTATAAGCATCCTATAAGCTTTGTATAAGCTCAATATACCCACTTTACCTTTTACCTTTTATCTTTTACCTAAAACCCCCCTTCCGAATTCCTCCGATATCTTTCTCCTCCCTCATCTCTCTTCTGAGCCTCCCAGAGTTTTTGAGACTTTCTCCAACTCGTCCGACTCCGTCCGACCACCTTCAACCAATCTCCCCCTTATTGCCCGTGCGGCTCGCACCGTGCTACGACCTCACACCTGCCCGTGTGGCTCACACCTAATTTTTACAGCCCTTTTAGTATCCTTAGTAACTTTAAAACGGTCGTCTAAGCGCTTGCCCACCACCCACACAATATCGTCACCACTACATAAAAGCACTTGGTCTTCGCGCTCTATTTGAGTGTATTTTTCATCAGTAAAAAACTTGCTCAGTTTCTTCTTGCTGTTCATTCCAAAAGGGAAAAACACATCGCCTTCCCTCTTATACCGCAACATAAGTGGGTATTGCAGTTTATCAGCGTCTACGTATATTTCAGTAGCAATAGGATTTTTCACTTTCACTTTACCCTCTATAAATTCAAAACGAAGATGAACAGGGTCATATACTTCAGCCATATCTTCTGAAATCAGCAAGCTTAAATTCTGCTTAGCTTCATTAGGCTTTAACCAAAGGCAAGCGTTGTCTTTTATGAGGATATGAGTAGCTGAAAGAACTTGTTTACCCGCTTCGGCATTCAACAATAGATTCTTGAGGTCTTTTACATTACTAAAACCGTAAGGATAGAACAGTTTATGTAAAACAAAATCTAATTCAGGAGCAACTTGTAGCTTTTCGGTATTTATCTGAATAGGATTATCACCCTCAAAGCAAGATTCTTTGAGTTGTTCTATATAAAAATCTATAAATCGCGCTGATTGATGCAGATATTCCTGTGTTTGATTGAAGTTTTCTAAATAATTAGGGTGCACTAACGCAAGTTTGGGTACAATATCGTGTCGGATTACATTGCGCACATACTTATTGGAAGCATTACTGCTGTCCTCACGCCATTTAAGGCGCTTAGCCTGCGCATATTCATATATCTGCTGACGAGAAAACTGTAACAACGGACGTATGATAATGCCTTTTTCTTCTGGAATGCCTAAAAGTCCATCTAAACCACTACCTCTGGAAAGGTTGATGAAGAAGGTTTCGAGGTTGTCGTTAGCGTGATGAGCGGTAGCAATAGCATCGCAGAAGTGTGTGCTTGCTAGCTCGTAAAACCACTGATAGCGCAACTCACGAGCTGCCAACTGGGTATTCAGCTGATGTTCCTCAGCATACCAGTGGGTATTGAAACGTTTTACTTCTAAAGGAACCCCCAGCTCCTGAGCAAAGGTGCGGACAAAAGTCTCATCGGCGTCACTTTCTTCTGAGCGCAATTGGAAGTTACAGTGCGCCAAAAGCAATTCAATACCGTGAGCATATAGTATATGAGCGAGTACCACACTATCAATACCACCACTAATAGCAACAAGTATTTTCTTTCCCGTTAGATTTTTAATCTCAATATTCATAATATTACCTTTTACTCACATTATCTGTTGCGCCCTCTTCACACACCCAGTTCTCAACATTCACTGCTCTTACCTCTTACCTAACTTACACCACTCCAAACCTCGCACTTGTATTCAGTTTACCGATAAGACTTTTGGCAGTAGTACAAGGATATGCTTTTTTGCGATACTGACTGATGGGCTGAATGCCAATAAGGCTATTAGTGAGGAAAAGCTCATCGGCTTTTTGGAGTTCGAAAGGAGAGATAGAGGTTTCTATCACTTCGTAATCCTGTGTTTTGTTAAGAGTCTTGATAAGCATCTTGCGAGTAATACCGTTGAGAGCGCCATCGGTAAGCGGAGGAGTTCTTAGGGTGTTACCTTGCACCACAAAGAGGTTGCCGTTCAGCATTCCTGCAATGCTCTTGTTACTATTGAGCAAGATACAATTCTGATACTCGTTTTCTTCAGCAAAGATACTACCCAGTACGTTCGCCGTGCGATTAATGTGCTTTATATTAGCTAAGAGGTCGGGTTGTATGTAAAAATCTTTAAAGAGTTCTACCTCGTAGGGTTCTTCGTTTAGCACATAAAAAGGGTTGTTCATCGCTTCGGTTTCTATGATATAATCTACCTCATTGGTAAAGGGGGTATAATTGCCTCCTTCTTTACGGAACACACTCATACGCACTTGTGCTGGCTTACTCTCAAGACCATTAGCTTTGATAAGAGTAAGGATTTCCTCTTCGAGGTATTCCATTGAAAATACCATAGGGATATCCATACGTAAAATGCGCATACTTGCCATTAGGCGCAGGTAGTGTTCTTCCCAAAAGATTAGTTTTTGGTAGCTGTATTTGCAAATGTCGAACACACCATCACCATAGCGGAAAGCACGGTTTTTAACGGTTAAAATAGTATCGCTATCGGTGATGAGGTTGCCGTTGTAATTGAGTTTCATATTTAGTTAGCACCTATTTTAGCTTTTAGGTCGTTTATTTGAAGTATCCAGAGCTGTTTAGCTTCTTCAATTTCATTAGGGAGGGCGAAATCGGTAATGATGAGGGAGACCTCTTGGGTCATATCATTTACATTAATTTTAATTTCGAAATAGGTAGTAGCTTCCTCGTCGTCTTCCCAATGAAAACGAATATGGTCGTCTAACTTTTTGCGCAACAGCTGAGCGGTTTCTTCTACTCCATTCCATACAAAGGTGTATATTTCTTCATTGGCACGCACATCGTCAGCATACCACGATGAGAGTCCTGCTGGGGTAGATATATATTGATAGAGCAGTTGTGGAGAGGCGTTTACGGTAACTTCTAAGTGATATTTTTCTTTTGTTTGCATAGGCAATAGGTATTATTACACTGATTTTAATGGGCGCAATATACAACTTTTTTTTCAATTAGCAAATTATTTTGCACCTTTATCAGTTGTGCGAGTTGCACTGCGAATAACGCTGAGGGTTTGCTGAGTAATACCTAAAAGAGAAGCGATGTGCCCTAAAGGAGCACGCAGGAGTATTTGAGGATGAGTTTGTAAAAGGAAGTCGTAACGTTCTTGGGCGGTTTGGAATTTTACGGTATGCAGGCGTTCGGTGAGTGATTTGATGGCAGACACTAATAGGAAGCGCATTAGGCGTTCGAGTTCTTGATGTTCATTTACTACGCGTTCTACTTCGGAGAAAGATGCTACCCAGATTACTGAATCTTCTAAGGCTTCGAGATTGAAGGGGTAGGGTTGTGAGAAATAGATGTTTTCTACGGGGAAATAGAACATTTGTTCAATAAAGAAGGTGTGGGTAATGTCTTTATCTTCTTTATTGTAAAATAAGCGCAAGAGTCCCTTTTCAACATAAAACAATTGCTTGGAGGGTGAGCCTTCTTTGAGCAACAAGTGGTATTTTTTGTACTCTTGTTGCTCAAAAAGGCTATTGATAAAAGCAAGTGTCTCAGGGTTGATTTGAGTTTCTTGGTGTAGGTACTCGGTGAGCGTCATTTGTGGGATATGGCTATTGCATATTTTTAGCCTCGATGCTAAGGGTAGCGTGAGGCACTGCCATAAGGCGACGTTTATCGATGAGTTTACCGGTGACCCTACAGATGCCGTAGGTTTTATTTTCGATGCGTATGAGGGCATTTTTAAGGTCGCGTATGAACTTTTCTTGACGAATAGCCAGCGCGGTATTTTCCTCTTTGCTGGTTACTTTAGAGCCTTCTTCAAAGGCTTTGAAGGTAGGGGCTGTATCGTCGGTGCCATTGGTGGCACTGTTCATATACGAACTTTTAATAAGCTCTAAATCGGATTGTGCTTTCTTGATTTTTTCTTCGATGAGTGCTTTAAATTCTTCTAATTCCTTATCGGAATAGCGCACTCTGATGTTTCCTTCTTCCATAAAAATATAGCATTTATTTAAATTGGGGCGTAAAAATACTATTATTTTTGGAACTACCAAAATAAAAGTGTGATTTTTTTTATTTGGTGTTGTTATTTCTGATAGAAAAACATTAATAAAGACCTCCCCCTATCCCCCTCTAAAGGGGGAATGTTGTGACGCTCATTATACACGATATCATACTTTTATAATCATTTCTGATAGAATCGCACCCAGTCTACGTACATTCTCACGGGGTCTTTAAAGGGTTTTACTTCGCCTACCCAACTGCCTCCTAATTGCATATCGATGCGCAACATATAGGGGCGATTGAAAGGGAATTGCCCTTCGCTTTCTTTCTCGGGCACGCGGGGATAGCTAAAGGTTTGTTTGCCGTTTACATAAAAGCGCAATTCATCGGTGTCGAGCTCTACGGCATAGATGTTATAATCATCGGGATTAATGGGTGCTGTGGCGGTGCTTTTTGGGGTGCGCTTGGTGGGGTCTTTTTTACCTGCTTGGGTGTAGGTGGAGTGTACGGTGTGGTGTACGAAAGGCTCGTAGTTGAGTCGTTCGACGATGTCTATCTCGCCTCCTGTAGGCCACGGAGCTTCGGGTACCATCCAGAGGGAAGGCCACGCTCCTTGAGTGGCTTCGAGCTTGCAACGGATTTCTAAGCGACCGTTTTGAAAGTACTTTTTACCTTTGGTGGAAACGCCTCCGGTGATGTATTTAGTTTTGTCTTTGGTGGGGTTGGTACTGGGCTTGCCTAAGAGGATAAGATTGCCGTTTTTGATTTCAAACAGACTGGGGTCTTGACTCATTGTTTTGCACCAATCGGCAGTTGAGTTTGGGCACCCCCATATTTTCGACCATATATCGGTGGCGAAGATATCGTTGCGGTTAAAATCGTCTTCCCAGACTAATTTCCAGCCTTCTTTTTGTAAATAATCGTTGTTTTCTTTTACTGAAGGGTCTTCGTTTTCTTGCTGAGAGCAGGCTGTGGCGACGCCCAAAGCGAAGAGTGTTATAAGTATGTTTTTCATATTGAAATTATTTTAATGAAATGTAAAAATAAGGGCAAAGATAGGGAATAAAAAATAATTAGCAAAAAATGTTTAGGAGTTAGGGATTAGGAATTAGAAATTTTGGATAAGTAAGGTTTTTTTAGATAAGTCAGATAATTCTGGGAGGTAGTAGAATTTTTAGAACTAATGAAAGTAAACGGAGAAATCCGGAAGGAAGTTTTTAGGTAAAAGATAAAAGTTAAAAGGTAAAATGGGTATGGTTAGCTTATACAAAGCTTATAGGATGCTTATACGAATCTTGGACGATTGTTATACAAAGGGTGTATAAGTAATTGATTAATACTATAATACAATAATACTAAAAATACTAAAAATAGGGTTTCGTGGCGAAAGAAAGAGGAAGAAACCTTAGGCCTTAGGCCATAGGCATTAGGGGGAGATGCGACGGGGGAGAAAGGAGGACGGGTCAGACCAGTCGGACGGGGCGGACGTGGTGAACAGGGTTGGGAAAGGAAATAATAGTATAAACATCCCTCCTCTCACATACTCCGCTGGCGCGGACTTCCCTCAAGGGGGAGATGTGAAGGGGGAAAGTGATAGAAAATGTGCAGAAATCTTCCCCTAATTCTCTTACTCGGCAATTGCGGACAACCCTCAGAGAGGGGGAATTGTAGTGGTGTAAAGCGACTTTTCGCCTTCCTTTCTAATAGTTGAAACATACGAAATTATGTCTTAAAGGTAGCTAACGAGTTGAGCATTTAGATGTGCAGAGAATGAAAGGAATTTGGTTAGAAAATTGATTTTACTTTAGGAGAGAGATTGAGCAAATTATAACAAACCAAACAAGGGAATAACACTGCAACTTTAGATTTATTTTTATGTGACTTCTATAGCGAGGGTGATGCTTTTTAGGTGGTAGAATTGCTATATTTGTGTTTATCTACAAAATATCAAATTTGCTCATTTGCTAATTATCTCCTATCTTTGCGCTTTATTATTCAGTATGACAATTGATTTTGAACATAAACAGTCGGCGCACTGTGAGAATGGGGTAGCTTCTAACCTCTTGCACTTCAACGGGGTAGAAATTAGTGAACCTATGGTTTTTGGGATTGGGTCAGGTCTGTTGTTCTTCTACTTTCCGTGGCTAAAGGTAAACGAAGCTCCTGCTATTAGCTATCGCACAATGCCGGGACACATCTTTAGCAAGGTAGCTAAACGACTCGGTTTTAAGGTGAAACGCCAAAAGTTCTCTTCTCCCGAAAAAGCCCAACAAGCCTTAGATGCTAATTTAGAAAAGGGTATCCCTACGGGCTTGCAAGTGGGGGTGTTTAACCTGCCGTATTTCCCCGATGAATACCGCTTTCACTTCAACGCTCATAACCTCGTAGTTTACGGCAAGGAGGACGGCAACTATCTCATCAGTGACCCTGTAATCCAGCACACTACTACCCTCACGCCCAGCGAGCTCACCAAAGTGCGTTTTGCCAGTGGTGTACTTGCGCCTAAAGGTCATTTGTACTACCCCACGCACCTGCCTAAGGAGTTGCATTTAGAAAAAGCGATTTGGCAGGGCATTAAGCAAACCTGCAGCACGATGCTCGCCCCAGTGCCCATCGTGGGCGTGGCGGGAATGAAAAAACTCAGCAAGGACATTCTCAAATGGCACAGGAAGTTGGGTGCCAAAACCACCAATCACTACCTTGCGCAGCTCATCAGAATGCAGGAAGAAATAGGCACGGGTGGAGGTGGCTTTAGGTTTATTTACGGCGCTTTTTTGCAAGAAGCGGGCAAACTCTTGAAGAACGACAGCCTCTTGGAACTCTCCAAAGAAATTACCGATATAGGCGATGCGTGGCGCGATTTTGCGGTAGCCATCGCTCGTGTGTACAAGAACCGCAGCACCCAAACCGATGTGTACCAAGCACTTTCTGCCCAGTTGTACACCATTGCCGAGCGAGAAGAGGCGTTTTTTAAGAAACTGAAACTTGTATCAAAGAATAAAAAATAAAGAATATGCTTATACGATTTCAAATAAAGAACTTATATTCGTTTGAAGAGGAAACTGAGTTTAACCTTCTTACAAACAATTCTGAACAGTTACCTCACCACAAAAAGCATGTTAATGGGGTAGACTTTCTACGTATGACTGCTATCTATGGGGCTAACGCTTCGGGTAAATCTAACTTTGTAAAAGCTATTGCTTTGCTACAAGAAACTGTAAAAAGAGGAAAGATTATAGATAATCCCAATGATTGTAAGTTTAAACTCAGTAAGGAGGCGCTTGCTAAGCCCATTTCATTAGGTATAGAATTGCTATCCAATAGTAAAATGTACTATTACACCATTACTTTCGAGCACAATCAAATACTCAATGAGGTACTAATAGAAACGTTTAAAGAAGGTGAAGACCGTATAGTATTTGAACGTACTTTAGTAGAAGGAACGCAACAAATACCTTTTGTAGGCGGTCAAGTAACGGATGAAAAAGAACGTATGTTTTTAGAACTGCTCAGTGAGAAATTATTGAGTAAAGACGAACTCTTACTTACTTTTCTCGCACAGAAATATCCTGATGAATACGCCGATATTCACAATGTGTTTGGCTGGTTTTTAAATACCCTTACAGTTCTTTCTCCAGCCTTCAAGGTAAATGGAATGGTACATTCCTTTGATACAAATACTGAAATGCGTGATTTTATCAATACATTCATACCTAACTTAAGTACTGGTATTGAAAGTTTTCATATAAAAACCGATAGAATAGAAAAAACTTTTCCTAATCTTAACGAAGAGAAGAAAAGGGAACTTATTGATAAACTGAAAAAAGAAAGTGATAAAGGTATTGCTTTTTATGATGAGTATACAAGAGAAGAAGTAGCTATTGTCCTCAACGAAAATAACCAGCTTTACACCAAGCGTTTATTTACAGAACACTCAGGTAAAGATGGTTATAAAGTGCGCTTCCCTTTGAGATTGGAATCAGATGGTACTAAGCGATTGTTAGAGTATACACCTCTTATCAGTGATGTTATCAATAATGAAGCAGTTTATATAGTAGATGAAATAGAGCGCAGCATTCACCCAATGATGATAAAAGAGCTTATTAAAAAAATATCATCAGATACTACCGCACAAGGACAACTAATTTTCACTACTCACGAATCGTGTTTGTTAGACCAAGAAATATTACGCCCTGACGAAATTTGGTTTACCCAAAAAGATATGGGAGGAGCTACCCAAATGTATTCGCTCAGCGATTTTAACATCAGCAATACAGCTACAGTTGAAAAAGACTACCTCAACGGGCGTTACGGGGGCATTCCCTTTTTATCAAACTTAAAAGAACTGAACTGGCATACCAATGAAATCATACCTAACCAGAAATAAAACATACCATCGACAAGCCCCTACACGCGAGGCTAAAAAAGTGTACATCTTTTGCGAAGGCAAAAGAGAAGTAAGGTATTTCGATTACTTCACGGGCATTTCGTCTAATATTGACATTATCCCCATTGGAAGTCAACAGGGCAAGTCTGACCCATTGAAGCTAAAAGAACAAGCAGAAAAGCATTTCCCAAAAACACCTTTGAATGCTGACTATCGCGATGAAGTGTGGTTTGTAATTGATACCGACCGTTGGAATGAAAACGATAAAATAACTCAACTGAAAGCTTACTGTACACAAAAGAAAACAGATAAAAACAGTTGGGAAGTAACTCAGAGCAATCCTTCATTTGAAGTATGGTTGTATTACCATTTTATAGGCGAAAAGCCTCAAGATAAAGAAGTAAAGGCTTATACAACTTTTAAAGCGTTTTTAAACGATAAAGTAAAAGGTGGTTTTGATGTCCGTAAAGCCCCTATACATATCAAAACTGCTATAGATAATAGTTTGAAACACTTTGAGAAAGATGAAAAAGAGCAACCTGTTCTTTATACTACCGAAGTACATTGTTTAGCACAAAGTATATATCCTTTTATAAAAGAAACTATAGAGGGACTTTGTAAGTAAAAAATAAATCCTTATATTTGCAGAATTAATAATTTAAAAACATCATAAAAATGAAAAAGCTGATAAGCGTAACGTTTGCATTATTGCTACTCTGCTCAGCAGTTACCTTAGTTTCTTGTGGAAAAGACGATGATAAAAAAGGCGGAAGTGAAGCCCCAGAAGGCACTCGAGAACTCACCCAAAATGGAATTACTGCCAAAATAGCTCAAGAGCGATGGGGAGGAAATGGAGGTAACACGGTGTTGTATGTAAACTTGTTATTGACAAAGTCTGATGCCAACTCCAAACCAACAGGAAAAGTTTATGTGCAAGCGAGAACCACCGATGGACAGGTTTTGCAGCCTTGGAGCAATGGCATTCAAGGACAAGGTGCAGAATTTGGAAGTCGTTGGATTGGAAATAATCATCACCTTGAATTTTCATTTTCCCTCCTCAACGGGAAACAAATGAAAGCAAACTCTGTAACTATTTCAAAAATTGAAGTGAATTGAAATAAGGGAAAACAAAATGAGCATTTATAGTAAAATTACAGCTAATAGCTATATTATTTCGTTAGGAAATACAGGAGCACGATTTAGTGATCCTCGCTCGCGTTATTACAAAGTTTTAGAAGCCTTACAAGACTTTAAAGTAACACATAGCAAATGGACAGTCGATAGTCAGTTACAGTTTGCTGATTTACTCAATGAAAAAGGTATTTTTGAAATAAAGAAAGATAATACTGTAAGTGCCGATAAGGATGTACGTCTCAAAACTAGTTTTTTAGCACAGATAGGCTTTACTGATGCTGATAGAAATATCACAGAAGTAGGGAAAATACTTATTAAAAATAGTGAACAAATATCAATCAATGAGTTTGAGATAGCTACTGATAGCTTTTTATACTTGAAACAATTTTTAAAATATCAACAAGAAGGTTTTCAACTTAAACCTCTATTATCACTATTGTATAGCTTTATAGCTTTTGATAATAGTCTCCCTATTGACTTTGTAACGTATGTATGGTCGGGATCCCGAACTGCTAAAGAATTACTCTCCAATATTAAGAACTATAAAAAATACAACAACTATAAAGATACAGTATTTAGCTCGGTGCAACAATCTCAAAACACTATTGTTGCTACTCAAAATGTAGCTAACTTTTTTGCTAAATATAATTTTTCTAACCAAAAAGCCTTGAAAGAAATGCTTTATGCTATACTCCCCCACGGTAAAGGAGATAGTTTTAAAGAAAAAGCAATAAGTTTGTTTTACGATTTACATAAATATTGGGAAAATAAATATAATTGGAGTACGCAACAAAAAGAAGCTTATATAAATGAGGTGTTGAAGGGAAGATATAAAGATATATCAAGCAAGAAACCAGCTTATTACTTAGAAGCTTTATTTGACACTAGTAATCTTACTAAAAAATCAGATTGGAAGACTATTATTCATTTCTTTGAACATACCCCTTTGATAGCTGCTGAGACAGAAGCTAATTTTATAGTAGAATACCACGTATTGTATATGTATATCAAGAAATTGTCAGTATGTGAAGAATATCGTGATTTAAATATACGACACTTAAAATTACTTGATATATTTGTTTTTGGAAATGATACTATTCAGTTAGATATAGTTTTTTGGTATTTATTTAAAAATATAAAACAACACTTGCTGAAAGAAGTAGCAATAACTGATGAAACTAAATATAAGAGTTTTTTAGAGAAAGATCAAGCTACTTTGGGAGAAATTTATCATTTTTTAGATGTAAAAGTAGCCAATATTATTCAGTCTATCAGTTCAGACTACCCTGAAATACAAAAAATAGGCTTGAAAAGTTTTACAAATAAGAAAAGAGAAGAACGTTTGTTACAACTTATAAATACAGTGTTTACCAAAGAACATATTATTTGGATATTTACCAATCTTTATCCAAGAAAGGATGAAGAGGTACGCCAATTTATAAAAGAGAAATACCAAGAGTATGAGGCTACTATGCCTGCACTTTTTGAGTATCTATTAGCAATCTCATTCTATTGGCTTGCTCAAGAACAAATACCTCTTTCTTATTTGCTTACCCCTAACTTAGATGCAAATTTATTGCCTAAAACACATGCATCTGGAGGACAAGCAGATATAATACTTAGTTATAAAAATAAAGACTACTTAATTGAAGCTACCCTAAGTGATAATGATAACCAGCGTAAAATGGAAGCCGAACCAGTACCACGACATTTAGCCAAACATATTTTAGAAGTGAATGTTAATAGTATGGCGCTATTCATAGCAGGACAGTTAGATCCTAATAATTTAGTGGTATTACGCAATTATAAATTCTCAACTTGGTATGACGGTAGTAGAAGTGTAGATCAAATGCATATCTTGCCCCTTACCATTGCTAATATAATATTTTTACTAAAAGAAAATATGCCTTTTGAAACCTTAGATAAACAATTTGTGAGTTTGTTAAACTCTCCCACTAATGATGGTTATAAATGGTTTGTAAACGAAGTAAATCCTACATTTGAATATGATAATTAATGATATATATCACGGTGATTGTGTGCAAATAATGAAAGAACAGATTGAGAAAAATTCAATTTCACTTATTTTTGCTGACCCACCTTATAATCTTTCTGGGAATACTCTAAAACTTGAGAATAACCAAACAGGAGGTGCTTTCTATAAAGTCAATGAAGTGTGGGATACTTTTACTTATGATGATTATGTGAGATTTACAGAACAATGGTTAAAGGCTTGTCACGAGGTGCTAAAAGAAAATGGTAGCTTATACATCTCTTGTACTCAGCACAATATAGGCGAAATACTTACCATTGGGAAACAGTTGGGTTTTAAACTCAATAACATACTTACTTGGTATAAAACTAACGCTATGCCTAATATTACTAAACGAACTTATACTCATTCAGTAGAATTTGTTTGTTGGTTTGTGAAAGGTAAAAAATGGGTCTTTAATTATGAGGAAGTAAAACGCTTGAACCCTAATAAAACAAAGAATGGAGAACATAAACAAATGCGTGATTTTTTAGACTTTATTGAACTGCCCATAGTACAAGGAAAAGAACGATTACGTGGAGAAGATGGACGTGCTCTACATCCTACTCAAAAACCTGAAAAACTGTTGGAACTTATCGTTAAAGCTTCTTCTAACGAAGGAGATCTAGTACTCGATCCCTTCTTTGGTACAGGAACTACAGGCTATGTAGCCCAAAAACTAAATAGAAATTGGATAGGAATAGAACAAAATACTGAATATTTAAAAATAGCAGACAAACGTATTCAATCCTTAAATGAAGAATTGTTTTTATGATTCAAATTAATATACAGCAAGGTGATTGCATGACCTTATTAAAAACATTGCCTTCAGGTAGTGTACAACAGATTTTTGCTGACCCTCCATATAACCTTTCAGGTACTAATTTTCAAACTGTGAAAAGTGGAAAGTATGCTACTTGTGATAAAGGTGAATGGGATGTGATTGACAATATTGATATCTTTAATGAAATGTGGCTGAAAGAATGTGTACGAGTACTTGCTGATAATGGGACTATTTGGATATCAGGAACTCTGCATAACCATCCCTCTATAGGAGTGCTTCTTAAGAAGTTAGGATTGTGGATTATCAATGATATTGTATGGTTCAAACGTAATGCAGCCCCACTACTTTCAAAAAATCGCTTAGCTCCTTCAACTGAATTGATCTGGTTGGCAAGTAAAACTAAAAAATATTATTTTGATTACGATGTGGCTAAAGAAATGAATGGAGGAAAACAAATGCGTAATATGTGGGAAATTAATGCGCAACGTCACCTTACAGCACATCCTACAGAAAAGCCTGAAATACTTTTAGAACGCATTATCTTATTAGGAAGCAAGGAAGGTGATACTGTTCTTGATCCTTTTTTAGGTAGTGGAACTACAGGAGTAGTTGCTAAACGCCTTAATCGTAATTTTATAGGCTTTGAGTTGAACCCCGAATATTTTGACATAGCTAGCAATAGAATTGATAATGAGATGAATAATCTTTTTAACAACTAATAACTTATAATTCAATGAACAAAATCAACCTTTTACTTTTATTAGGCGTTGTCGCTACAAGCTGGGCGCAACAACAGCAGACCCTCGAAAAAGGGTGGAAATTTACACGTGAGGACAAACCTGCGTTCTCGCAAACTAACTACAACGATGCCAAATGGCAACGCGTGACCGTGCCTCACGATTGGGCTATCTATGGTCCTTTTGATATGGAAAACGATATCCAGCGCACTGCTATCAAGCAGGACGGACAAAAAGCGGCTATTGAACACACGGGGCGTACAGGAGGGTTGCCTTTTGTAGGCGTAGGTTGGTACCGCACGCAGTTCAATGTGCCTGAACTTACGTCTGATAAGCAGGTGTTTGTACAGTTTGACGGGGCGATGAGTAACCCCGAAGTGTTTGTAAACGGACAAAAAGCGGGCGAATGGCACAACGGCTACAACACTTTCTTCTTGGATATCACTCCTTACGTAAAAGCCAATAACAACACTTTGGCAGTGCGCCTCAACAACCTTACCCAGATGTCGCGTTGGTATCCAGGGGCAGGCTTGTATCGCAATGTGCATATTATCACTAAAAACAAGACGCATATCCCTATTTGGGGTGTGCAGATTACCACCCCCGAAATAACAAACAACTTCGCCAAAGTAGTTGTAAATACTGAGTTTGTAGCTGATAAGAAGACTACTGTTGCAGCAGAGACTGTTATTTTCGACGAGCGAGGTGAAAGAGTAGCGTATGCTAATACCAAAGCGACTCCTTACACTACCGATAAGATTTCAGCAGAACTGTATATTGATAATCCTCGCTTGTGGGACATCGGTAAACCTTACCTCTATAAAGCGGTTACCAAACTCTATGAAGACGATACTGTAAAAGATGAGGTAACCACTACTTTTGGGATTCGCTCTATCGAACTCAAGCCTAATGATGGGCTATACCTCAACGGACGCAAAATCAAACTTCAAGGTGCTTGTATGCACCACGATTTAGGGCCACTGGGCGGGGCGGTGAATGAGGCTGCTATTCGTCGCCAGATACGCATTATGCAGGATATGGGCGCGAATGCTATTCGCACTTCTCACAATATGCCTGCCCCTGAGTACGTGCGTGCTGCCGACGAAATGGGTATGCTCCTTGCCTTGGAAAGCTTTGACGAATGGGCGATCCCTAAAGTGGAAAACGGCTATCACCTCTATTTCAAGGATTGGGCTGAGAAAGACCTCACCAACCTCGTAAAACACTACCGCAATAACCCGAGCGTGGTGATGTGGTTCATCGGCAATGAGGTGGAAGAGCAAAGCGTAGAAAGTGGCTCACAAGTAGCACGATTTTTGCAGGATATTATCAAGAAATTGGACAATACACGCCCCGTGAGCAACGGTATGGACAGACCTTATGATGTGCTCCGTTACAATATGGCTGCAATGATGGACTTGGTAGGCTTCAATTATCGTCCGTTCAAGTACCAAGAGGCTTATCGCAAGTTGCCTCAACAGCTCCTCTTGGGTAGCGAAACAGCATCAACAGTAAGTTCGCGCGGGGTCTACAAATTCCCTGTAGAACGCAAGTCGATGGCTAAATATCCTGATATGCAATCCTCTTCCTACGATGTAGAACACTGCGGTTGGTCAAACCTTCCTGAAGACGACTGGATTCACCAGGAGGATTTGCCTTATATGATAGGCGAATTTATCTGGACAGGCTTTGATTATTTGGGCGAACCTACCCCTTACTACGTGGAATGGCCTTCGCACAGTTCGTATTTCGGCGCGGTGGATTTGGCTGGCTTGCCAAAAGACCGCTTCTATCTCTACCGCTCTCATTGGAATAAAAACGCTGAAACCCTCCATATCCTGCCTCATTGGAATTGGGAAGGACGCGAGGGCGAAGTAACTCCTATTTTCGTTTACACCAATTACCCTACCGCCGAACTGTTTATCAACGGCAAGAGTCAGGGTAAGCGCACTAAAGACCTCTCCATCAAATTAGAAGCCGAGGAAAAAGACGAAAACCCTAAGGATTTAGAACGCCAACAGCGCTATCGCCTGATGTGGATGGATACCAAATACGAACCAGGCACGGTGAAAGTAGTAGCTTATGACGAGAATGGCAAGGCTGTCGCCGAAAAGGAAATCCGCACTGCTGGCAAACCTCACGCTTTGCGACTTACTGCCGAAAATAGCACCCTCAAAGCCGACGGTAAAGACCTCGCTTTCATCACCGTAGAAGCGGTAGACAAGGACGGTAATCTCTGCCCCAATGTGAATGATATAGTAACTTTCACCGTAAAAGGCGCGGGAACCTATCGCGCAGCTGCCAATGGCGATGCCACCTGCACTGACCCATTCCACCTGCCTAAAATGCACCTTTTCAATGGTAAACTTTTAGTGATACTACAAGCAGGAGAGAAAGTAGGAGAGATTACTTTAGAGGCTAAAACTAAAGATATTAAAGGGAAGACTTCTGTAGAAGTTAGGAAATAGAATGTTTATATGCTTTGCCAAAGATATCTATTCTTTGGCAAAGTTTTTAGTAGTGAAGGTAAGGCGAATAATAATTGGTAGATTAATAAAAATTTGTATCTTTGTACTTTCATCTATAAATTACCCACTTATGCTTTATCGCCCTGCCACTCCTGCCGATGTCCGCAAAGTAGCTACTGTGCTCACCGATGCTTTTGCCCCTTACAATATGTATAGGGCAGTGCTCAGCTCGTTCTTCACTTCTGAGGCAAAATACCTTGATTATCTCAACAAACTCCATTACGTGCAAGCGATGAGCAATATTCGCAAAGGCTATTGCCTCATTGCTGAAGAAGGCGGTGAAATTATAGCCGTAGCGGTGATGCAATCGCTTCAACACACGCGCATTACCCTTTGGGATTACTTGCGTTCGGGTGCTTTGGCACTTTGGTGTTATGCCAAACCTACTTATTATTTTTTACCCTTTTTAGAAAAGAGCAGTGAACACGCCAAAGCCCAACCCGCTGAACATCTGTGGTATTTGGAGAGTTTTGTAGTGAGTCCTGCGTGGCAAGGCAAGCACATAGGCGGAAAGTTTTTAGACGAAGCCGTGTTGCCATTCGTCAAAAAAGAAGGCGGTACTCACCTCAGTTTGGTCACCAATACCGAAAGCAATGTAGCGTTTTACAAAAAACACAGTTTTGAGCAAATTCACCAAACCAAAGTAGGAGGCGTAGAGGTATGGACGATGCTGGCTAATTTGCTCATTTGCTAATTATTTACTACTTTTGCCCCATTCTAACCACTAACGGCTAATGACTAACGACTAAGAAATAACCGATATATGAATTTTAAAGAATATAAGCACTTAGACCTTACTAAAGTAGCAGAAGAAATATTGGCTTTTTGGAAAGCCGCTAACATATTTGAACAGAGTATCACCTCACGCGAGGGGGCTACTCCGTTTGTGTTTTTTGAAGGACCACCATCCGCTAATGGCGTACCTGGCATTCACCACGTGATGGCACGCTCCATCAAGGATATTTTCTGTCGGTACAAAACTCAAAAAGGCTTCCAAGTAAAACGCAAAGCGGGTTGGGATACCCACGGCTTGCCGGTAGAATTGGGCGTGGAGAAAGAATTGGGCATCACCAAGGAAGATATAGGCAAGAAAATCAGTATTGAAGAGTACAACAAGGCTTGTAAAGAAGCCGTAATGCGCTATACCGACATCTGGAACGATCTTACCGAGAAAATAGGCTACTGGGTGGATATGGACGACCCGTACATCACCTATAAGCCTAAATATATGGAAAGCGTGTGGTGGCTACTGAAACAACTGTACAACAAACAGTTGCTATACAAAGGCTACACCATTCAGCCCTACTCGCCCAAAGCAGGTACAGGGCTCTCTTCACACGAACTCAACCAACCGGGTTGCTACCGAGATGTAACCGACACCACTGTAGTAGCGCAGTTCAGGGTGAAGGTGCTAGCAGCTAAAGCAGCAGAAGCGTTTAAAGGCGTTAAAGAACCTATTGACATCTTAGCGTGGACAACTACTCCGTGGACGTTGCCTTCGAACACCGCTTTGGCAGTAGGTAAAGATATTGAGTATCTACTCATTAAAACATTCAATCAATATACTTTTGAGCCTATCACAGTGATTATAGGCAAACCACTCTTGGCGAAACAGTTCGGCAAAAAGTTCGTTGAAGGCAATAGCGAGGCTTTGGCGGCTTATACCCCTGAGAGCAAAACCATTCCGTATGAAATTATAGGCGAATGCAAAGGGGCAGACCTTGTGGGCACTACTTATGAGCAACTGATTCCTTGGTGCACCCCTGCCGAGAATGCCGACCAAGCCTTCCGCGTGATAGCAGGCGACTTTGTAACGACTGACGACGGTACTGGTATCGTGCACATCGCCCCTACTTTTGGTGCTGACGACGCTCGTGTTGCCAAAGAATACGGCGTGCCCCCAATGTTGGTGAAAGATGCTCATAACAACCTCATTCCGCTGGTTGATTTGCAAGGGAAATTCATCACAGGGCACCGCATTCCTGAACTGTTTGCAGGCAAATACATCAAAAATGAGTACTACGACGAAGGGCAAGCCCCTGAACGCTCGTGGGATGTGAGTTTGGCTATCTTGCTCAAAGAAGAAAACAAAGCCTTTAAAGTAGAGAAGTACGTACACAGCTATCCGCACTGCTGGCGTACTGATAAGCCTGTGCTCTATTACCCACTCGACTCGTGGTTTGTGCGCGTAACCGATTTTAAAGAGCGTATGTTTGAGCTCAACGAAACTATCAACTGGAAGCCTAAAGCTACGGGCGAAGGTCGTTTTGGTAACTGGCTCAAGAATGCCAACGATTGGAACCTATCGCGTTCGCGCTATTGGGGTATCCCACTACCTATCTGGCGTACTGCCGATAAGCAAGAAGAACTCTGCATCGGTTCGGTAGAAGAATTGAAAGCCGAAATACAAAAAGCCATAGCCGCAGGCGTAATGACTGCCGACCCTTACGAAGGTTTTGTAGTAGGCGATTTCTCTGAGAGCAATTACGACAAAGTAGATTTGCACAAGAACATAGTGGATAACATCGTACTCGTTTCCCCTTCAGGCAAACCAATGTATCGCGAAACCGACCTGATAGATGTGTGGTTCGATTCGGGCTCTATGCCCTATGCACAATGGCACTATCCGTTTGAAAATAAAGACTATATAGAGCAACACACCGCCTACCCAGCCGACTTTATTGCGGAAGGGGTAGACCAAACCCGTGGTTGGTTCTACACGCTCCACGCCATTGCGACTAGTGTGTTCAACAGTGTGGCGTATAAAAATGTGGTGTCCAACGGTTTGGTATTGGATAAGAACGGACAAAAGATGTCTAAACGCTTGGGCAATGCCGTAGACCCATTCACCACCATAGCCGAATACGGTGCCGATGCCACCCGCTGGTATATGATTTCTAACGCCAACCCTTGGGATAACCTCAAGTTTGACCTGGAAGGAGTAGCCGAAGTGCGCAGAAAATTCTTTGGTACGCTCTACAACACCTATTCATTCTTTGCATTGTACGCCAATACCGACAGCTTTACGTACGCCGAAGCCGATATACCTTTGGCAGAACGCCCTGAAATAGACCGCTGGATACTCTCAGAACTCAACACCCTTGTGAAGGAAGTAGATGCTTTCTACGCCGATTATGAGCCTACCCGCGCTACCCGTGCTATTTCCGATTTCGTACAAGAGAACCTCAGCAACTGGTATGTGCGCCTCTCACGCCGCCGTTTCTGGAAAGGCGAATACGAAACCGACAAAATCGCAGCTTATCAAACCCTTTACACCTGCTTGGTGACTATCGCCAAACTGATGGCTCCTGTAGCTCCTTTCTACGCTGACCGCTTGTACAAAGACTTGGTGAGCGTTACCGGTAAAGAAAACAGCGAGAGCGTGCACCTCACCGACTTCCCCGTGGTGAACGAAAGCTACATCGATAAAGAGTTGGAGAGCAAGATGCAGAAAGCGCAAACCATCTCATCATTGGTATTATCATTACGCAAAAAAGAAAGCATCAAGGTACGTCAGCCGTTGCAAAAGATAATGGTACCAGTAGCCAATGCTGCAGAACGCGCTGAAATAGAAGCGGTAGAAAACCTTATCAAGCACGAGGTGAATGTAAAAGAGATAGACCTCTTGGAAGATGCTTCGGGCATTTTGGTAAAACAAATCAAACCGAACTTTAAGACCTTAGGTCCTAAGTTTGGCAAAGATATGAAAGCCATTGCTGCAGCCGTGCAAGCCTTCGGTCAGGAGGAAATCGCACAGTTTGAAAAAGCACAAAGTTATACCTTGCAACTCACTGATAAGGAAGTAACCCTCAGCTTAGACGATGTGGAAATCAGTACGCAGGATATAGAAGGCTGGTTGGTTGCCACCGCAGGCAGTCTGTTAGTTGCCTTAGATATTCACATCACCCCTGAGTTGCGCCAAGAGGGAATAGCCCGTGAGTTGGTAAACCGCATTCAAAATATCCGCAAGGACAACGATTACGACATCACCGACCGCATCAATATACGCTTGCAAGCGCAACCTGCCCTCCAAGCAGCCGTTGCCGCCAACGAAGCCTATATCAAGAACGAAACCCTTACCGATAGCATCGCTTTTGTGGATAACTTGCCAGAAGGAGAGGAAATCACTTTTGATGAAATCGCGACGAGGATAGTGGTTAGCCGGTCGTAGCACGACAAGCAATTAAACACTTTGCTAATGTGTGAGATAAAAAACAATTTGAAAGGTATTAGTATTTTTACACTTATTTAAATAATTAACTAATGAAAAAGGTCTTCTTCTTTTGCTTGTTATCTTATAGCTTTGTTCAAGGGCAGGAGCTTATTTGTGTGGGTGAACAATTTGCAGTATCCTCTAAGCTATTAGGAGAAACTCGTACCATTAGTGTTTCTTTACCACCGTCGTACTATGATACTTCACTGAAACCTACTACCTACCCTGTGGTGTATCTATTAGATGGGGAGACGAATTTTAATTATTTTTCTACTTTAATAGAGAAATTGGGGCAAGGTATCCCTAATGTGCCTGAAATGATTGTCATTGGGATTGAAAATACAGAACGTGAACGGGATTTTGCTACTGATAGTGACCGATTTTGGCAATTTGTAGGTGAGGAATTGATTCCTTTCGTGAAAAAGCAATATCGCTGTAATGATTTCCGTATCTTAATAGGACATTCGCTGAGCGGATTGGCGGTGGTTTCGGCACTGAACAAGCATACGGAACTGTTCAATGCTTATATTGCCCACGACCCGAGTTTGTGGTGGGGTAAAAACGATGGGGTGCAACTGTTTGAAGCGAACAAGGGCAAGGATTTTAAGCACAGAGTGTTCTATATGTCGTATTCGGGGAGGAAAGTGCGCAACAATGGACGCAGTAGGCATAGGGAAGTGATAGAAAGCGTTCAGGCAATGGTGACTAAAGGGTATTTTAAGAATTTAGAAACGTATTTTGCTGAATATCCTAACGAGAACCACGGCACGGTGCAGGTGATAGGAAATATAGACTTGATGCGACGACTTTTTGCTGAAATGTTTATCGACCGGAATGATATTCAGGAGAATCCAGCGGTAATTCAAGAGCGGTACAAGGCACTTTCAAAGCGATTGCATTTTGAGTTTCAACCTTCAGAAGAATACTTAAGAAATACAGCAAAGTGGTTGCGGAAGAATGGGAAAGAGGCAGAAGCTAAGAAAGTATTATCAATTAACAATTGACAATTGATAATTGACAATTAAAAAAGTGCTTGAAGAGTGTTGTTCTTCAAGCACTTTTTTAGGTTTTAGGGTTTAGAGGCGACCGATGGCGTTGATAAAACTTGCGCCTTTCACTACTAAGCCTTTGGTAGCGGCATTGGTAGCGGGGTCGATGATGTAGATGGCGGGATCACCACTTTTTATATTTACAGGCAAATATACTTTACCGTTGTAGATAGCAGGTTCTACAGGGTTTGATGTCATATTGGCAAAATCAGTAGGAGCTGGGAGTCCGCTTACCCAATTGAAGGTTTGTGCTTCCATATCCACGATAGCAAAGCGGTTTACATCTACCACATTCAAAGCTGCTTTGGAGGCATCGTTAAAGAATTCCAACAAGAACTTATTGCCAGTGATATGCCATACACGACGGAAGATGCCGTCATTGGATTTGGCTGAAATATCAAAGAAGTAGCTACTGTCAAAATCGGTTGCATTAGGTTTGATACGCAAAGCACCTGCAGGTTTTGTGGAAGGAGCATCAGGGGTTTGAGGAGCTTTTACGGCAGGTGGATTCTTAGCAATGGCACCTGAGAATACGTACACATCGCCGTTATCGGCTTTGCCTATTTCTAACAGATATTGTGATTTGAAACGACCTGCACTATAGCTGAGTTTATCGCTTTTGTAGTGGCGTACAAGGTTCAAATCTTTATTGAAAACCCCTACATAAACGACATCAGGATTGTGGATTTTACCTGTACTTGAGCCTTGGGCTACTTGTACATCTTTATAGTCGGATACAATCATACCACTGAAGAACTCGCCGTTGCCATTATCCAAAATACCTGCGAAAGACACGATTTCTTCAGTAGAGGTAGCGGTGTTCATATCAGGCAAGAGATTAGCGGTGTGGATGGTTTTGGTAAAAGCTTTGGTATAATCATTGGCATTGCGGAAATTGAAGGTAGCACCATCTCTTTTACCCTCATAAGCTTGTCCGCCCACTACGGTTACCCAATAGTTGCCGAAGAAGCCATAAGTAGTTGCACGTTCAGCCACGTCAAAATCAGTAAGGTGTTTTATGCCTTGAGCGGTTTTTTCGTAAGAGATACCAATCCCTGCTCCTTTAAATCCATAGGACAAGCCTACTGCTGTATTCTTATTGAATTGCCAGAAATAGCCGTTAGCTTCTTTAAACTGTTCTTGGTTAGCACTGAGGGGCATTTCACCAGTTTCTACATTCTTAGCGACTAAAGATAGCGAGTCTTATTTTGGTCACCTCCTGCATCGATGAAAAAGTTTCCTTCTTCTGTGGGAGCAGGAGTGGGCGTATCATTGTCTTTTTTGCAAGACGTAAAGGCTACGAGGCTTAAGCCTACAAGTAGCGTGTGTTTGAAAGTTGTATACATAATTTTTAAATTAACAAATTAGTAAATTAGTTAAAGAAAGCGATACGACAGTTTGGCATAGAAAGCGCGACCCGCTTTCTGGAGGCTGTAATTGTCGTACAGCAGTTCATCAGTAAAGTTTTTAGCTTCTACGGAAAGACTTAAACGCTTATTAGGCGTATAGTAAGTAAGACTCACATCGTGCGATAGCTGACGAGGAACTTTTATTTTAGTACCTTCACTTTGCCACGAGGTGTAAAACTCTTCAGTGAAAAACAGGTTGTACCCTATTGATAATCTATCATTCTTGGAGATGAGACTCCCTATGTTATAATTGGCATCGGCATTGCCAAAGAGATAAGGCATATTAGGCAAGCGGTCGTTGTAAATTGCTGAAGGTCGCCCTGTTTCAGTAAGTTCTTCTTTGTTACGCAAGTTCATATACGAAAGGTTACCTCCTATTGAAAAGACCTCTTTATAAAAATAGCGCAAGGTAGCATCGACCCCCATATTGAGTACTTTGCCGTGGTTGCGACTACCTGCTGAACCTTCATTGGCGCCTGCACTCACGATACTCCTAATGATATAATCTTTGATATAACGATAGGCAAAAGCCGGCTTCTACCAAGAGTGAATGCGTTTTGAACGAAGGTTGGTAAGAGAAATTGACATTCAGGTTGTCGCTATTTTCGGGTTTGAGGTTGTAGTTGCCCAGTTCCAAATCGCCGTCGCCAAAGAGTTCAGTATCGGTAGGCAAGCGGAAACTCTTTTCATAGGACAATTTAGCTTGCAAGGGCTTTGCCAGCTGATAGGTAGTAGCTGCTCCATAGCCCCAAGCTTTGGTGTGCTGCGTTTCTTCTTTATATATAGCACGCACTCCTTGCCCACTAATCACCACAGGACCTGTAACCGCCGTGTTGTAATATTTGCCAAAAGTAAGGATATTCCAACGTTCGGAGGGAGTGAACTTATAGGATAATCCTGTGATATTCTTCTCATTGACGCGTCGCATAAAATCGGAATCGAGGGTATAGTTGGTGATGAGCATATTTTTATTGCGACGAGTGTAATTGCTAAAAGTATGCGTGAGCTGGAACAGATGTTTATCGCTGAGTGCGTAATCAAAATGCGAGGTGATGTAGCCTGTATTGCCTTCAAAAACGGTGTTCTGGAGTTGAGACTCTCCT
Source organism: Capnocytophaga sp. HP1101 (assembly GCF_054772415.1). Lineage (NCBI taxonomy): Bacteria > Pseudomonadati > Bacteroidota > Flavobacteriia > Flavobacteriales > Flavobacteriaceae > Capnocytophaga > Capnocytophaga sp. HP1101. Next base: position 261,561 of record NZ_BPUU01000004.1, read on the forward strand.
TGTGCTGCCATTGGCTCATATTCACCCGTCCAGCTATAACGGCGAGCTTCTTCATCGACATTATGGGTAGAAGAAAGGTCGTAACGAGCCGTGAGGAAAAAAGAGAGACCGCGTAGGAGATTTCTTTTTTCATATTCCATTGAGGAGGAATAGGTGTGTGATTTGCGGTATTTACCTCCGAAGACCTTTTGCATCAGGTTTGCATTTTGCAGTTGTTTATCCTCTTGATTGTAATTGAGACCAAAAGTGAGTTTATCAGCCCAAGGTTCATCAAAGATGTTCACACGCCCGATGATAGCTTCGTTGTGATAGCGGTCGTGGAAGCGCTTGAACCAGCGTTTTTCTTTAGAGTAAGTGCCCGTTTGGAGGTTTAGGTACTCGGTGAAGACTTTATAACTATTATCGGAGTAATTCTGATAGGCGTTCAGTTCCACTGAAATGTTATCGGTGAGACGTTGCCCTACGTTGAGGGTGCTTTTATGAGTATTGAACGAGCCAAAAGTGTAAGACAGATTGCCGTAGTTATAACTGCTTTTGCGGGTAACTACATTGATAGCGCCTCCGAGGGCATCGGCACCAAAAGCAACGGGTACTACGCCTTTGTAAATTTCGATACGCTCAATCATCTCGGCTGGAATGTTGTTGATGCGGAATGAGGCATTGGCTTCGTTCATAGGTACGCCATCGATAAACACGCGCACGTGATGCCCTGTAAAGCCGTTGAGGTTAATTGTTGCCTCAGCTCCTACACCGCCCGTTTCGCGCATCTTCACGCCTGAGGCACGTGCGAGCATATCGGCGGCATTGGTATTGACAGTGCGCAACTGTTGGGCTTCGATAGCTACCACGTTGTAGGCTGCTTTTTGCACTTGCTTGATAGGCGATTGACCTGTGAGGACAACCTCATCAAGCTGCGTAACCTCATTGTTTACAGGTTGTGCGAAGGTTTGCACCACACAAAGGAGAGTGAGTAAAATGATTGTATTTTTGAGAAATAGAGGCATTATTATTATTTCAATTTATAAGAATGAGGGTGCAAAGATAGTAAATAAATTGGAATAATTCTAAGAAAGGAAAAATATTTAACACTAATAATACCAAATATTGAAGGTAAAAGGTAAAAGTTAAGAAGTGTGAGGTCGTTGTCATATCCTGAAATAGGTTTACACAAAAAACAGGAAAAAATATGACAGAGCGGAGAAAAGTAATAGTTCGGTACAGTGATTGCTTT